>NZ_JAKLJH010000117.1:0-8742 GCF_023151265.1 Flavobacterium sp.
GGAAGATATTAAACGATTGTTGAGTTTCATTCCTCAGAATAATAGAGAAACGACTCCAAAATTGCCTTATGAATTTCAAGATGAGGTTCGCGAAAAATTAGACACACTTGTGCCTGATAGCGCGAACAAACCTTACGATATGCATGAAGTAATCAGCGGAATTATCGATGAAGATTCGTTCTTTGAAATTCACAAAGATTTTGCCGAAAATATTATCGTAGGTTTCGCTCGTTTAGGTGGAAGAAGCATTGGAATTGTTGCCAACCAACCAATGGTTTTAGCCGGTTGTTTAGATGTAAATAGTTCGATTAAATCTGCTCGTTTTGTTCGTTTTTGCGATTGTTTCAATATTCCTTTATTAGTATTAGAAGACGTGCCAGGTTTCTTGCCAGGAACCGATCAAGAATGGAACGGAATTATCACACACGGAGCAAAACTGTTATATGCATTTAGTGAGGCGACAGTTCCAAGAGTTACTGTAATTACTCGTAAAGCGTATGGTGGAGCTTATGACGTAATGAATTCAAAACACATTGGTGCTGATATGAATTTTGCTTGGCCAAGTGCTGAAATTGCGGTAATGGGAGCAAAAGGAGCATCGGAAATTATCTTCAAGAAAGAAATTAGCGAAGCAGCTGACCCAGTAGCTAAATTAGCAGAAAAAGAAGCAGAATATGCCGAGTTATTTGCGAATCCTTACACAGCAGCGCAACGTGGATTTATTGATGAGGTTATTTTACCAAGAGATACAAGAAGAAAACTAATCAAAGCGTTTAGCATGTTAGAAAACAAAGTGGTCGACACACCAAAACGCAAACACGGAAATATTCCTTTGTAATAATAAAGACCGACTAATAGTCGGTCTTTCTATTTAATTTTGAATCGATATATTTCCCAATAAAACCTAATTTCATTTTGTCAAGCATTTTCTTTTCAAATTCCCAAAAGAAATTAAATTGCCCAAATAATGCTCCAATTAAAACTAATAAAACTTGGTAAGCTGGAAATATTATTATCAAACGTATTGGCCAATAAATCCAAAGCGATAGATTTTCTTTTGTAATACCAAGAAAGTTTGTTAATGGCTTTGAAAGATAAGCTGCTGTTGAACCCGTTATTGCAAATACAATAAAAATTATAGTTAATTGCCAGTTTGAAGTTACATTCCAGCGTTCTTTTAGTTTGTTCATAAATTAAATTCTTGGTGTAAAACCTCCTAGTTTTTGATTGTTTTTGAGTTGAAAATAAACTAAATAATTATAGAGCATATAATTTACTTCATAACCATAATCGATATTTTGGTCATAGTTAATTGACATTTCATATAAATTTGGATTGTACTGAGAAGAAAGCATAGCTCTCCTGTTCCATTCCAAAACCCAAACTCTATTTCTTGATTCTAAATAGGATTGAGAGTGGTAATTTCTCGGTTTTGCAAAACTATTGAACCAAGAAGAAAAACCAACATCAAAAATTAAAACTTCATATTCTAATTTTTCATTAGATATACGAATGGTGTCGCTTTCTAGTTTTGGTTTATCATCAAAACTCTTTTTCTCCTGAGAAGCTGTACAAGCTATCAGAATAAAAAATAAAGCAGATAAAAGTAAAAATATACGTTTCATAGCTCTTTAATTTTGAAAGTATAAAGATAAAAAAAAGCACCGACTTAGCCGATGCTTTTAACTTTTAAAATATAACGATTATTATTTTCCGAATAGTTTTCCCAAAAGACCTCCTAAACCGCCTTTTTTTGTTACAGCAGCCATAGCATCTCCCATATCAACTTTTCCATCATTATTTTGATCTAAACCAAATTGACCTCCATATTTTGAAACGGCATCCATTAATCCGCCACCATTTCCACCAGAAATAGCACTTACTAAATCGTTCATGTTAAATCCAGGTTGGTTTGGGTCTTTAGCTTTGTTAACTAATCCTCCCAAAATTTGCGGAATCAATCCACCAGCAACACTTCCTGCAGCATCAGATGATAAACCGAATTTTTCTCCTAAGTTTCCAGTTACTTTTTCGGTCAACTGTTGAACAACTGGGTTGTTTCCGTCAATTGGAGTTTTTCCAGTTAACATTCCAGTTAAATCGTTAATGTTTCCACTGGCAACCATATCTTTTAAACCTGAAAGGATAGAACCTCCAGCTTCTTGCATTACGGCATCATTTTGTTCATTAGGTACTGCTGGATTGTTTACCACAGCATCACCGCCAAATTGTTTTACTAGTTCTGAGAGTTGATCAAACATAATTTTATAGTTTTTGTTCAGTTAAAGATAATAAAAATTTTAGTTATTTTTCAATAAGCTGATGATCTGTTCTGCAAGTTCAGTTCCAATTCGGTCTTGTGCTTCTTCAGTAGCGGCTCCAATATGAGGTGTTAACGAAATTTTTGGGTGCATTAGAATTTGAATTTCTGGTGTAGGTTCTTTTTCAAAAACATCTAAACCTGCAAATAATACTTTTCCTTCATCTAAAGCTTCGATTAATGCCACTTCATTAATTACGCCACCACGAGCACAATTTACGATTCCTACATTGTCTTTCATTAATTGAAATTCTTCTTTATCAATTACATAACCATCTTGCGCTGGAACGTGTAACGTAATAAAATCAGAATGTTTGATTACGTCTTCTAATGATTCGGTAACGATTTCAACATTGATAAATTGTCCGTTATAGAAATCCACACGAATTACCGCTTCGCTTACATATTTATCGGCAGCAATTACTTTCATTCCTAATCCTAAAGCCATTTTAGCAACCGCTTGACCAATACGTCCAAAACCAATAATTCCTAATGTTTTACCACGAAGTTCTATTCCGTTTGCGTAGGCCTTTTTCAAGCCTTCAAAATTGGTATCGCCTTCTAATGGCATGTTTCTATTCGCATCGTGTAAGAATCTTACTCCAGTGAATAAATGAGCAAAAACCAATTCCGCCACACTTTCAGATGAAGAAGCTGGTGTGTTGATTACGTGTAATCCTTTTTCACGAGCATACGTTACATCAATATTGTCCATTCCAACACCTCCACGACCAATGATTTTTAATCCTGGACAAGCATCGATAATATCTTTACGAACTTTAGTTGCGCTTCTAACTAAAATTACTTTTACATCATTTGTATTGATGAAATTAGCGACCTGTTCTTGTGCTACTTTAGTTGTAATTACTTCAAAACCTCCTTTTTCTAGAGCTTTAATTCCACTTTTTGAAATTCCGTCGTTTGCTAAAACTTTCATTTTATTTTTATTTTTTATGCTAGTTACTATTTACTAGTCGCTAATTACTAAATTTTATTTTCTAATTCTTTCATTACATCAACCAAAACCTGAACACTTTCTAACGGCAAAGCATTATACATTGAAGCTCTATATCCTCCAACCGAACGATGTCCAGCTAAACCAGAAATTCCAGCTGCTTTCCACATAGTATCAAATTTTTCTTGATGTGCTTCATCATTTAATAAGAACGTAACATTCATGTTACTTCTGTCTTCTTTAGCCGCTGTTCTCTTAAATAATGGATTACGGTCGATTTCGTTGTAAAGTAAATTAGCTTTTGCTTCGTTTATTTTTTCAATAGCAGCAATTCCGCCTAGTTTTTTCAACCATTGTAAGGTTAAAAGTGACGCATATACTGGAAATACAGGTGGTGTATTGTACATACTTTCTTTCGAAACATGTTGTTGGTAATCTAACATGCTAGGAATTGTTCTTCCTGTTTTTCCTAAGATTTCAGTTTTTACCACTACTAACGTTGCACCAGCTGGTCCCATATTTTTTTGAGCTCCGGCATAGATTAAATCAAATTTTGAAAAATCTAATACGCGTGAAAAAATATCCGAACTCATATCACATACTAAAGGAACATTTACTTCTGGAAATGATTTTATTTGGGTTCCAAAAATCGTATTGTTACTAGTACAGTGGAAATAATCTGCATCCGTAGGAATGCTATAATTTTTTGGAATATGATTGTAATTTTCAGCTTTTGAAGAAGCTACTACAACAGTTTCTCCAAAAAGTTTTGCTTCTTTGATTGCACCACTTGCCCAAGTTCCGGTATCTAAATAAGCTGCTTTCCCATCAACTTTCATTAAGTTGTATGGTGTCATTAAAAATTGCATACTAGCTCCGCCACCTAAAAATAATACTTCGTATCCTTTGCCTTCTAAGTTTAAAAGCTCTAAAACTAAAGCTCTCGCTTCGTCCATTACGGCTACGAAATCTTTACTGCGGTGTGAAATTTCTAAAATAGATAATCCTGAGTTGTTGAAATCTAAAATAGCTTGTGCCGATTTTTCGAATACTTCTTGCGGAAGTATGCATGGACCTGCACTGTAGTTGTGTTTTTTCATTGTAGTTGTAGTTATTTATTTAAAGGTCAAATTTCGGAATTCTTAAATAAAAAACAGACTTAAATGCTACAATAATTATGAGATGTTATTAACAAAAACGTTTTCGATATTTATTTCTTCTTTTTTAAAGCTTTTCGATTGGAATTCACTTTTGCTTCCAAATTAAAATTGGGTTCGTGTTTGTGTGTTTCTTTCTCTTTTTGAATTTTGATGATTTTTGAAATTTTCATATTACAAACTATTTAAAAATGCCAAAGTATCTACATTATCCGCATAATCCCAAAGTTTTGGTTGTTGGGTTTGCCCAAATGTAACCGAATTTGGAATTAAATCTTTTGAAGCCACGCATTGAATTTGTTCTGCATCAGCATTCAATCGAGTTGTTATTTCTTCCAAACTTTCATAGAATTCGTAGAAAACAGAAGAAATTGGCGAAGAGTAACTCACATCTTCTTTAATCGTTAAAAACTCATTATCCAGTAATTGAAAATTACTCATCAAGAAAACGGCTTTGTTGTAATCGTAATTATTCGCGTATTTTTCGTATTGAATTACATCACGATATTCATACATTGCTTTAAAGAAGGCTTCAAAATTGTAGCCTTTTGGAACAAAAAGTTTAGAAACATTTCTGCATCCCAAACCAAAATATCTAAAAATATCTTCACCTAAACCTACTAAATCTTCATGCGATTCAGTTCCATTTAATACGGCAACCGAATTTCTGTTTTTACGAATAATACTCGGTTTGTCTTTAAAATAATATTCAAAATAACGAGCTGTGTTATTGCTTCCGGTAGCAATTACGGCATCAAAACCTTCTAATTTGCCTTCTACAAAAGTTATTTTTGAATTAAGTTTTGGTTCGACGGCAATCAAATATTTCGCTAAAAATTTCAATAAGTGTTGGTCATTTGAAGATGTTTTTACCAACACATCATGACCTGAAATCAATACTGAAAGAAAATCATGAAAACCCACTAACGGAATATTTCCTGCTAGAATTAATCCTACTTTCTTCGGTTCAATTTTTGAGAAATCGTAGTTTGAAAGCCACTGATTTAGGTTCTCTTCGGTTAACGCTTTCGCCCAAGATTGTACACTAAATTGAACTTGTTCAGGTGTAAACCAACCATTGTGTGATTGCGAAAGTTCAATCAAGTTGGCAAAGTCATCAAAGAACAAATCGTTATGTAAAACCGATGCCGATTTAACGTTTCCATCTTCAGAAAATTGACGTAAGAAATTCCCTAATTCAACAAAACTCGATTTTATTTCAAATTGTAACATTTGTAACTTGTTTATATTTAGTATACGTTGTATTTTTGCACAAAGATAGGAAGTGAAAAGGCATTAGCCAAAAGTTTAAATTAATTTGAGTCTTAACTTGTAAACAATTAAACTTTTAAACAATTAAACGTAAAGAAATGGCAATTATAATAACAGACGAGTGTATCAACTGCGGGGCTTGCGAGCCAGAATGTCCAAATACAGCAATTTATGAAGGAGCAGATGATTGGAGATGGAAAGATGGTACAAAACTAAGTGGTAAAGTAATTTTACCAGACGGAACCGAAGTGGATTCTGATGCGGCTCAAACTCCAATTTCAGATGATATCTATTACATTGTGCCAGGAAAATGTACCGAGTGTAAAGGTTTCCACGAAGAGCCACAATGTGCTGCCGTTTGTCCGGTAGATTGTTGTGTTCCTGATGATAATCATGTAGAAAGTGAAGAAACATTGTTAAATAGACAATCGTTTTTACATAACGAATAAATCAAGCTCCTCAATTTGAGGAGTTTTTTGTATGAAGAAAGTTTTTTTAAGATTTTATGAATTAAATTCATTAGCAACAACATTTTTATCTCTCATAATCTTTTTATTATTTGTAAACTTATTTTTTAAAATTTATCAATATTCTCTGGGTGAAGTTTATGTTGGTCAAATTGTTGGGAATGAAAGTTTTGAAGTTGTTAAGCGTTCTGTTGGTAGATTTTCATCAAATAGATCCTATATCTCTCATGTTTTTCCACAAAAAATTAAATTTACGGATAAGAATAATAGAACATGTTTTTATTCTGAGGTGAGTTGGAACGATGAAGTTAAGTATGAATTAAATCAAAAAGTAAATGTTTTGAAAACAAACAAAGGGCGAATTTATATATTAACTTTATGGAGTTTTTGGTTAAATACAACAAACATGATTTTTATTTTTGGAGTTAGTATTTTTATTACTATTTTGATAGAGATTATTAAAGACAATATTAAAGGTTGATAAAAATTGATTTTTTATAATCCTGTAAAGAGAATTTTCATTTTGAAAGTTCTCTTTTTTGTTTTTTAATGGTTTAGAAACTTCATTCAAAAAGTGCTTTGTAATTAATTTTTTGCTATATTTGATTGATAATCGGTAATTTATGATAAAAAAACTTACTTTTTTATTATGGTTTTTTACTACTTTCGTCTTTTCACAAAATATAGAGTTTACCATAATTGTGAAAGATTTCGATACCGATATGCCTATTGATGAGGTGACCATCACTGCTCTCAAAACCCGTCAAGGTTTTTTAACCAATAAAGATGGAAAAGCAATTGTAAGTCTTTCCAGATCTTCTGATTTAGAATTGGTGCATTCTTCCTACAAAAAGATGATTGTAAAATTTTCCACTTTAGATAAAAAGGAAAATGTAGTGTATATGGAACCTAATACACAGCAATTAGAAGAATACATCATCACAAAAGATCATCCTCAAGAAATTTTAAAACGGATTATTGAAAATTCTAAAGATAAAATCACCATTCCTATAAGTTTGAAAGTCTATTTACACGAATTTTATAAACGCGATAATGAGATTATTTTTTTTAACGATGGTTTAATTAATTTTCAAATTTTAGGAAATGAAAAGAATATCAAAACCGATATTTTAGTAGAACAAAATCGTGCTGTTGGTGTTTTAGATGGCGATATTGATCCCAATATATTAGGTTATGATTTGAATAATATCATCGAAAATTATTACCAATTCAAATATTTAGACGAAGTATTGGATTCTAAAGCAAAGAAAACTTATGATTTTTCGGTAAAAACCTATCCATCTAATGAAGATTATTTGGTGATTAAAATTGTTCCTTTGCCAGAATCTAAAGGAATTTTGTCTGATTTTATGGTGGTGTACGATAGCAATAAAAAGTTAATAATCGAAGTTAGTTCGTATGTGACTCCAGACCGACTTCAAACATATAAAGAAAGCATGTTTGCTTCGAGAAAAGTTTATAAATTAGAATTCAAAAACACATTCAGACAAGATGGAAATTACTACTATTTAGCTAATTCTAAAGAAGTTATTGGTTTTGAAAAACGTTATAAAAATAAAGAGCGACGAATAGAAGTCAAGAATCACATGGTAATTACTGATTTCAATAAAAAAACCTTTGAATACAGCGATAAAAATGTTTTTAAAGGCAAATCACTTATCAATAAAAGAACCACTTTTTTTACGAATTATTGGGATTTTGAATCGGGTTTTGTCTCTACTGCCGAAGAAAAAGCAATTATTGAAAGATTAGGAAAAGGCGACGAAGAAAACCAAAAGGAAGTCGAAAATCCGAAAGAATAACTACTTCATCAACTCCTTTTATTTAATACTTTGATACTAATCAGGATTAGAGTATATTTGCGCACTTTTAAAATAATATTAACTAGTAATTTAAAGTCCCCTTTGGGGATTTAGGGGCTTATGAAAGCAGGAATTGTAGGATTACCAAATGTTGGAAAATCAACTTTATTTAATTGTTTATCAAATGCTAAAGCGCAAAGTGCTAACTTTCCGTTTTGTACTATAGAACCTAATATTGGAGTAGTAAACGTTCCAGATCCACGTATTGCTCGTTTAGAGGAATTGGTAAAACCAGAGCGTGTTCAAATGGCAACGGTTGATATCGTAGATATTGCAGGATTGGTAAAAGGAGCGAGTAAAGGAGAAGGTTTAGGAAATCAATTCTTAGGAAACATTAGAGAATGTAACGCAATTATTCACGTTTTGCGTTGTTTTGATAACGATAATATCGTACACGTTGATGGAAATGTAAATCCAATTCGCGATAAAGAAACAATCGATATCGAATTGCAATTAAAAGACTTAGAAACAGTTGAAAAACGTTTGGAGAAAACCAATCGTGCAGCAAAAACTGGTAACAAAGAAGCACAAGCTGAAAAAGCTTTATTAGATAGAATTCGTGAAACTTTATTAGCTGGAAAATCAGCTCGTACTGTGGTTCCTCAAAATCAAGATGAGGTAGATATGATGGAAGAATTCCAATTAATCACTACAAAACCAGTTTTATATGTTTGTAACGTTGATGAAG
>NZ_JAKLJH010000117.1:8784-12961 GCF_023151265.1 Flavobacterium sp.
TTAGTTAAAGATGAAAATGCAGAAGTAATCATTCTTTCAGTAGGAGCAGAAGCGGATATTACTGAATTAGAAAGCTACGAAGAACGTCAAGTTTTCTTAGAAGATATGGGATTAACAGAACCAGGTTCGGCAGTGTTGATTCGTGCGGCATATAAATTATTAAAATTACAAACGTATTTTACAGCTGGTGTTAAAGAAGTTCGCGCTTGGACAATCAATATCGGAGATACAGCACCAAAAGCAGCTGGAGTTATCCATACTGATTTCGAAAAAGGATTCATTCGTGCAGAAGTTATTGCATTCGAAGACTTCTCAAACTTTGGTTCAGAAGCAAAAGTAAAAGAAGCTGGAAAATTAAGAGTTGAAGGAAAAGAATACATCGTAAAAGATGGTGATGTGATGCATTTCCGTTTTAATGTTTAGTCATTGTGAGGAACGAAGCAATCTCAATAATATAAGAAACCGTTGAAGCCATTCAGCGGTTTTTTTGTGGCACAACATTTGCATTGGCAAACAAAACAAACTACCATGAAAAAATATCTTATTCTAGCCGCATTTGCTTTGGCTATGGTTTCCTGTAAAGATCAAGGATTGAGCAATAGTTTTATTTATTTTTCTGAAGCCCAACCCACAAATGTGGATGAGATAACAGCATTTCCAAAGAAGTTTGTTCGAACGTATACAATGGATTATTCACATCGTTTGGTAGTGGAACCAAAATGCGCTTACATTCTAGAAATAGAAACTTTAACCGCTTTAAAATCAGAATTAGATTCCATTCCAGAATTTGAATTGCGCAACAATCAGGTTTACGATAAATCCGAAAATAAAAGTTATAAAACATTCATTAAAGGCGATACAATTGCGTTTGAAATAGAGCGTTTGGATACTATTTTCTCTTTTGCAGAAAACGAAATCGCTAAACAATATAAATCTTCATTGGTTTTAAATAAAGAAGTTGATGGAAAATACCAAACCAGTATTTTGAAATTGTCCACTATTGGAGCAAAACACATTCAACTTGGAACCAAAAAAGATTTTACTAAATTAAAATCTGAACTTAAAATTCCATTTGTAGCTGAAATAAAAGAAAATGATACGATTCACGTGCTTCTAACGCCATCTCGTGCCGATTTTAGAAAATTACTTCGTAAAGAAGGATTTGAGTATGAAACATTCTATTTAATGAAGTAAAGAGTTATGAAAATCATTAAAAAACTGCTGAAATATATTGCGATTTTCGTTCTATCATTGGTAACATATTTGATAGTTGTAACATTACTTTCGTATATTCCTGTAAATGATGATTTGGTTAAAAGTAGGAAAGAAATTCCCATCTACATTCTAACAAACGGCGTTCACACGGATATTGTTTTACCAATTAAAAATGAATATTACGATTGGACTTCCCAACTCAAATTCGACCATACTAAATCAAAAGACACTACGTATCAATATGTAGCTTTAGGTTGGGGCGACAAAGGTTTTTATTTAGAAACACCAACTTGGGCAGATTTAAAAGCAAGTACAGCAGTAAAAGCGGCTACAGGATTAAGTTCGTCGGCTATGCATGTGACGTTTTATAAAAGTTTGAAAGAGAACAAATCTTGCAAAAAGATTCAAATTTCGTTAGAGAATTACAAAAAAATGATTGCATTTATTAACGAATCTTTCCAAACCAAAACAGACGAATTCCTAAAAATAGAAACCGATGCCGTTTACGGAAAACACGATGTTTTTTACGAAGCCAATGGAAGTTATTCGTTGTTTTACACTTGTAATTCTTGGGCAAACCAAGCCTTAAAAGCAGCCAATCAAAAAGCTGCTCTTTGGACAATTTCTGATAGTGGAATTTTTAGGCATTATGAATAACAGATTGATTATTTTTACAAAATGAAATTATTTTTATTTGCTCTAATTGCGGTGACATTTTTTGGGACTAAAAAAGATTTAGTTAATAATATCAAATTCAACAATCTTAAAGTTACAGATACAATTAAAGATGTTGATACGCTTTTAATTGGAGATTTGAATTCGGATAAAATTCCTGATACAATATTCCGAATTTATCCTCAAATGATAAATGCAACAGAGGATTATGACGGAGATTGTGTAAATAATGCTTGCGAAGTTACGTTTAAGTTTTCGTTCACAGACAAGCAAATTGTAATATACAATGCAATTGGTGCTGGAATTGAGAATTTAGGTGATATTAATAAAGATGGATTTTGTGAGTTTGCTGTTTTTCCACATTGGTACATAGGTTGTTGGGGAAAGATTCAATATTTTACTTTTAAGAATAATGAATGGAAAAATTTTGGTTTTGCTCGGGCAAATATCTGTGAAGAAGTGACTTTTGAAAAACATGTAAAGATAATTTCTACAAGGAAAATAAAAGTTCTAGAGGTCTATCCAAACAAAGATTATTCTGAAATGCTACAAAGATATAAAACTCTAAAATTGGATTAATTTTCTTCTTTCTTCTTTCCTCTTTTTTTCTATCTTCTTAACCATATTTTGTCAATAACTTATCGGTTTTTCGCTTCTCAACTTTGGAGATAAATGCTATATTGCACAAAATCCAAAATCTGTCTATGTTAGAGCAAAATCAATATACCGAAGACAATATACGTTCGCTCGATTGGAAAGAGCACATTCGTATGCGTCCGGGTATGTATATCGGAAAATTAGGTGACGGTTCATCGCCTGATGATGGTATTTACATTCTGTTAAAGGAAGTTATGGACAACTGTATCGATGAATTCGTTATGGGTGCCGGAAAAACCATTGAAGTCACTATCAAAGATAAATTGGTAACCGTTCGCGATTATGGTCGAGGCATTCCATTAGGAAAAGTGGTTGATGTAGTTTCCAAAATGAACACAGGAGGAAAATACGATTCCAAAGCCTTCAAAAAATCCGTAGGTTTAAATGGTGTCGGAACAAAAGCCGTAAATGCGCTGTCGAATTATTTCCGAGTAGAATCAGTTCGTGATAACCAACAAAAAGCAGCCGAATTCTCAGCAGGAAATCTAACGCTGGAAGAAGATATTCAAGAAACTACAAAACGTAAAGGAACCAAAGTTTCTTTCGTGGCTGATGATACGATTTTCAAAAATTACAAATACCGAAACGAGTACATCATCAAAATGCTCAAAAACTATTGTTATTTAAATCGTGGTTTAACGATTTATTACAATGGTGAAAAATACGTTTCAGATTACGGATTAAAAGATTTATTGGAAGAAAATATTTCGGCTGAAGATATGGTGTATCCAATCATTCACTTGGAAGGAGACGATATCGAAGTGGCTATCACACACAGTAAATCTCAATATTCAGAAGAATACCATTCGTTCGTAAACGGACAAAATACTACGCAAGGTGGAACGCATTTAGGTGCTTTCCGTGAGGCGATTGTGAAAACTATCAAAGAATTTTACAACAAACCTTTCGAAGCTTCCGATATTCGTAAATCGATTGTGTCTGCGGTTTCGGTTAAGGTTGAAGAACCAGTATTCGAATCACAAACGAAAACGAAATTAGGTTCTACCGATATCGGTCCCAATGGTCCATCAGTTCGTACGTTCGTAAATGATTTTATCAAAACGAATTTAGATAACTTCTTACATAAAAATCCAGAAGTTGCCGATGCTTTATTGCGTAAGATTTTACAAGCTGAGCGCGAACGTAAAGAGCTTTCTGGAATTCGTAAATTAGCCAAAGAACGTGCTAAAAAAGCAAGTTTGCACAATAAAAAATTACGCGATTGCCGTGTGCATTTAACCGATGCTAAAAATCCAAGAAGTTTAGAAAGTACGCTTTTTATTACCGAGGGAGATTCGGCTTCAGGTTCGATTACCAAAAGTCGTGATGTGAATACACAAGCGGTTTTCAGTTTACGTGGAAAGCCATTGAATTCGTATGGAATGACGAAAAAAATCGTGTACGAAAACGAAGAATTCAACTTATTGCAAGCCGCATTAGATATTGAAGAATCAATGGAAGATTTGCGTTACAACAACATCGTAATCGCAACCGATGCCGACGTGGATGGGATGCACATTCGCTTGTTGTTGATTACGTTTTTCTTGCAGTTTTTTCCTGAGTTAATCAAAGACGGACACTTGTACATTTTACAAACACCATTATTCCGTGTGCGAAACAAAAAGGAAAC
>NZ_JAKLJH010000118.1 GCF_023151265.1 Flavobacterium sp.
TATTTACTCCAGGGGTTGGCAACTTAACTTCATAAGTTCCATCATTTTTTCTTTGAATAGAATGAGTTTCAACATTTGAAGTTGCGCTTTCATTAGTAAAAACAGACAAGCCTAAAATCGTCATTAAATTTGATGGAGGAGTATTGCTTCCCGAATAAGCTAAAGCGTCAATTAAGTTGTTTGTAGTTGCCAATGTTCCTGTATTACTTGTATACGGAAAATCGGTGGCATTCCCTAAATACAAAGCAACAACATCTGGACCATTTTGAATTTGTTCATTTGGTATATTTCCTACAGGAGAAGGAGCAACCAAATTATTTCCAAAATGAATTATTCCGTTTACATCAGTTACATATCCATCTAAGTCAATTGTATAATAACTTGATGAATTTGTTTCATTAAAAAAAACTAAAACATAACCATCTAAAGGAAAATTTGGCGTGGTTGATTTTAACTCAACAAATTCTAATTGATCAAAACTTGGCGTGTTAGAATCTATCTCATTAATAACCACTTGGGCATGAGAAAACATTCCTAAAAATAGGAATAAAAGGGGGCGCAATTTAGGGGGCATAAAACTAATTTTATCAAAAATACGAATATTAAATTAGAAAAAACTCTATTTAACATCCATTTCAATTATTTTTAAGCCGTTTTTAAGACTACTGTACGAGTATTTTTATATTTTGCACAATTTTAAAGCAACTTTTTACTTTATTTGTCATCTAACATAAAATCAATACATTCAATTTGAAATTTCTAATCAAAATAGTATTTTTAATATTTCCAATTCTGATTTTTTCTCAGCATTCTTCAAAAATGACTGTGAGAATTAATGCAGAAGCGAAAACCCTTATGGTTAATCAGGTACTTACTTTTAACAATACGAGTAACGATACTTTAAAACATATTATTTTAAATGATTGGAACAATGCCTTTTCTTCTAAAACTTCAGCTTTAGCAAAAAAATATTCCGACGAATTTGTAAGAGCTTTTCATTTAGCTAGCGAAAAAGAAAGAGGCTTTACAGCAATAAAAACAGTTGTAGATGCTAACTATCAATCCGTTAATTGGATAAGACCAAATGAAAAAGTAGATTTGGTTAAATTAGAATTAAACCAACCAATTTTACCTTGTTCAAAACAAACTTTCACGTTAGTTTACGAAGTAAAAATTCCAGATGCTAAATTTACTCGCTATGGTTATGATACAAACGGAAAAATTATTCTAAAAAATTGGTATCTAAATCCTTCTCGATACGAACACAAGCAGTTTGTTCAACTTAGCAATGAAAATTTAGACGATATTCCAAATGCTTTTTCCGATTTTGAAATTGAAGTTGAACTTCCAATAAATCATAATTTAGCTAGTAATTTATCAGAAATCAATACTGTTGAACTTGAAAACACTAAAAAAATACTATTAAATGCTAAAAATAAGAGTGAAGTAATTATCACTGTTCAACCAAACAATTCCTATCAAACCTATAAAAACGAAATTATCGAAGTTAGTTGTGGCATTGAAGATAACAGAGTTAGCGATATTGATAAAGCCATTATTTTTGATAAAGTAAGTCGTTTTACAGCTTCAAAATTAGGTTTACCGCTTACCTCTAAAATTTTAATTTCTCAAGAAGATTATGCCCGTCAGCCTTTTTATGGATTAAATCAATTACCTAGTTTTTTGAGTCCGTTTTCAGATAATTTAATGTTCGAATTGAAATTTCTAAAAACCTATTTAAACAACTATTTAAAAGAAAATTTAAACTTAAATCAAAGACGAGACTATTGGATTTATGACGGAATTCAAATGTTTATCATGATGCAATATGCTGATGAATATTTTCCAGAATTAAAAATGACTGGTAATGTAGCGAATTTAAAAATCTTAAAATCATACCACTTTATCAATTTAGATTTTAACCAACAATACAGCTATTTGTATATGTTGATGGCTCGAAAAAATTTAGATCAACCTTTAAACGAACCTAAAAACCGTTTAATAAAATTCAATGAGCAAATTGCAAGTAAATACAGAGCTGGTTTAAGTATAAAATATCTTGATAGTTATTTAGGAAACAATATTGTTCACAATACTATCAAAGAATATATTCAAGAAAATCAGTACTTAGGAACTAATTCACGTCAGTTTGAGACCGTTTTAATCAAAAATAGTCCAAAAGACATCGATTGGTTTTTCAGAACAGTCATAGAAACTCGCGATTTAATTGATTATAAATTTGGAAAAGTAACAAAAACCGAAGATTCGCTTTCTGTAAATATTATCAATAAAACCAATACAAATGTTCCTATTTCGTTATATCAATTGAAAGATGATCAGGTAATTAATAAAATTTGGTTAACCAATATTAAAACCGATTCCACAATCGTAATTCCAAGAATGGGTGCCGATAAATTAACTCTGAATTACAATAACGAAGTTCCAGAATACAACTTAAGAAACAACTGGAAATCATTAAAAGGCTTTTTCTTTAATAATCGTCCTTTTAAATTTATCTTTTTCAAAGATTTAGAAGAACCTTATTACAATCAAATATTTTTTGTACCAGAAGTAGAATTTAATATTTATGATGGTATTGCCTTAGGAATGCGAATCAACAATAAATCAATCCTAAACAAACCATTTAGTTTTAGCGTTACACCAATGTATTCAAGTAATACAGGAACTCTTGTAGGTAAATTTTCTGCTTTTGTTGATGACAATATTCGCGAAAAAGGTAAATTATACAACATTCGATATTTAGTAACTGGAAGCAGATTTCATTATACAAAAGACGCTTTCTATACTTACTTTATTCCTGTAGTGCAATTTAAATTTCGCGATGAAAATTTAAGAACTAACAAAAACGAATTCATCCAATTAAGACAAGTATATGTAAATCGTGATAAACTAGAGTCAGTAACCGATTCAAATACTGAAAATTACAATATTTTTAATTTTAAATACGGAAATTACCAATCAGAAGGAACCAAACATTTTTCTATTTTAAACGATTTGCAAATTTCGAATTCCTTCGGAAAAGTTGCTACAGAAGTACATTATCGTAAACTATTTAATAACAACAGACAAATTAGTTTACGCCTTTATGCTGGTGCCTTCATGTTTAAAAGTACTAATTCCGAATTTTTCAGTTTTGGGTTAGACAGACCAAACGATTATATGTTTGATTATAATTTGTTAGGACGAAGCGAAACAACCGGAATTTACAGTCAACAATACGTTTATGCTGAAGGTGGGTTCAAGTCTAAATTAGATACAAGATTTGCAAATCAATGGATGACCACTATAAACGGGACTTTCAATATTTGGAATTGGATTCAAATTTATGGCGATGCCGGAATGTTTAAAAATCAATACACTAGCGCAAAATTTGTTTATGATTCTGGCTTACATCTGAACCTTGTTCCTGATTATTTTGAGCTTTTCTTACCTGTTTATTCTTCAAATGGTTTTGCATTAGACGATGTTAATTATGGTCAACAAATTCGTTTCGTAGTTACTTTAAGTCCTAAAACTTTAATTTCACTATTTACCAGAAAATGGTTTTAATAGATTTTTGTCTATTTATTTGATAATTCAATAATTAAAAATCGTTTTTTAATGAATTCATTGCGTTTTTCAAATCAAAATCATTGATAATTTAATAATAATTAAAAAAATATCACTCCCTGTATTGTTTTATAAGTCGTTTTAATTAAATTTGTTGAATTATCAATTTCGTACAAACGGCTTATGAAAACAGCAACAACATCGGAAGTAGTTTCTTTTGAAGATTTCAAAAAAGAAGTCATTAACGATTATAAAATCGCCCGAATTAGTAGAGAATGTAGTCTTCTTGGAAGAAAAGAAGTACTTACAGGTAAAGCCAAATTCGGAATTTTTGGCGATGGTAAAGAAGTGCCACAATTAGCATTAGCAAAAGCATTTCAAAACGGAGATTTTCGTTCAGGATATTATCGTGACCAAACGTTTATGATGGCAATTGGTGCTATGAATATCGAGCAATTCTTCGCTGGATTATATGGTCATACCGATATTAATTTTGATCCAATGAGTGCTGGACGTCAAATGGGCGGTCACTTTGCAACGCATTCATTAGACGAAAACGGAAATTGGAAAAACTTAACCCAACAAAAAAATTCGAGTTCTGATATCTCTCCTACTGCTGGGCAAATGCCTCGTTTATTAGGATTGGCTCAAGCTTCAAAAATATACAGAAATGTTTCAGGTATCAACCAAACCAACTTCTCCGAAAACGGAAACGAAGTCGCTTGGGGAACTATCGGAAACGCTTCTACTTCAGAAGGTTTATTCTTCGAAACTATTAATGCTGCTGGTGTTTTACAAGTACCAATGGTAATGAGTGTTTGGGACGACGAATACGGAATTTCAGTGCACGCACGTCATCAAACCACAAAAGAAAACATCTCTGAAATCTTAAAAGGTTTCCAAAGAGATGAAGAAAATAACGGTTACGAAATCTTACGCGTAAAAGGTTGGGATTACCCAGCTTTAGTAGAAACATACCAAAAAGCATCGCAAATTGCGCGTGAAGAACACGTTCCTGTTTTAGTTCACGTGAGCGAATTAACACAACCACAAGGTCACTCTACTTCTGGAAGTCACGAACGCTACAAAAATGCAGAACGTTTAGCTTGGGAAGCAGAATTTGATTGTTTAGCTAAAATGAAAACTTGGTTAATCGACAACAATATCGCTACTTCAGAAGAATTAGAAGAAATTGATAACCAAGCTAAAAAAGACGTTTTAGAAGGTAAAAAAGCCGCTTGGACCAACTTTACAGCGCCAACAAAAGCAGAACAACAAGAATTAGTTGGTTTGTTAAATACCATTGCTTCACAAAGTGAAAACAAAGTATTTATTGAAAAAATCGCTAACGATGTTGCTTCAATAAAAGAACCAATTCGTAAAGATATTTTAGTTGCAGCTCGTAAAGTGTTGCGCATGATTATCAAAGAAAATTCGCGTGCTACTTTAGCGACTTGGATTGAAAATTATACGGAGAAAATCCAACCAAAATTCAGTTCGCACTTATTTTCGCAATCGAATAAAACCGTTTTAAAAACCAAAGAAGTTGCTCCAACATACGATGCAACTGCGGAAGATGTGGATGCACGTTTGGTTTTAAGAGATAACTTTGATGCCATCTTCTCAAAATATCCAGAAACGTTGATTTTTGGTGAAGATTCAGGAAACATTGGTGACGTAAACCAAGGTTTGGAAGGCATGCAAGAAAAATACGGAGAATTACGCGTTGCCGATGTAGGAATTCGTGAAGCTACAATTTTAGGTCAAGGAATTGGAATGGCAATGCGAGGATTACGTCCAATTGCTGAAATTCAATATTTAGATTATTTGTTGTACGCTATTCAAATCATGAGTGATGATTTAGCGACATTACAATACAGAACAGCGGGTCGTCAAAAAGCACCGTTAATCATCAGAACTCGTGGTCACCGTTTAGAAGGCGTTTGGCATTCAGGTTCTCCAATGGGAATGATTATCAATGCCATCAGAGGAATTCACGTTTTGGTTCCAAGAAACATGACTAAAGCCGCTGGTTTTTACAACACATTGTTAGAAACTGACGAACCTGCATTGGTTGTAGAATGTTTAAACGGTTACCGCTTGAAAGAAAAAATGCCAACCAACTTAGGCGAATTCAAAACACCAATTGGAGTTGTTGAAACAATCAAACAAGGAACCGATATTACGTTAGTTTCTTACGGTTCAACATTACGTTTGGTAGAACAAGCAGCAAATGAGTTAGAATCTGTTGGAATTAGCGCTGAAATTATTGATATTCAATCGTTATTACCTTTCGATATTAATCATGATATTGTAAAATCAGTAGCGAAAACGAATCGTTTATTAGTCATTGACGAAGACGTTCCTGGTGGAGCAAGTGCATATATTTTACAAGAAATTGTAGAAAATCAAAATGCGTATAAACATTTAGATAGCGCACCGCAAACATTGGCTTCAAAAGCACACAGACCAGCTTATGGAACGGATGGAGATTACTTCTCAAAACCTTCAGCAGAAGACATTTTTGAGAAAGTATATGCCATGATGAATGAAGCAAATCCAACAAAATATCCAAGTTTGTATTAAAAAATTTGGTTATTCGAAAATTAATTAGAAATATTTGCAACATACAATTAAGAAAATGATTTCAATTTTAAACAATACTTGGTGGTGGTCTAACTTACGTCGAACTTCGTGAGCGAAACCTGCTATAGTATAATTTAAAACCAAATACATAGAAAAGGCTTGTCAATCACGACAAGCCTTTTTTTATTGCCAAAAATCAAAAATTATGAAAAAATATAAATTACATACACATTACAAACAAATTCTAGCGGACACCATCACACCGGTAAGTGTTTACTTGAAAATTCGTGATAAATTTCCGAATAGCATTTTATTGGAAAGTTCAGATTATCATGCGAATGATAATAGTTTTTCGTACATCTGTTTCAATCCGATTGCTTCTATTAAAGTGGAAAATCAAAAAATTGAAAGAAATTTCCCAGATGGTTTTTCTGAAATTATTCCAATTGATTCCGATGTAAACGTAGCGAAAGAAATCGAAAATTTCTCTAATCAATTTGAAACCGAAAAGTCAGATTTTAAATTCATTACACAAGGATTGTTTGGTTATTTGGCTTATGATGCGATTCAGTATTTTGAGAAAGTTTCGATTGCTAAAAAATCAACAGAAAACGAAATTCCTGAAGTTTATTACGCTGTTTATCAGAATATCATCGCTATTAATCATTTCAAAAATGAAGCGTATTTATTCTGTCATAGCTTTGACGGAAGCAACAATATCGCTGAAATCGAACAATTATTACAATCGAAAAACTTTGCCTCTTTTTCGTTTCAAAAATCAGGAAACAGAACATCTAATTTGACTGATAACGAATTCAAAAACTACGTTTCTTTAGCAAAAAAACATTGTTTACGTGGCGATGTATTCCAATTGGTGTTATCCAGACGATTTTCACAAGGTTTTAAAGGTGACGAATTCAATGTTTATAGAGCTTTACGAAGTATCAATCCTTCTCCGTATTTGTTTTATTTCGATTATGGAAATTTCAAAATATTCGGTTCATCACCTGAAGCACAATTGGTAATCAAAAATAATTTCGCCGAAATTCATCCAATAGCAGGCACATTCAAGCGCACAGGAAACGACGAACAAGATGCGGAATTAGCCAAAAAATTAGGCGAAGACACCAAAGAAAACAGCGAACATGTCATGCTAGTCGATTTAGCAAGAAACGATTTAAGCCGAAGTTGCAATGAAGTGAAAGTAGAAAAATACAAAGAAGTGCAATTTTTCTCGCACGTGATTCATTTGGTATCAAAAGTATCTGGAAAATTAAAAGAAAATCATACTTTTATGGAATTAGTTGCGAAGACATTTCCAGCAGGAACATTAACTGGAGCACCAAAAGTAAAAGCCATGCAATTGATTGAAAACATCGAAAAAACCAACAGAAGTTTCTACGGTGGTGCCATCGGAGTATTGGATTTTGAAGGTAATTTCAATCACGCCATTATGATTCGTTCCTTTTTGAGTAAAAATCATAAGTTACATTTTCAAGCTGGTGCCGGAATTGTAGAAAGTTCATCTGAAGAAAACGAAATGCAAGAAGTGTATAATAAGTTAGGGGCTTTACAAAAAGCTTTAGATTTAGCAGAAAACATATAAAAAGGTTTCAAGTTTCAGGTTTCAGGTTAATTGGAACTTGAAACTTGAAACAAAAAAAACATGAAACAAAAATTATGAAAATAGCAGTTATAGATAATTACGATAGTTTTACTTACAATTTAGTCCACTACTTAGAGGATTTGAATGCGAATGTAACCGTTTTTAGAAACGACGAATTTGAGTTGAATGAATTAGAAAAATTCGATAAAATTCTACTTTCTCCAGGACCAGGAATTCCAGATGAAGCGGGTTTGTTGAAAGACGTTATCAAAAAATATGCTGCTACTAAAAGTATATTCGGAGTTTGCCTAGGTTTACAAGCGATTGGAGAAGTTTTTGGTGGCACTTTAACCAACTTAGAAAAAGTGTATCACGGTGTAGCAACCAAAGTCACAAAAACCGAAGACGACTTTATTTTCAATGATTTACCAAACGAATTTGAAGTTGGGCGTTACCATTCTTGGGTGGTTTCGAATGAAAACCTTCCTGCCGATTTAATCGTAACTTCTACAGATGAAAACGGTCAAATTATGTCAATGAAACATGCTCATTTTGATATTCGAGGCGTTCAATATCATCCA
>NZ_JAKLJH010000119.1 GCF_023151265.1 Flavobacterium sp.
AAAAAAGTAACTGTTTTTAATGACTATTTTACTCTAAAATTTAGGTGGTCAATTTGGACTGGAATTGAGTGGTCAGTTTGCACCGAAATCGATGGTCAATTTAGACTGGAAAGTGGTGGTCAATTTGACCGTTTTTTCCACAATGATCCTGAAAATGATAAAATAAAAAGAATTCATGAATACTATTGATCTAAATAAATTACAACACTTTATAAATCAAAATGATATTCCCATAATAAAAGGAAAACCAAAAACCTTTTTAGGAATTGCTAAACAACCGCATTATGAAAATGTGTTGTCTAACATTTACGCCTTTTATTTTGATGTTCATGAAGTTCACAAACTAAAAGACTTGTTTGTTACAAGTTTAATGGAACTCATTAACGCATCATCATTAGCAAAAGAGAATAAGGTTTTTGATACTTTTTTAAATTTTGAAGTACTTACAGAATACGGAACTAAAAATCAAAAGCGGATTGATATTTTACTGCAAAATAATGAACAAGCCATTATTATAGAGAACAAGGTATATCATGTTTTGAATAATGATTTGGATGAATATTATAATGAAATAAATGCAGCCACTAAAGTTGGAATTATTTTATCGCTTCATCCCATCTCAGATATAAAGCATCCTCATTTTATCAATATTACCCATTCACAATTTATGGAAAGAGTAATGTTTAATCTCGGTAGTTATGTATTAGGTGCTAGTGATAAATACCTGGTGTTTTTAAAAGATTTTTACCAAAATATAATCAATTTAAGTCATCCTGTTATGGAAAAAGATAATATTCATTTTTATTATAAGAATCAACAAGAAATTAATCAATTAGTTGAAATTAAATATAAGTTGAGAGACCATATATTGAGACAAGTGATTGAAGCAGGGAATATTTTAAATGGAGTAAGTAAATATGAACCTAGAATAAATAGTCATAATGACAAACGATTGGTATATTATGTTTCAAACAATCATAGTAATTTAATGATTACGGTAGTTTATGAAAAATTACTAACTGATGAAAAGAAAATGCATATTGCCATTGAAATGCAAGGAAATCTATTAAAAGATAGAGAAAAGTATAATGTAATTGATTTTACTGAAGAAGAAAAAAAGCACGCTTTTGCTGAACATTTTAGAACAACTTCATTAGGTTGGTCACATTTTGCTGTGCAACATTATCATCCATCAGAAGAAGAGATTTCTAATTTATCTCAATTTATAATTGATAAATTAAATCAAGATCACTTGTTATCCATTTTTAATAAGTTGGTACTGTTTTTAGATGCTCAAAAGGCTAAATAAATATTTGATATTCAACTTTTAATTGATTTTGTAAGTGTAATCAAAAAGGAAAAAGAGCAAAGCATAAAATTAATATATTTACATTTCTGTTAAGAAACAGACCTAATTTGAATATGAGCGAATCGCAAAACATAGAATGGAAACAATCCTGGCACGACGACTATCTAAAATGGATATGTGGTTTTGCTAATGCTATTGGAGGTACTATTTTTATTGGTAAAAACGATGCTGGCGAAGTAGTTCATTTAGATAACTATCAAAGGTTATTAGAAGACATACCTAATAAAATACGCAATCAAATGGGTATTGTTTGCGATGTTCAGTTGCTTGAAGAATCGGAAAAAAAATACATTCAAATAAAAGTAAATCCGTACACCGTTCCAGTTTCGCTGCGTGGTCGTTATTATTACCGCACAGGTAGTACAAAAATCGAATTAACCGGAGTAGAATTGAACGAATTCCTGTTAAAAAAAGCAGGTAAAACTTGGGATGATGTCATTGAAGAAAGTGCTAGTTTTGAAGATATAGCACCTAAAAGCATAGCATTTTTCAAAAAAGAAGCTTCCATAAGTGGGCGTTTACCTCAAGACATTATGGATTTACCCTTACAAGAAACCCTTGAAAAATTGCGTTTAGCAAATGGAGATGCCATAAAACGAGCGGCTCTTATTTTGTTTGGTAAAGACCCTAATAAATTTTATCCCAACATTAAAGTCAAAATAGGTCGATTTGGAACAACCGATGCAGATTTAAGATTTCAAGAAGTTTTAGAAGGTAATATTTTAGAATTATTAGTACAAGTTCCTGAAATACTTAATGCAAAATTCTTAACAAAACCCATTGTTTTTGAAGGATTACAGCGTATAGAAAAAGATATTTATCCTGTGGCAGCCATTCGAGAAATGTTATTGAATGCACTCGTACATCGTACCTATATGGGTTCTATGATACAAATTAGAGTGTATGATCATAAACTTATGCTATGGAACGAGGGCAATCTACCTGAAGGAATGACCGTTGAAAGCTTGAAAGGGCATCATGTGTCAAGACCTAGAAACCCCTTAATAGCTGATGTTTGTTTCAAAGCAGGTTATATAGATTCTTGGGGTCGTGGTACGATTAAAATTTATGAAGCTTGTAAAGAAGCAGGTCTTCCTGAACCAGAAATTACTAGTTTAGATGGTGGTATTTTGGTTACGTTGCATACTCATTTAGTAGTTGATGAAGGTGGTCAGATAGGTGGTCAAACAAACGACCTAGTTACCGACCTAGTTACCGACCTAGTTACCGACCCAGTCAAAAGTCTACTATTAATAATGGATCAAGAATATAGTATTAGCGAATTAATGCGCTTTATGAAACTTACGCATAAGCCTAATTTTAGAAAAAACTATTTACAGCCAGCTATTGAATTAGGTTTAATTGAAATAACTATTCCAGAAAAACCAAGTAGCAGTAAACAAAAATACAGATTAACTTCAAAAGGAAAAACCTTAAAAATAGCATGAAATTCACAGAAGCACAATTAGAACAAGCCTTTATTGACTTATTACAAGAAGAGCAAATGACGCATCTTGTAGGTGGTGAAGTGCGCAAAAATGAGTTTCAAGGAGTAGAAGAACCACCCACACAATACGGTCATATCGTTACTGAAAAAGTGTTGATTGATGCGGATTTAAAAAACTATTTGAAGTCCAATTACGCTAAGGATAACATAACGGATTCAGAAGTTAATTCCATTATTCGCGATTTAGAACGTTTGCCTTCTTCTGATTTATATGAAAGCAATAAAACGTTCATGAAAATGGTCAGCGATGGCTTTTTGCTAAAACGTGAAGACCGCAATCAGAAAGATATATTTATCCAATTGATTGATTATTCTGATAAAGATAACAATTCGTATAAAATTGTCAATCAATTAGCCATAAAAGGCTATGAAATGCGTATTCCCGATTTGATTTTATACATTAATGGATTGCCATTAGTAGTGTTTGAATTTAAAACGGCTATTCAAGAGAATACCACCATTCACGATGCTTATGTACAATTAACCACACGTTATAAACGAGACATTCCAGAGTTATTCAAATTCAATGCATTTTGTGTAATTAGCGATGGGGTAAATACCAAATCGGGTTCTTTCTTTGCGCCTTATGAATTCTTTTATGCTTGGAGAAAAATTGAAGGTATGCCAAATGAAGTAGACGGTATTGATGCTATGTTTACATTAATTCAAGGCATGTTTAATCGCAAGCGATTACGAGATATTATTCAAAACTTTATCTACTTACCCGATAGTTCTAAAAAGAATGAAAAAATTGTTTGTCGCTACCCACAATATTATGCGGCTAACAAACTTTTTGAAAATATAAAAAACCATCAAAAACCTTTAGGTGACGGTAAAGGAGGAACTTATTTTGGTACAACAGGCTGTGGTAAAAGTTACACCATGTTGTATTTAAGTCGTTTGTTGATGAGAAGTACTCATTTTTCAAGTCCAACAATCGTTATTATTACAGACCGAACCGATTTAGACGACCAATTATCTGGACAGTTTACCAATGCAAAAGGTTTTGTGGGTGACGAATCGATTATTAGTGTAGAGAGCAGAACCCATTTAAGAGCGTTATTGCAAGGAAGAAATAGCGGTGGCGTTTTCTTAACCACCATTCACAAGTTCACAGAAGACACAAGATTACTAACTGACCGAACCAATGTCATTTGTATTTCGGATGAAGCCCATAGAAGTCAAACTAATTTAGACCAAAAAGTAGTGGTTACAGAAAACGGTGTAAGAAAAACGTTTGGTTTTGCTAAATACTTACACGATTCGTTACCTAATGCTACTTATGTTGGTTTTACAGGAACGCCTATAGATGCAACCATTGACGTGTTTGGAGATATTGTAGATGCTTACACCATGAATGAATCGGTTAAAGATGAAATTACGGTTCGTATTGTGTATGAAGGAAGAGCGGCTAAAGTCTTGTTGAACAATCAGAAACTCGAAGAAATAGAAGCCTATTACAACCGATGTGCGGAAGAAGGTAGTAATGAAAACCAAATAGAAGAGAGTAAAAAAGCGATGGCGCAAATGAATGCCATCATTGGCGACCCAACACGTTTAAAAACAGTAGCCGAAGACTTTGTTACCCATTATGAAAATAGAATAGCAGAAGGTGCAACTGTACGTGGCAAAGCCATGTTTGTATGCAGTAGCCGACCAATAGCTTATGAATTATATAAAAACATTCTAGTTTTACGACCAGAATGGGGCGAAGTGAAAATTGCTGCTGATGGTGTAGAATTATCCGATAAAGACAGAAAAGAAATAAAACCTATGGAACGCATCAAAATGGTGATGACCAGAGGTAAAGATGACGAGGAAGAGTTATATAATGCACTAGGAACTAAAGACGACCGCAAAGAATTAGACCGCCAATTTAAAAATGAGAAATCTAATTTTAAAATTGCCATCGTAGTAGATATGTGGTTGACTGGTTTTGATGTTCCTTTTTTAGATACGATGTATATTGACAAACCTATTCAACGTCATAACTTGATTCAAACGATTTCTCGTGTAAATCGAAAATTTGAAGGCAAGGAAAAAGGTTTGGTGGTAGATTACATAGGTATTAAAAAGCAAATGAATCTAGCGTTAGCACATTACAACAATGCCGATAATCAAAACATTGAAGATATTGAGCAATCTATTGTAGTGGTTAAAGACCAGTTAGATTTGTTAGGCAAATTGTTTCATAAGTTTGATACATCAGGCTATTTGTCAGGCATTCCATTAGAACAATTAAAAACATTGAATCAAGCCGCTGAGTTTGTGCAATTGACACAAGAATTGGAAAAACGATTCATGTACATTGTAAAACGTTTAAAATCGGCTTATGATATTTGTTCTGGAAGTGGTGCATTTTCCGAAAAGCAAAGAGATGAAATCCATTTTTACTTAGCCGTTCGTTCCATAGTGTTCAAATTAACTAAAGGAGTTGCTCCAGATACCGCTCAAATGAATAATCGAGTGAAGCAAATGCTTCAAGATGCTATTGAGAGTGATGGTGTGGAAGAAATTTTCAAATTAGGAGATGAGAATCAAACCGAGATTGATATTTTCTCGGATGATTACATGGCTAAAATTGATAAAATCAAATTACCAAATACTAAAATTAAACTGTTGCAAAAGCTATTAGCCAAGGCAATAGATGATGTTAAAAAGATTAATAAAATAACTGGAATTGATTTTTCAAAACGCTTACAAGCTATAGTGGATAAATATAACGAGCGTAAAGAAAGCGATGTATTGCGTAGTGAAGTACTAGAAGACTTTACCGATGAAATTATTGATTTGTATTATGCGCTTAAAAAAGAAAAAGATTCCTTCAAAGATTTAGGTATTGACTTTGAGGAAAAAGCTTTTTACGATATTTTAAAAGCACTAGCAGTTAAATACGATTTTAGTTACCCAAATGATAAGTTAATTATACTAGCTCAAAAAGTCAAAACAGTTGTAGACGATAAAGCAAAATATACCGATTGGAGTAAGCGTGATGATATTAAAGCAGAACTTAAAGTAGATCTAATCATACTTTTGGCTGAGAACGACTACCCACCAGTAGACAGAGACGAAGTGTATAAAGAGATTTTTGAACAGGCAGAGAATTTTAAGAAGTATAGATAAAATGAACCTATTCAAAAAACTATTCGGAAAGAAAGAAACTGAGTTTACACCCGATAACTCGGTATTATTAGAATTGATACAAGCGTATCATCAAAATACAACGTCTGAAAATTATGGAAAAGTACTAGAGGAGTTGCAAGGACCTCGTGCTTTTTTAGTAGTACCTTCTGATGGCAAACAGTCAAAATCAGACGAATGGCATACGTTATCCAAAGGTACCACTGTGGGGTTTACTTCTGTTTTTAATGTGGATGGGTTGCTGGTATTTGGAGTATTTACCTCGGAAACCGCTTTGTCGAAATGGATTGACAAGGAAACTGCTTTTATGGCTATGCCGGCTCGTGTTGTAATGGAAATGGCTCAAGAGAATAATTTTGGTCGCATTGTTATTGACAGTGACCAAGAAACCATGTTTGTATTGGAGCGTAATGTTTCGAATTCGAATGAAATTACAATACAAGAAGATACCGAGGTTTTGATTTGGTATCCTAAAAAACCAATTTCGGGAGCACATAAAACGCAATTGTGTACTGCTTTTGCAAAAGTGTCCAGTATTAAAGAAGTGTATCATTTTGGGATGACACGAAATGATGAGGCGATTTTTATTTTGGCTTTTCTCTTAGATGAGGTTAATGAGAATAGTAGGTTAGCGGTTTTAAGTGCTATGAATGATGGTATGAATGGTTTTAGTACGGAGTTTCCTTTGGAAATGATGTATGTGAAGGAGGGGGATGATTGGCATACAACGGGGAATAATTTTGAGGTGTTTTATAGGAGGTGAGGAGTGAGAAGTTATGAGTGAGAAGTGAATAGTGCTTGGTTTCACTTTGTGAAACGTGTGACTAAGGTTAGGAGATTCCTCGCAAGCTCGGAATGACAGAAAAGAGAGAGTGTTGAATGATGATTAACGAATGTTGAATGGTGAAGGTGTGCTTTACTGCGTAAAGTGGGAGCCTACTGTGTAGGAGATTCCTACTACGGCGGAATGACAAAGAGCGAGGGAATGACTGGCTTTTACTTTGTAAAGCAATTTCCAAGTTGAAATATTTTCCTACTAGGAATAAATTTAATATTGAATGTTTAGAAACTAATATAGAATATAAATGAAAATTGCTCTTTTAGATGACAATCCAGAACAATTAGAAAGAAATCAAAGATTTTTAAATGCTTTACCTGTTGAAATTGTTACCGCCTCTTTAACGGCAAAGACTTTTTTACAGGAGGTTAAGTTATCTAAGCCTGAGCTTTTGATTTTAGACTTGAATTTAGGCGATTCTTACATGACCGGAATGGAAGTGGCTTTTGAATTGAAATTACCTGTATTGTTTGCTAGCAGTAATACGCCTGAATATGTAAAAGAAATGGAGCGTTTGAAGCGTGATGAATCGTTATGTATAGATCATATTACGAAGCCTTTTACGGAACAAGAGTTTCAGAAGACGTTTACTCGTTTTTTACAGGAGGTTAAATTCTTTAGTAATCAAAATCACGTAACGCTTGATTTAGGGAAACAGAAGCGCACTAAAATAGCAGTTGATTCTATTGTGTATTTAGCAGCTGATAAAGCCAGTGGTTCCGAATCGAATAATAAGCAAATTTATTTTTCCAATAGAAAATCAGAAAGTTTGATTGATTTTTCATTCTCTAAAATGGAAGAAAAAGGTTTGTTGAAATCGCATTTTGTTACTATTCACAAATCGTTTCGAGTGAATGTAAATCACATTAAACACTACAATAAAAAAGAGGAACATGTTGAGGTTGAAGTATTTTCTGTTTCGGGAAAATTAGAAACTAAGAGATTGCCTGTTTCGGAAAATTACCAGTCGGTTTTAAAATCCTTAAAAAAATAACCGCTCTCATTGCTCAAAATACCGCTTTTGTTCTTAGCGATTAGCTGATATGATTCTATATTATATCAGCTTTTTTTTTCTTGTGACTTTTGGTTTGTAATTACAGCGGAAACCGAAAAGCTAACGAGTAGGTAACTAATTAAATCCAAAAAAATCATGAGTAAATTCAATTCAAATTCAGGAACAAGTAAAGGAACTGGTGCTAAACCAAGTAGTACTCCAAGTGCAAGGCCTAATCCTAATTATCCTAGCAAAACAGGAAATCCATCTGGACCAGGCAGAGGTAATACACCTAAGAAATAGTAGATTCATTAACCTCAATAGTTTTTTCTATTGAGGTTTTAAAACTAAAGTTATGAACAAAC
>NZ_JAKLJH010000120.1 GCF_023151265.1 Flavobacterium sp.
GAAATCTAAAATTAATACGTTGTGTTGCATTTTATTGTTGTTGTGTGTTTTTGTTTCAGGTTTCAGGTTTCAGGTTACTTTTGTTCAACTTGAAACAAAAACAACTTGAAACTTGAAACAAATAATTTAATATTCAAACGTTCCGTATTCGGATGTAATTGTTAATTTCTTACTATCTGATTTCTCTACTCTACCAACGATTTGTGCATCGATGTTGAATGATTTTGAAATCTCGATAATATCTTGTGCTACTTCTGCTGGAACGTATAATTCCATGCGGTGTCCGCAATTGAAAACTTGATACATTTCTTTCCAATCTGTTTTTGATTGCTCTTGAATTAATTGGAACAAAGGTGGCACTGGAAATAAATTATCTTTAATCACGTGAACGTTGTCTACGAAGTGAAGCACTTTAGTCTGTGCTCCTCCACTGCAATGCACCATTCCGTGAATTTCATTTGAATTGTATTTTGATAAAATCTTTTTGATAACCGGAGCGTATGTTCTCGTTGGAGAAAGCACTAATTTTCCAGCGTCAATTGGACTATTTTCAACGGAATCTGTTAATTTAGTTTGACCCGAATATACTAATTCATTTGGAACCGATGCATCAAAACTTTCAGGATATTTTTCTGCTAAATATTTCGCAAAAACATCATGACGAGCCGAAGTTAAGCCGTTGCTTCCCATTCCGCCATTATACTCTTTTTCGTAAGTAGCTTGACCAAAAGAAGCCAATCCTACAATTACATCTCCTGCTTGAATATTAGCGTTATCGATAACATCTTCACGTTTCATGCGAGCTGTAACGGTTGAATCTACGATGATAGTTCGAACTAAATCGCCTACATCTGCAGTTTCGCCTCCAGTTGAGTGAATTGTAACTCCGTGATTTTTTAATTCTGTAATTAATTCTTCTGTTCCGTTAATGATGGCTGAAATGACTTCACCTGGAATTAGATTTTTGTTTCTTCCGATTGTTGATGAAAGTAGAATATTATCGGTTGCTCCGACACATAATAAATCATCAATATTCATAATTAAAGCGTCTTGAGCAATTCCTTTCCAAACCGAAATATCGCCTGTTTCTTTCCAATACATATACGCTAAGGAAGATTTTGTTCCTGCGCCATCAGCATGCATAATAATGCAATATTGGTCGTCGTTTGTTAAATAATCGGGGATAATTTTACAAAATGCTTGTGGAAATAAGCCTTTGTCGATGTTTTTGATAGCTTGGTGCACATCTTCTTTAGAAGCCGAAACTCCTCTTAAATTGTAGCGTTTGCTCGTATCAGAACTCATGTATGTAGTGTGTTGTTGTTGTGGCGCAAAGATAGTTCTAAAATTTAGAATTTAGAAGTATGAATTTAGAATTTGTTAAATTTTTATAACATGAACACTTTCAACCAATTCTGATGTATTATTTGGAAACAAAATATTCTCAATTTTAAAAGTTGTAAAACATTCTCCTGCACTAGACGAAACATCGTAATTGACATCAATTTCATCCATTTGTAAGGTTGTTTCGTTGTTTAGTTTAATTATAAACGAATTTCCTGTAGCATTGGCAACTGGTGGAAATATCTGAATGACATTCAAATTTTCAATAAACTCAAACGGAATTGTTGCTTCGTCTAAATCTTGAATCGTTATTTGTTGGGCTGTGTAGGTTTCGTTTTCAAAAACATTTTCACCTGAAGTTTCGTCAACAATTTCTACAAAGAACGAAGCTGGTGTTGCTTGATTTCCTTCATCGCATTTATCATTACAACCTACTAACGAAGCTGTTATAACTATTAAAAAAAAGCCAAGTATATTTCTCATTATTTTTTACTTAAAATTTCAATTTCTACCCTACGATTTGCTGCGGCTTGCTCAGGCGTTGCTTCTGGAATGGGATAAATCGGTTGCGAAACTCCAAATCCTTTCGTTTTTACACGATATTCCTGAATACCATTATAAACGAGAAAGCGCTTAATTTGTTTTGCTCTATCGGTAGACAAATTTCGATAATCTTTATCAATACAACAAATATGACCTTGAATTTCGATTTTTAACTCGGGATTATTTTGCATTACAAACAATAAATCATACAAAGTCCCTTGTGATTCTGGCATTGTTGCGAAGGTGTTTTGATAGAAATTGATGTTTTTCAAAGTGATTTTCGTACCAACTTTTGCCAATTTTACTTTTTCAGCTAGCGGTGCATCATCTGGAATTACAACTTCGGGTTCTTCTTTTATTCCTAAAACTTCATTCTCCTTATCTAAATCTTTCTCCAATAAATAATGAATGATTGCTTTTCTATTTTCTGCTTTACTGGTTGAAGTAGCGCCTTTTTCGCCAAGAGAAATACTTTTAAAATCGGGTCTGATGTTAACTTTTCCTTTGATTTGATTGAAAATATGACTCACACGTTTTTGAGATAACGTATCGTTATAACCCGAAGTTCCTACTTCGTCTGTTGAACCTGTGATAGAAAGAATTTTTGAAGTGCTATTTTCAGCTATCCATTTTTGAAGTTTAGCAGCTTCTACTTTGTTTAATTCAAACTTATTGTTGTCAAAATAAAACACTATTTGCTCTTGCGCGAATGTCATTTGAAACAATACAACAACTATAAAGGAATATAAATATTTCATGAAATCATGTTTATAAAATAAAACGAAAAATTATGCCAAAAATTAATTCTCTAAGATAAGAATTTCTACTCTACGATTTTCGTTTCTTTCTTTTTCGTTTTTTTCTGGAATTTTGTGAAGTGGTTGCGTACTTCCAAAGCTTTTATATTGCAATCTACTATCATCGATATCATTGGCAACCAAATAATTATGAACCGCAATAGCACGTATTAAAGCAATATCTTCAGGATCTTCGCCTAATTGACAGCAAATATGACCTTGAATTTCAATTTTTGCTTTTGGATTACTTACCATAAACGCTAAAAGTTCTTCCATAACCGGTAACGATTCAGGTACGAAAATTCCGGAACGGTCATAAAAATAGAGGTTTTTCATCACCAACTTATCTCCTACTTTTGCATTTGCATAACGATTAGGAATCGCTTCAAGATGCACTAATTCTTCTGGATCAACGGGTTGTAATTCGGTTTCAATTTCTTTAATTGGTTTAGGATTATCCGAAATTTTTTGTCCTGTATAAACCACTGGGTCATCGTAAACTACCGTTTCTTCTTTAATTATTTTGTTTGGAATTACTTTGTAAAATACATCAACTCTTCTGTTATATTTTCTTTCTTTTCGGGTTTGAACTCGTTCTCCAAAACCTTTAATTTTTAAATCTTCGCTAAAAAATACTGAGGAATTTACTTTTGTTTTAAGTTGTTCATGAACGGTATGAATTCTTTTGTAAGCTAAAGTATCGTTATAATCATACGTTCCATACCAATCGCAATATCCGTTAATTACTAGAATTTCGCGGTTTTCGGCTTTGTTTAACCAAGACAAAAACAATTCGTTTTGTTTTGGGTTAAACGCATCTTGATCAAAATCAAAATAAAAACTCGCTTTTTCTTGTGCTGAAAGTATAAATCCAAACAGCAGTAATACGTATTTCATTTGGGGTATTTTAATGTAACGAATATAAAAAATAAAACGTATTAAAAAAACTTATTCACAGAAAGAACTTCTATTTTTTACGTAACAAATTCATTTACAATTATTTAAAAAATAAAAACTAATTTGCTACAATTTGAATTTCTACTCTACGGTTTTCATTGCGTTCGTCTTCGTTGTTTTCTGGAATTGTATGAATCGGTTTCGTACTTCCAAAGCTTTTATAACTCAAACGATTTTTATTAATTCCGTTGTTTATCAGATAATTATAAACTGCTAAGGCTCTAACTTTTGCCGTATCTTCTACATCGGTGCCTTTTTGACAACAAATATGACCTTGAATTTCTATTTTCAAATTCGGATTAGCCAACATAATTTTCAATAATTCCTCTAAAATAGGTCGCGATTCAGGAACAAAAATCCCAGAACGATTGTAGAAATGTAGATTTTTCAAGACCAACTTATCGCCAACTTTTGCTGTTGAAACCTGTTGAGACAACTCCTTTTTATCTTCTTTTGGAAGTATTTTTTCTGTTACCAATTCTTCATAGAAAATCTCTACTTTTCTGTTTAGTTTTAAATTGGATTTTTGTTCGAAATTTTCACCTTTACTTTCGATTTCGATGTGTTTTTGATTGGTAACTTTTTCGATAATTCCTTTTACAAAATTCGCTCTATTAAGCGCCAAAGTATCGTTATAACCATTAGAAGCACGATAATCGCAATAACCTATCAGCTTGGTAAATTTTACCTTTTTATTTCTAAAAAAATCATCAAAACGAATTAATTCATTTAATTTTAATTGATCAGAATCCGTATCAAAATACACCGTAAACTTGTTTTGCCCAAAAGAAATGGAAGACAACAATAAAAACAGAAAAAGTATTTTTTTCATTAGGTAGGTTTTAGTTTATCGAAAATAGTGATTTTTTGTCGATAAATTATGGTTTTTGTACACTTTTTTTTATATTTTTGGAATAATTGTAAATTATTGTATTTAGTATAAATACGAACAAATTAATAAATACTCAAATCTTATTTTTCTTACAACAAAATACATTATGCCAAAATTAATTAGCAAATATCAAATTTTTGTAGCATCTCCTTCAGATTTAGCTGAAGAAAGAGAAGCATTCAATGATGTAATTAATGAATTAAACATAACTTATGGTAATCCTAATAATCTCCATCTTGAATTACTTAAATGGGAAAACAATTCCGCTCCTGGAATAAGTAATATTGGTGTTCAAGATATTATTAATAATGATATTCCAACTTACGATATTTTTATAGGTTTTCTTTGGATGAAATTTGGAACTCCAACAGAAAATTATGGTTCTGGTACTGAAGAAGAGTTTGAAATAGCCTTCAAAAAATTTCAGGAAAATAATTCAATTCAAATATTATTTTATTTTAAAAATGCTCTTCCTCAATCATTGGATGAAATTAATACCGAACAACTCTCTAAAATCCGAGAATTCAAAAAAAAGTTAGGTGAAAAGAACACTTTTTATTGGGAATTTACCGAAAGAGAAGAATTAGAAAAATTCTTACGCCTTCATATACCCAAACGAATTGATCAATTAAGATTGATGCAAACGGAACCTCAATTAGTTGTTGATGAAAATAAATTAAAAGAAACTACCGAAAGCTTTGATGTTGAAATTACTGAAATTGAAGAATTAGGAATAATAGATCTGGAAGAGTTTATAGAAGACTCCTTTCAATTAAGTAGATACTCTTTAGTAAGACTTTCTGAGGCAATGAGTTGGATTGCAGGAGAAATGCGAAAAAAAACAAATGAAATAAATAGAACAATAGTTAATAATAAAAATCAACCTATTAGTATCAAAGTTCAAAGAAACATTTACAACAGAACGGCTGAAGCTATGAACGATTTCGCTAGTAGAATTGAGCCTGAAATTCCAATTTACATTGAAAACTTTGAAAATGGAATTGATAGCTTATCAAAACTTGTTAATATTTATAAAAATGATTTTGATTCAAGATATGAAGAGCAATTAGAAACACTTGACGATTCGCTGGAAAGTATGATTCATGAAATGAATGGCTCACTAAATATGACAAAAGAATTTATCTTGAGCATTGAAAATATGCCAAAAGTTTCTAAAGAATTAAACACCGCTAGAAGAAATGTCTCTACTAAAATGAATGATTTCTTAAGAAAGGTCGAAGTGAGTATTTCAATTGCTGGTGAAGTACTTAAGAATATAAGAAGCAGATAATAATCCAATAGCGCAGAATTTCATTCTCAGCCTAAAATAATTAAACGTTTACTTCAAGCCTATACCCTTTTCCACGAACCACTACAATATTAATATTTGGGTCAAGTTCTAGTTTTTTTCTGAGTTTTGAGATGAACATGTCTAAACTGCGTCCTACAATAACGCCTTCGTCTTCCCAAATCTCTTTTTGGAGTCGGCTTCTTTCTATTGTTTCGTTAGGAGATGAGGCAAAAATGAGCAACAAACGTGTTTCGGTTGCTGTTAAATCTATGGTTTCCTTATTAATTTCTAGTTGACGCTTTTGCGCATCAAACACCACTGAACCAAAAGTAAACTGTTTATTATTATCAATTTTAGATAATTGTTTTTTAGGTTTTAATTTCCAAAAAACGAATCCAATCAATAGTAAAAACGCTAAACCTGTTATAAAATATTTATAATTTGCTGTAACTACATCGCTTGGTTTAAATTTGATATTTATCTTGTAACAAGCAATGGGTTGTTTTCTTCCAACACAGGCTAAAATATCCTCTTTTTTGTTTTTAGAAATAGCATATCCATAAGCAACACTCGAATTCTCACAATCAATTACATTTACAACATAATCGGTTACGTGATAATCTTTAGCAAGCAAACGTTTGGTCGTATTTACTAATGCATCGGTTACAAATGAAAATTCTTTCTCAAAACTAATTTGATATTCATTTTCAGCTATCTTTTTTATCGGAAGCACTCTCGAAGTACTATCTCCCGATTGTAAAAGTATTTCATGACCTATTCTTCGCAATAAAACTTCTCTTCTGGAAAGATCAAAATCGCTATTCGTATTTACAAAGAAAACCAATGAAATTAACACCAGTAATAGCAATGCAATTACATATTTAGTTTTTCCAGAAAGGAGTTTTTGTCTACTATTCATAGTGTCAATTAATTATTTACAAAGTTTACATTTTTATTTACAATCCCAATTGTTCTAACAAAAAATTATGAATGTAAATTCGTGTAATCAATTTAAAAAAGTGAAAATTATGAAAAAAACAATTTATGTTCTAATCTTTTCATTGGTTGTGATAAGTGGATTTGTATTTAGCTTTTCAACTTTTGCCAATGGCTTACATGTTAATCGTGAAATTAAAAACGACACTAAAATTTCTTCAAAACCGTTATCCAATTTAGAGAAAAGAAAAAAATGGGAAGCTTCACCAGATGGCATAAAATTTAGCGAATGGAAAGATTCTCCCGAAGGTAAAAAAGTACAAGCAAGTTACGAGAAGATAAAAAACGATATAAATACATTCGCTAAAATGGAAGCTTTGGTAACTTCGGTGAATTTTCAATTTCCAACCACAAACCCATCAAGTCCTAAATGGCTAGTTGTGAAGATTAATGGAGAAGATTACATGATGCAATTTATTCCAAATGATTTTGAGAAATTAAATAATCTAAAAGTTTACGACAAAATAATTATTAAAAGCAGAAGCGCTGGTTTTTCAAACAATCATCCCTATTTGATTTTATCAAGCGACTATATCGAACACAACAATAAAGTACTTTTTGAACGTGATTTGAGTAAGAATGATGGTTGTTAAGAATTGAGAAACAATAAAAAAAATCCCAATCTTTCGATTGGGATTTCTATTTCTAATTACTTCGTAAATAACAATTCTCTATATTTTGTTAGTGTCCAAAGTTCGTCGTCTACTAACAATTCTAATTTGTCAGCATGGTAACGAATTTCTTCGAAGTATGGTTTTACTTTATCGCAATAAGCGTCTGCCATTTTTTCTGTACTCGTTAAGGCGTTTGCTTTTTTACGTTCTTCGGTCATTTTTTCTACTTTCGTATTAATGCCTTCGATGTGTTCTGAAATTTCTTTGATTAACGAAATTTGTTCTTTAGCGATTTTCTCAAAGTCTTTTCCGAAAATTTCTTTTAAACCTTTTACGTTTTCAATTAACACATTTTGGTATTTAATTGCTGTTGGAACCACATGATTACGAGCAATATCACCTAAAACACGACCTTCGATTTGGATTTTTTTCACGTATTCTTCCAATTCAATTTCGTAGCGTGATTCTACCTCAACATGATTCATTACACCCATTTCGCCAAACAATTCAATTGCTTTTTTAGAAACTTTCGCTTTTAATGCTTTTGGAGTTGTTTTATGATTACTTAAACCACGTTTTTTAGCTTCTTTTTCCCAAGCTTCGCTATAACCATCACCTTCAAAAAGGATAGTTTTTGTTTGCTTGATA
>NZ_JAKLJH010000121.1 GCF_023151265.1 Flavobacterium sp.
GGGTTACGATAGTTTTCATTCCAAAGACCAAGATTTATCTAAAGCCAATATTATTATTCGACACTTTAACGAATTGAATTTTGAGAAAGTTCGTGATTTGAACTAAATCATTTCTCTGTCTTGAAACGTCTGTTTTTCGACTATTCTTTTGCTATCTTTTTTTACGGATTCGTCTTTTCGCATTGACCAAAAGAAATCACTGGAAAACTTTCTTGCTTCCTCTAAATTCACAATAGGATTTGGATAATCTCTTCCAATTTCAAAATCATACAACATTTGTTCTATTGGAGTTAATTTCCAAGGTTCGTGGATGAATTCTGCCGGAATATTAGCTAATTCTGGAACCCATTTTTTTATAAAATTTCCATCTTCATCATGTTCGTACGAATTTTTAACTGGATTGTAAACACGAAGCGTATTGATTCCCGTAACGCCAGCTTGCATCTGAATTTGCGGATAGTGAATTCCAGGTTCAAAATCTAAAAATTGTTGGGCCAAATGCGGACTACAATTTTGCCAAGGTTGGAACAAATGATGCGTATAAAACGATACCACCAAAGCACGCATTCTAAAATTCAAATAACCAGTCGTATTCAAACAACGCATACAAGCATCAACTAACGGAACACCTGTTTTTCCAGTAATCCAAGCTTTGTGATATTTTTCGTTAACTCTTTGACTTAAATTGCGATAGCCTTTGTTTACCGCGATGAATTCCATCGAACATTCCATTTCAAATTTCTGAATGAAATGCGCTTGCCAACGCAAACGAGAAGCAAAATTAGAAATCTGACGCTTAAATTTTCCTTGCTGATGTAATTCCCAAGCTTTTGTATACACTTGTCGAATTGATAAATTTCCCCAAGCAATATAAGGTGATAAACGGCTACAACCTTTTCTGGCTAATTCAGGTTTTGAAATGTGACTACTGTAATTTTGTACCCGTTCTTCAAAAAATGATTTCATGTAACGTAAAGCTGTTGGAACACCACCTTTCTGAAAATTGGGATTGTGAACTGTTTGAATTGATGGAATTTCGAAATGATTTTCTAATTCTTCAATTTCAATGTATTTGACAAAACTTCTTGGTGTAGGTTGAAACGGAAGACAATCTTTATCCATAAAGTCATACCAATCTTCTTTCCACGTTTTTCTATTTTTTATACCACGAATAACCCCGTTAGTTATGTATTCATTCCAAATAACTCCTTTATTTTTTAATAATTTCGCAACAGCCAAATCTCTATCAAAAGTCAATTTGATTCCAGTTTCTTGATGAGAATAAACGGCTCTGATGGAAATAAGTTTCGATAGTTTTTCAAAAACTGTTACCGCTTCACCTTGAACAATTAAGATTTGAGTGTGATATTTTAAAAGTTCTTTCTGTAAAGCTTCTAATGATTGTTTGATAAAATCAAAATGACGTTGACTATAATGATAATCTTTTACCAACGAAGGTTCGAAAATGTAAAGCAATAAAGTCTTCCCAGAAGTCGATAAGGCTTCATGTAAGGCTTCATGATCGTGCAAACGCAAATCTCTCTTGAACCAAACAATTTTCATTTTAATAGTTTTATAGTGTTTAGGGCAACGCTATTTTATCCAACGGCTTCTTTATAAACTTTAAGGCATTTTTCTCGTGCATCTTTGTGGTCTACGATTGGTTTTGGATAATATTGAGTTTCCAATTCAGGAACCCATTTTTTGATGTATTTTAAGTCTTTATCGAACTTCTTGATTTGTTCTGTTGGGTTGAAAATTCGGAAATAAGGAGCGGCATCCACTCCAGAACCTGCAGCCCACTGCCAATTTCCAACGTTACTCGCCATTTCGTAATCCAAAAGATTTTGTGCAAAATAAGCTTCGCCCCAACGCCAATCGATTAAGAGATGTTTACAAAGAAAACTTGCCACAATCATACGCACGCGATTGTGCATGTGACCGGTTGTGTTTAATTCACGCATTCCGGCATCAACAAAAGGATAACCCGTTTTTCCTTGACACCATTTTTGAAATAAATCTTCGTTGTTTTCCCAAATAATGGCATCATATTTTGGTCGGAAACTTGAATTTTTTGTGTGTGGAAAATGCCATAGAATTTGCATGAAAAATTCGCGCCAAATCAATTCGTTCCAAAAGGTTTCGTTCTTTTCAGCGATAGCTTTTTCTATCATTTTTCGAATTGAAACCGCACCAAATCTGAGATAAATTCCCAAATAAGATGTTTTGTTTAAAGCAGGGAAATTTCGCGTAGCTTCGTAATTCTGAATTAAACTTTCCGAAACATCAAAAGGTGTAACTTTAATTTCAGATTTTTCAAAACCTATGTCGGTCAACGATAAAAAAGGGTAGGAGTGCTGCGCTATTTTATCCAATTTATCTTCCGAAGGATAATGAACTAATTTAATTTTTCTAAAATTTTCTTTCCATTTTTTAGAATATGGTGTGTAAACTACATAAGGTGTTCCATCATCTTTAACCACTTCGCTTTTTTCAAAAATCACTTGATCTTTAGAAGTTAAAAACGAAATTCCGTTACTTACAAAAAGTTGATTCATTTCCTTATCACGTTTGCGAGCGTAAGGTTCATAATCATGATTGGTGTAAACCGATGAAATTGTATTTTCAGAAATTAATTTTTCGAAAATTTCAATTGGTTTGCCATGAAAAACTGCTAATGATTTTCCGTACTTCTTCAATTCCGATTGAATCTTTTCTAATTGTTCATGAATAAAGGTTACTCGCGCATCATTTTTTGGAAGTTGCGATAAAATAATTTCGTCAAAAATAAAAATAGGTAACACTTCTTCATCGCTATTCAAAGCATGAAAAAATCCAACGTTGTCATCTACTCTTAAATCGCGTCTAAACCAAAAGATGTTCATATTTTTTTTTGTTTCAGGTTTCAAGTTTCAAGTTTGATTTTTGAGTTTGAACTTGAAGTTGTTTTTTAATTTTTATCCGTTTACTAATAATGTTGACATTCCGCCATCAACGTGGAAAATTTGTCATGAAATCCAACTGCTTTTATAACTCAATAAAAAGGTTGCCATTTGTGCGCTGTCTTCTGGTTTTCCGAATCGTTTTAAGGGATGACGTTCTGCAGATTTTTCTTGTTTGGTTTCATTATTCAAGAATTTATCGGCTAATGGTGTGTCAGTTAATGATGGTGCAATTACATTTACTCTGATTTTCGGTGCATATTCTGCTGCCAATGCTTTAGCAAAACCTTCAATTGCTCCTTTTGAAGCGGCAACGCTAGTATGAAATGGCATTCCCATGGTTGCAGCAACACTGCTAAAAGCAACTATACTAGCTTGTTTCGATGCTGATAAATTAGGCAAAACCGATTGAATTACTTTTACCAAACTTATGAAATTAATTTGTAAATCGGTTTCAAAAGCTTCAGGTTTTAATCCTTTGAAAGGTCTTAAATTAATGCTTCCAGGACAATAAACTAAACCATCAATAACTGCAGGTAATTTTGATGTATCTAAAATATCAGATGAAGCATCAAATGGAATGTGTGTCACATTCAAACCTGATAAATTTTCATTGGTTCTGGAAGCGACAAAAACATTGTTTTCGTTTTGAATTTCTTGTGCTATGGCTAATCCTATTCCGTAGGAACCGCCTATTAATAGTATGTTTTTCATGATGTTATCCTTTAAATTCTCCGAACATTTCGATTAATTTTTTTCTTCGGTATTCGAAGATTTCGTCCAATTTCGGTTTTACTAAAATTGGGTGAACTAACTGTCCTAAAATTCCCATTGGAACTTTATAATCTACAATATCTTCCATTTCAACGCCACCAGGAATTTCTTTGATGAAATGTTTGTGATGCCAAAGCGCATAAGGACCAAAACGTTGTTCATCTACAAAATACTGTTTATCCACCACATGAGTAATTTCTGTAACCCATTTTGTAGGGATTCCTAAAACAGGAGTAACGATATATTGTATAATTTGTCCTGGAAACATGGGTCTATCGGCTCCAGAAAGAATTTTAAACCCCATGTAATTTGGTGTAATTTTCTGAAGATTTTTTGGATCAGATAACAAGTTCCATGCTTCATCTAAGCTTATCGGAAGATTTTGTTTGGTATGTAATCTATATATTTTCATATTATTTTTTTTGTAAAGATATAAATTTGTTTAATCTTTTTAATTGTTAATTAAACAAAAATTATTCATTTAAGTTTATATTAACATTTGATTCTAATACAATTTGTAAATTTGAAATTCAAAAACATAACCTATGAGAAAAATTATTGTAATGTTGGCTGTAGTATTAGCCAATTTCATGGTTGAGGCACAAGTAAAAACACCTCAATCGAGTCCGTTAGCAAAAGTTGAACAAGTTGTTGGACTTACAACCGTGCAAGCAGAATACTCTAGACCGAGTGCAAAAGGGAGAACTGTTTATGGGGATTTAGTTCCTTTTGGAAAAATGTGGAGAACTGGTGCAAATGCAAATACCACAATTTCTTTTAGTGAAGATGTAAAAGTAGCAGGTAAAGACCTTAAGAAAGGTAAGTATGCTTTATTTACAACTCCAAAAGCAGATAGTTGGGATGTAATTTTTTATACAGACACTAATAATTGGGGATTACCTGAAAATTGGGATGATTCAAAAGTGGCTTTGAAAGTTACAGTTAAACCAGAAACTTTAAACAAATCAATTGAATCATTTTCTATCTTTTTAAACAATTTAACAAATGATACAGGTGTAATTGAATTATCTTGGGAGAGAACAATGGTATCTATTCCATTTTCTGTTCCTACACAAGATATGGCAATGAAAAGTATTGAAAAAACGTTAGCAGGTCCATCTGCGGCAGATTATTTTTCTTCTGCACAATATTTTTATCAATCTAATGGCGATTTAAATAAAGCTTTAACTTGGGTAAATTCTGCTATCAGTAATTCACCAAAGGATAGAGACGTGCCTTTCTGGTATTTGAGATTAAAATCTTTAATCCAAGCTAAAATGGGAGATAAAAAAGGAGCTATTTCAACTGCAAAAGAATCATTAGCATTATCTGTGAAAGCAGGAAATGGTGATTATGAAAAAATGAACAAAGACAGCATTGCAGAATGGTCTAAATAATTCTTTAAAAATTAATTTAAATAAAAGTCCCAAATAACTTTGGGACTTTTATTTTGCTATATGTCTGATTTACTGAATGCTTTTTGAAGAAAATAAGACATGCTAATTGTTAGTAACGCTCCAATAAAATTCAGCCATAAATAACTAACAACATCTAAGTAAAAGATGTAAAAAATAGTTAGTTGACTAATGCAAGCCCCAATAAAAGCAGCTTTTCCTTTGATATATTTGATATAAAATCCAATTAAGAAAATGCCTAAAACAGTTCCGTAGAAAATCGAACCGATGATGTTAACTAGCTGGATTAAATTTTCAAATAAAGAACTTATACAAGCAAATCCAATCGCTACAATTCCCCAAAATACCGTGAAGTATTGAGTAGCTAACACATAATGTTTGTCTGATTTATTGCTAACATTTCTTTTGTAAATATCAATAGCAGATGTAGCACCAAGAGAGTTTAATCCAGATGCGCTAGATGACATAGCTGCGCTGAAAATTACGGCTAACAATAATCCTAAAAGGCCTTTTGGTAAGTAATTTAAAATGAAATATAAAAAAACATAATCCTTATCATTGGTTTCGGTTTTTCCATCAGCTTTTTTAATCACATCTTTTGCGTCTTCTCGTAAATCTTTCTCTTTTAAGGAAAGTGTGACCATTTGTTTTTTCAAGATTGGATTATCAAATTCGTTGTGCTTTAATTGTTCAATATAAATTTGATTTACAATCTTTTTATCCGTGTTGATTTGGGATAGTTTTTGTTCCAAATTTTCATAATCGACTTTATATTCCGAAGCTTTTACTTTTTCAACATTCGTTGGGTTAAAATGCAATGGAGCATCATTAAATTGAAAGAAAACAAACACTAAAACTCCTGTCAAAAGAATAAAAAACTGCATCGGAACTTTCAATAAACCATTCATTATTAATCCCATTTGGCTTTCTTTTACTGATTTTCCTGATAAGTAGCGACCTACTTGAGATTGATCGGTTCCAAAATAGGAAAGCATTAAGAAAAAACCTCCTGTAATTCCGCTCCAAAAAGTATATCGTGTTTCTGGATTATAGGAGAAATCTAAAATATCCATTTTTCCATTGGCTCCAGCAATATGTAATACATTTGAAAAATCAACTTCTTGAGGTAAATTCGCTAAAATGTAAAAGAAAATGATAAACATTCCCGACATAATTACGAACATTTGTTGTTTTTGGGTAACGTTTACGGCTTTTGTTCCGCCAGTTACGGTGTAAACAATTACCAAAATTCCAATGATAATGTTCAACATATTCAAATTCCAACCCAAAAGTGCTGATAAAATGATAGAAGGAGCATAAATTGTAATTCCAGTTCCTAATCCTCTTTGAATCAAGAATAAGATAGCGGCTAAAGTTCGGGTTTGAACATTAAAACGTTGTTCTAAATATTCGTAAGCGGTATATACTTTTAATCGATGGTAAATTGGAATAAAAGTATATGCAATTACAATCATCGCTAATGGAAGACCAAAATAGAACTGCACAAACCCCATTCCGTCATGGTAAGCTTGTCCTGGTGTAGATAAAAAGGTAATTGCACTTGCTTGTGTAGCCATGACTGAAACACCAACCGTAAACCAAGGTGTTTCGTTGTTATCTAACAAATAGTCTTTTACATTGGCGCTTCCTTTGGTTTTCAAAGCACCATAAATCACGATAAAAAATAGGGTAGTGGATAATACAATCCAATCTAAAATTTCCATATTAGTTGTATATTTCCATTAGTAAATAGAAAATTAAAATATATATAGCATTCAGTATCAAAACGATGCTATAACTTTTTTTCCATTTTTGTTTTTGTTGTTTCATCGCAATTTTATTTGTCTAAAGCAATCATGTTTGCTAATAATCGGTAAGCGCCACTTACGCCTTCTGGTAATTCTCTAAAGAAACTTAAACCTGTGTAAATGTAATTTCCTTTACCGTATTTTGCAATTACTAAACCACCAGTTTTTGAAGATTCGCCTTCGTCATTAGAAGCTAAAATAGGAATAAATTCCGAACTCCATTTGTTTGGATAGTATAAACCTTGTTCTTGAACCCAGCCTTCAAAATCTTTTTCAGTAATTTTATTTGGTTGATTCAATACTTTATGATTTGGTGCTAAGAAAGTTACTTTTGCATTTTCATCAGTAACTCGATCTCTTGATAATTCTAAATTATATGGTGCTATCTCTTTAGTAACCAAATTATTAGTGGTGTTATATTGAATAATTAAATTACCTCCATTTTCTACATATTGAAACAAGATTTTATTCTTGTATTTTAATTCATCAACCACATTAAAAGCTCGAATTCCCAAAATTATGGCATCAAATTGTTGTAATTTTTCTATTGAAATTTCGCTCGGATTAATCGTTGAAACTTTAAATCCAAGATTCTCTAAATTCTTGTTTACTTCATCTCCAGCGCCCATAATGTAACCAATATTTTTGCCTTTAGTTGCAATGTCTAATTTTACTAATTTAGATTCAGAAGGTACTAAAATGGTTTGTTTTGGAATGTGTGGATACTGAATCGTAATTAATTTATCATCAAAAGTTTGATTTCCTATTTGAGCTTTTGCACTCAACTTTGTAGCAATTTCAGGTTTGGTTGGATACAGTGTGAACGTGAATTTTTTCTCTTCGTTTTTGGTAGTGATTTCAAACGGAATTTCTTTTGGATTTATTTTCCAATCATTCGGAATATTCAACGATAAAACCCCTTTTGCATTGGCTTTGTGTGCTTTTACAGAAACTGTAATTTCTTTGGCTTGTGTTCCGTTAAAAATAATTACCTCAGGTTCAATTTTAGTCGTAACATCTGGTAAAACGGTAAATGGAACATAAGTTTCTCCATCATCAGGATTATTGAATTTGTAGCAAATATTTTTTACGAATTCAATTGTTTTACCTTCAATTTCGATGGTGAAAACGACTGGAAAAT
>NZ_JAKLJH010000122.1 GCF_023151265.1 Flavobacterium sp.
GTTGAAATGTTAATCGGTATGCGAAACGAAGCTAGAGCGAATAAAAACTTTGCTTTATCAGACCAAATTCGTGATCAGTTATTAGCTTTAGGCATTCAATTAAAAGACGGAAAAGAAGGAACTAGTTTCACCTTTTAATAATACATTTTGTCATTCTGAACTTGTTTCAGAATCTCAATTATACATTTATGAGAAGCTGAAACGAGTTCAGCTTGACAGAGATAGCTGTTCTTTTTAATTAATAATTATGTGTAGCCAACACCAATCGCAATATCCAAAAACGCTAAAACAATGGGTGATTTATCCGTTTGTTTTATTGGTGCGATTTTATCAGGTTGGTATCTCTCCTTTTACACCTGCTACTTGCCGTTTTGAACCTACATGTTCTACATATACCATTCAAGCTTTGCAAAAACATGGGTTGTTTAAAGGTGGTTGGTTGGCTTTGAAACGTATTTTCAGTTGTCATCCTTGGGGAAGAAGTGGTTATGATCCGGTGCCTTGATTTTTACACAGAGATGCACAGAGTTTTTTTTGATTCTGATTGTGTTTAAAAGAGACACACGGAGCGTTTTGCTCTTCTGATTTTTAAAATTATTTAAATTTCTTTAATCTGTATTCCAAAAATTGAATTTTGAACTTGAAGTTGCTCTTGTTCTTGAAAATTTCTTATCGGAATTTTAACAAGTTTACCAATAATAATATTTATTTTTACGCTTTAATCAGAAACAAAAATTATGATTCACGCACTCAATATGGTTTGGAATCCTTCGGAAGGGATTGATTTAGGATTTTTCATGTTACGTTTTTATAGTCTTTCTTGGGTATTGGCTTTTGGATTAGGCTGGTACGTAATGAAACCTATTTTCATAAGAGAAAACGAATCGGTAGAATCTTTAGATAAGTTATTTGTTTACACTTTGGTAGCCACTATGTTGGGAGCTCGATTGGGACACGTAATTTTTTATCAATCCGAATTATTTCACCAAGACCCGTTGAGTATTTTATTACCAATTAGCACTAAACCTACACTACATTTCACTGGTTTTGCTGGATTAGCGAGTCATGGAGCAGCAATTTCTATTATTCTAACCATGTTTTATATCCAAAGAAGAGTCATTAAACGTTCTTTTTTGTGGATTTTAGACCGAATAGTCATTCCGGTTTCTTTAGGTGCAATTTTTATTCGTTTAGGAAATTTCTTTAACTCAGAAATAGTAGGAACTGAAACTACATCCGCTTTCGGAATTAAATTCTTGAGAGACAAATATAGCGCAAGTGATGCAATGGAGAAAACACAGATTGGAGATGTTAAAGAAGCTTATAAAGCCATTGAAACTAATCCTCAGTTTGCAGAATTATTAGCCGACGTAACACCAAAACATCCGGCACAATTATACGAAGCTATCTGTTATGTTTTTGTTTTCGCTATTCTAATATTTTTATATTGGAAAACCGAAGCAAGAAACAAAGCAGGTTACTTATTTGGATTGTTCTTAATACTACTTTGGTCGATTCGTTTTGTAGTGGAATTTGTAAAAGAAAGTCAAGGTGGTTTTGAGCAATATCCAATTTTTAATGCGCTTTCAACAGGTCAATGGTTAAGTATTCCGTTTATATTTATTGGATTTTACTTTGTTTGGAAAGCAAAAGAAGTTAAAGAAGCTTAATGAAATAATACATACAAAAAGGCGGTTAGAAATTCTAACCGCCTTTTTTATTTTTGCTTTTCAATTACAATCCCAACACCGAGAACATTCGGTAAATAAGGCCCAGTAAATTTACTTTTGACAGCCACTTTATATTTTCCTTTTTCTAGATTTTGAAATGTTTTTATGGTTTGAAACACATCGCAAATATCACCTGTACAATCACCAATATCTTTTCCTGACTCATCAATTAATTTCATAGCAACAGAAAGTACTTCCGACTTACCATCAGGAGATGTAATTTCAACTTCTAAAGGCACTTCTTTAAATTGAAACCCACTGATATGACCGAAATGTAATTTCAAGTCACAAACGGCTTCCGATTGCGTATTTTCGAATTCAAATACTCTAACATCAGTTGCATCCCAACGATTATTATCAAAACTGGAATCAAAATCATCATGAATTTTACTCTTATTACATGACAAGAACGTAAACAATAAAGTAATTAGAACAAATTTAGCTTTCATAGGTTTCAAATTTAGAAATATAAATATATAAAAAAAGTCCTGATTTGCATCAGGACTTTTCTATATAATATAGACTAATTACTTAGTCTTCTTTTTTGAATTCAGCCATTTTACGACCTTCTTTTTCACCAATTGTATCTTGCATCACTGGAGTTGCAATAAATAAAGATGAATAAGTTCCTACTAAGATACCTACTAAGATAGCAAATACGAAACCTCTAATAGTTTCACCTCCAAAAATGAAGATAGCCACTAATACTACTAATGTTGTAGCAGAAGTATTGATTGTTCTACTTAATGTAGTATTTAATGCTTTATTTACTAATCCTTTGAAATCTGGTGATGAGTTGTAATCTAAGTATTCACGCACTCTATCAAATACAATTACCGTATCATTCAACGAGTATCCAATTACCGTTAAGATTGCTGCAATAAATGCTTGGTCAATCTCCATGTTGAATGGTAAAATTGTATAGAAGAATGAGAAGATACCCAATACGATTATCGTATCGTGTGCAACCGCAATTACAGCTGAGAAACCAAACTGCCATTTACGGAAACTAATCATTAAGTAAACGAATACCACAAATAACGAACCTAAAACTGCCCATAAAGAGTTTGTCTTAATATCTTTAGAAATAGTTCCTGTTACTTTAGCAGAAGACAAAATACCAATTTTTTTACCTTCATATAAGTTAGCAAACTTATCATAAGTTAAATCAGCTGGTAAATATTTCTTTAAACCTTCGTATAATTTTTGGTTTACTTCTTTATCTACTCCTTCACCTTCTTCGTCAACTTTATATTTAGTAGTAATTTTTAACTGATCGTTTCCACCATAAACTTTTGCTTCAGCACTTCCAAAAACAGCTACTAAATCAGCCGTTACTTCTGGAGCAGAAACAGCTTTATCAAAACGTACTTGATATGTTCTACCTCCAACAAAATCCACACCTTGATTTAATCCTTTTGTTGCTAAAGAGAAAATACTCAATGCTACTAAAATACCTGAAACTACATAAGCAATTTTCTTCTTACCTAAGAAATCGATATTTAAATCTTTAAACCAAGTTTTAGTTAATGAAGTTGAATAAGCTAATTTTTCATTTCTGCTTAAACTCCAATCTAAGAACATTCTTGTTACAAAAACTGCAGTAATTACAGAAGTAAAAATACCAATTAATAACGTTGTAGCAAAACCTTGAATTGGTCCTGTACCAAATACTAATAAGATGATAGCCGTAATTGCTGTGGTAACGTTAGCATCAATGATAGATGACATCGCACCTTTCCAAGTAAAAGCGTAATCTGTAGCTTCTTGTACTGATTTACCATTATCTAATTCTTCTTTTGCTCTTTCAAAAATGATTACGTTAGCATCTACCGCCATACCGATTGTTAATACGATACCTGCAATACCTGGTAATGTTAATACAGCGCCAAAACTTGCTAAAGTTCCAAAAATGAATAAGATGTTTACTAATAAAGCTAAGTTAGCATAGAAACCAGTTTTACCATAGTAAACTACCATCCATAATAACACTAAACCAAATCCAATAACAAATGATAACATACCATTATCAATAGCTTCTTGTCCTAATGATGGTCCTACAACTTCAGATTGTACAATTTCTGCAGCAGCTGGTAATTTACCTGCTCTTAAGATGTTTGCTAAGTCTTTTGTTTCTTCAATTGTGAAGTTTCCAGAAATTTCTGATTGACCTCCAGTAATTGCTCCTTTACTTACACCAGGTGCAGAGTAAACGATATTATCTAATACAATTGCAATAGCATTTCCTTGTTGTGAAACTGCTCCTGTAATTTGCTCCCATTTTCTAGCACCATTTCCATTCATTTGCATAGAAACAGCTGGTTTACCTAATTGATCAAAAGTATCTCTTGCATCAACAATTACACCACCACTTAAAGGAGCTACATTATCTCTTGTTCCTTTTAATGCATATAAATCTGTAACATCTGGAGTTTTAGCGTTTGTTTTACCCCAAGCAAATCTAACATTTGATAAATTAGCTGGTAATAAAGCTTTAATATCAGCTCTTTTTAAGTAAGCATTAATAGTTGCTGTATCTTTAGTTGCGAAAGTTCCAATGAAAGGTGAACCTTGCATCCCTGGAGCAACCATTTTACCTAAGAACGGACTATTAGCTGCAGCAGTTGTGTCAGCTTTGTCTGTTAATAAAGAATCGATTCCTGAAGTTTTTACAGGTGCTGCTTTAACAGCAACTTCTGTTTTCTTTAATGCCTCTTCAACAGACATTAAATATTGACCTACTTCTTCGATTTTATAAGTTTCCCAAAACTCTAATTGAGCTGTACTTTGTAATAATTTCTTAATACGATCTACATCCTTAGCTCCTGGTAATTCTACCAAAATTCTGCCAGAATTTCCTAATAATTGAATATTAGGTTGAGTAACTCCAAATTTATCGATACGCTCTCTTAATACTTTGAAAGCACTTTCTACTGATTCTTGAACTTTTTGTTTGATGATTGGCTCAACTTGTTTGTTAGTCATATCAAACTTAATAACTTCATCTAAGTTTCTGTTTCCAAAAACATCAGCAGCAGCTAATTTTACATCAGCAGCATTAGCAGCATCAAAGAAAGCATCAATATAATCTTGATTTCCTTGTTGGTTTGCCTTTGCATCAGCCAATGCTTTGTTAAAAGCTGGATTCTTTGAATCATTAGCCAATCCTTTCAAAACATCTTTAACCGAAATTTGAAGAATAACGTTTAATCCTCCTTCTAAGTCAAGACCTTTGTTGATTTGGTTATTAGTAACTTCTTTGTAAGTATGCCCTAAGTATACTTTTTCTTTACCGATAGAATCTAAATAGCGTAATTCTTTAGCAGTATCTCCTTTTGCAAATGCTTTTGCATCAGAAACAATACTATTCGCTACGAAAGTAAAAGAAAGCTGGTATACACATACCAAAGCAAAGATAATTGCGAAAAATTTAATAAGTCCTCTATTCTGCATTATTCTAAAATTTATTTATTCTATTTTATAAAAACGGACAAATATATAATTTACAATAGGATTTAGCAATTTTATTTTCGATTAAAGCAACCTTTTTACCTAAGTTTCACTACAAAAACACATTATTCCTTAAAAATGAAACACTTGCACCTACAAAAAGTATTTCACAATACGAAAAATATTGTTGAAAACTCCAAATTTCAGAACCAAAAGATATTTTTAAATACCCTATCAAAAATAGTAATAACAAAAAAAAACTGCCAATTTCTTGACAGTTTTTCAATTTTATTTTGATGTAAAATTACAATACTGATTTCAAATCGGCGTTCATGTTACGAACTGCATCTGCACTCTTAGCAAACAATGCTTTTTCAGCATCATTTAATTGTACGTCAACGATTTTCTCAACACCGTTTTTACCAATAATACATGGAACTCCCATACAAATATCTTCTTGTCCGTACTCACCTTCTAAGAAAACTGAACATGGAATCATACGTTTTTGATCGTTTAAGATACTGTCCACTAAATACGCCACAGAAGCTCCTGGTGCATACCAAGCAGATGTTCCTAATAAACCTGTTAAAGTAGCACCACCTACCATAGTATCAGCAGCTACTTTGTCTAACTCAGCTTGAGATAAAAAATTAGAAACTGGAACACCATTGTAAGATGCTAAACGCGTTAATGGAATCATAGTAGTATCACCGTGACCTCCAATTACCATACCTTGAACATCATTAGCTGGTTTATCTAATGCTTTTGATAAGAAATATTTGAAACGTGAGCTATCTAAAGCACCTCCCATACCAATTACTCTATGCTTAGGTAATCCTGTTGCTTTTAATGTTAAATACGTCATAGTATCCATTGGATTTGACACTACTACAATAATTGCGTTTGGAGAATGAGTTAATACGTTATCAGCAACCGATTTAACGATTCCTGCATTGATTCCGATTAATTCTTCACGAGTCATTCCTGGTTTTCTTGGAATTCCTGATGTAATAACTACTACATCACTTCCAGCAGTTTTTGAATAATCTCCTGTTGTTCCGCTTAATTGTGTGTTGAATACAGTTGTTGTAGCACATTGCATAATATCCATCGCTTTACCTTCTGCAAAACCTTCTTTGATGTCTACTAATACTACTTCGCTTGCGATTCCTCTGTACGAAATAACATCTGCACATGTTGCACCTACGTTACCCGCACCTACTATTGTTACTTTCATTTTGTTGTGTATATTAAAATTGTTAAATTAAAATTGATATTGAACTCCAATATTTCCGTTGACAAATTTACCAAAAGCAATTGAACTTTGCAGATAAAATTTGCTTATTTGATATCTACCCGAAATTTCTCCTAAAACATTAGTTTTATCCTTTGCTATTCGCTTTAAAAGATCATTAATTACATTTTGCACTGGAAATATTTCTTCAATAGAACCTTTATCGCCACTTACCACATATTCAAACGAACTATGATTTACAATAAAATTCCCTATTAATTCAAAACGTTTAAATTCTTTAGAAGCACTCAATTGAAAATGATAAGTATCCACCAAACCATTCAAATTGTTAATTCCTAAATTTCCGTAAGCAGTATTAATATCCAAAAAATCAAAACTAATATCTTCTTTTGAATAGATAGTTGCCGCCGCAAAATGGATGTTTTTAGCTTCTACTTTTGGAAAATATTGACTAAAATTATGTTTTAATCCAAAGCCATAAACTTGGTAATCACCTCTCTTCAACTTAGTTTTAGTTGAATATCGAGCGATAAATTCAAATCCGTAAGGTAATTCTATACCTCCTTGTAAATAAGGATAAATCACCGTTTCTTGATTAATTCCTTCGGGAGTTTTGAAACGAACCTGTTCTCCTCCTAATTCACCAACCAAATAAACCTGATTATCATTTCCTAAAGCCGTTGGAACTGTAGCCGAAGTTGCACCTTCAATCTCGAAAAACTGAAAATCAGAATTTTGAATTTGAAAGCTTCTATCTGCTTTTGGAACGAAGAAAACATTAGTATGCAATCCTAAAACCACATCCCATTTTTTTCGTTTCTTAGGCAACATCACCCAAGCTGCAGAGGCTTGATAAACCGCTGCATCTGTGGCAGGAACTATATATTGCTCTGAATACAAAAGGGCATCTGAAAGCAGATACCCTATTTGTTCTAAATCTGTAGATGATTGCCCCTTCACTTTTTGCGTAAAAAAGAAAGCAGCAAACAATCCTATTATTATACCCGATTTACGCATCAATTTTTGCGTAAGCGGCGTTTTTCTCGATAAATTCTCTACGAGGTGGCACTTCATCACCCATTAACATTGAGAAAACTCTATCAGCTTCTGTTAAACTATCAATAGTTACTTGGCGTAAAGTTCTATAATTTGGATTTAATGTTGTTTCCCATAACTGCTCAGCGTTCATCTCTCCAAGACCTTTATAACGTTGAATTGCAGCACTTCCACCCATTCTTTCGTTAGCTAAATCTCGTTGATCATCGTTCCAAGCATATTCTTTTTTGTTTCCTTTTTTAACCAAATATAAAGGTGGTGTTGCAATATACACGTGACCGCCTTCGATTAATTCTTTCATAAATCTAAAGAAGAATGTCAGAATTAATGTTGAAATGTGAGAACCATCGACATCGGCATCACACATAATCACTACTTTGTGGTAACGTAACTTAGAAAGATTTAGAGCCTTACTATCTTCTTCGGTACCAATTGTAACTCCTAAAGCGGTGAAAATATTACGAATCTCTTCGTTTTCAAACACCTTATGTTGCATTGCTTTTTCAACATTCAAAATCTTACCTCTTAATGGTAAA
>NZ_JAKLJH010000123.1 GCF_023151265.1 Flavobacterium sp.
ATTCAAGTCGTTCAGAATTTACCGAATGTTACCATCAAAACTTCCTTTTTTGCCACGGATATTTTACTAGACAATCAAAAATGCATCGGAATCATTGGATTTGATGAAAAAAGCGAAGTGACATCCATCATAGCAAAAGCAACCGTTTTAGCTACTGGCGGCTCTGGACAAGTTTTTGGCGTGACTTCAAATCCATTTGTTTCTACAGGTGATGGCGTTGCGATGGCGTATCGAGCGGGAGCAAAATTGGAAAAAATGAAATACATTCAATTTCATCCCACAGCACTTTACGAACCTAATAAAAGTCAGGCGTTCTTAATTACTGAAGCCATTCGTGGTTTTGGTGCTCATATTTTGAATCAAAAAATGGAACGTTTTGTTTTTCAATACCATCCAGATGGCGAATTAGCAACTCGAGATATCGTTTCGAAAGCCATTTCGGATCAAATGAAAAAAGAACATTCGCAACACGTTTGGCTCGATGTAAGGCATTTACCTATAGAATCGTTTAAAACGAAATTTCCAAAGGTTTACAACTATTGCTTTGAAAATGGCATTGATGTTTCGAAAGATTTAATTCCGATAACTCCAGCAGCGCATTATCAATGTGGCGGAATTGTCGTGGATGAAACGGGAGCTACTTCTATCAAACAATTATTTGCTATTGGAGAATGTTCGCACACCGGACTTCATGGTACCAATCGATTGGCTTCGAATTCATTATTAGAAGCGATTGTTTATGCGCATGATTTAGCGAATCATCTGATTTCTTCAATAGATACGATTAAATTGAATAAGTCTGAAATTACGCCCATTCGTTATAAAAACATTCATCACGACCAAATTTTGCAATTCAAAAACCAACTGCAACATTTCATGAAATATGATGCTTTGTACACTTCGGGGAAAAATACTGAAAAAGTATATGAAATGGTCACCGAGATGAGCAAACGCTTCAAAATGAAGTTCAAATTTTATAATTCGCATCCGTTTTTATGTGAAACTTATAATTTGATTCAAACCGCAGAAATTATTTTAAAAGATTGTTTACCAAAAAGATATCGTGTAAAATCGGTTAAAAAAGAAAAAACTATTTCGTAATGCTGAATCTATTTGCCCATCCAAAACGCATTTTTTTTGTGCTTTTCGTTTGTTTTCTAGCGTTTAGCATTTGGATTTATGCCATTCCGCTTTTTAGCCCAACTCCTTATTCTGAAAAAGAACTTCATTTAGTAGCCGAAGGTCGATTGGTTTGGCAAAAACACAACTGTCATACGTGTCATCAATTGTATGGTTTAGGCGGTTATTTGGGTCCGGATTTAACGAATGTGTATTCGAGAACTGCGAATAACGAAGCATATATCAAAGGCATAATAAAATCGGGAGTAAAACAAATGCCTGCTTTTGAAATTTCGGATGACGAAATGAAAGCGCTTTTACACTTTTTGAAAAATGTAGATGCCACCGGAACATCGAATCCGCAAGATTACCAACCTGAAATAATAGGAACTTTTAGTTTAGAAAAGAAATGAAGAATTTTGGAATTTGGCTCATCAGAATAGCTCTTGTATTGTTTGTTTTAGGCTTGTTTTTTGGACATTTGGCTTCCGAAAGTTACCGCATTACCCAACCAAAATCGGGTGTTATGGGATTTTTATCGCTTCGTCCGCTTCATGTGAGTAGCGCATATTTGGGCATCATAACTGCTGGATTAGGTTTTGTAACACTGATTATTGCGAAAATGAAAACCACACGTTTTGGTACTTTTTTACAATACTTGCATTTTTTACTTTGGATAATTGCTTTGTTAGGAATTTTCTACAGCTATTTTACAGGTAATTTTGGAGGAAGAGAATATTGGGAATTCAATCCCGTTTGGGCTTTACCGATATTTATTTCCTTCATTGTTTTCTTAGTTTTCTATCTGCATCAGGTTGGATTTTCTATGAAATGGCCCGTTTATTATTGGATGTGGCTTACTGGAATTATCTTCTTTATTTTTACTTTCATCGAAAATTATTTGTGGATTTTTCCTTATTTCAGACAACATTTCATTGCCGATATGACAATTCAATGGAAAGTAAATGGTTCGCTCGTGGGCGCTATCAATCAAATTATTTATGGCGTTGCTTTTTATTTGATGGAAAAAATTAGTGGCGATGAAAAATCGTCCTATCAAAAACTATCATTTGCCATGTATTTTCTGGGAATGTTTAATTTGATGTTCAATTGGGGACACCATATTTACTTGCTTCCTACCGAAAAATACATTCATTACATCGCTTATGCTGTAAGCATGACCGAATGGATTATTCTGATTCGTATTTTCTACAAATGGAGTCAACAAATCAAAGAAAACAGACAATTTTACTACTTTTTCCCTTATCGCTTTTTAATGGCTTCTGATTATTGGGTAACGCTAAACTTAACCCTCGCCTTATTCATGTCGATTCCAGCCATCAACTTATATACGCACGGAACGCATATCACGGTGGCGCATGCTATGGGAACTACCATTGGGATTAACACGATGATTATTTTGGCTGGTATTTTTTACTTTATTAAACCGTCTTTTAATTCAGCTAAATGGCGATTGTATGGAAGCATTGCGTTTTGGATTGTACAAGTTACCCTATTACTTTTTCTAATTTCCTTAATTGGAATGGGTGTTCAACGTGCGATTTGGCAAGCCGGATTGACTTCGGATAGCTTTAGTAAAATGAGTAGTTCTAGTGGAAATTGGGTTTTACTTTTCATTATTTTGGGAACGATTTTAATGTTTAGTATGGCGAGTTTCTTTATCTATCTTTTGATTCAATCTTGGAAAAAAAATAAATTGAACATTGAAGAATAAATTTATCCTAAAAATACGCTGATAAAAATCAGGTGAAATATCATAATTCCATTGTATATTTGGCCTTTAATTCTTTCAAATTTATCATTGCTTATGTTTTCAAAATCATGCAATTATGCTATAAAAGCCACTATATTTATTGCTAAACATTCCTTAGAAGAAAAAAAGGTAGGTTTTGTTGATATCGCAAAAGAAATCGATTCGCCACAAGCGTTTACAGCTAAAATTTTACAAATACTAGTAAAAGCAGGAATTATCGAATCAGTAAAAGGGGTAAATGGTGGATTTTATATTCCAAAAAAAAGAATTAAAAAAACTTTCTTAGTTGAAATCGTTGATGCTATTGATGGCGATGCCGTTTTTCATGGTTGCGGATTAGGTTTATCACAATGTTCTGAAACACATCCTTGTCCGGTGCATGATAAATTTAAAAGTATTCGTGATGAATTAGCGCATATGCTAGAAACCACGAATTTAGAAGAATTAGCTTTGGGAATTAAATCAGGAGAAACTTTCTTGAAATCGCTATAAAACCAATTCTTCTAAACAGCAGCATTTTTTTAAAACTGAAACATCAAATTCATAAAGATATTTCGTCCCATTCTTGGAAGGTTATTCCAATCGGTATAAGTGGTATAGTTGGCATCGAACATGTTTTCAACACCTGTATTTAGTATTATTTTTGATTTCTCAAAAGTGAATTTATAACCCAAATTAGCATTTACAATTGCATAATCCGGTGTTTTGTCTTCACCATAAAAAGCGTTATATTTAGTTTGTGTAGCATTTCCTTTTAGTTGTAATTCCGAACTAAATTTTCCAGGTCTAAAGCCTAAAGAAGTCATGTAATTAAACGGACTCATAAAAGGCAATCCGTTGTTTTCATAGTCTTTTCCTAAGTTATATACGAATTGTCCTTTCCAAATCCATGCGACTGAAAATTGATAACTTACGTTAAAATCCGAAGATAAAATAGTCGCATAATCTAAAGCGGTATACACTTTTATTCCATTTGCACCAATAGTCATAGGCGCTACCGAAGCATCCGGAATTCCGATGATATAATCGTATATATGAAAATACGAAGCTGATAATTTTGTTTGCCATTTGGCATTTTTGAAACCAATATTGGCATTTCCTTCTAAGGATTTCTCGTTTTTTAAATTAGGGTTTCCGATGTAATCAAATCCATCAAAACTGTTGTACAAATAAAAACCATAACCTTCTGAAACTGATGGAGCGCGTTCGCCATAACCCATTCCGAATCCATACGAAATTCCGTCTTTGTTGTAGAAATAATTAGTGGAAACACTTTTTAGGAATCGAGATTTTGAAGCTTCCATTTCAGGATAAAAAATCTGTAAACTTTGCAAGCCGAAATCACTCACAACGTTGTTATTATGAAACCCTAAATTCGTAGTAAACTTCAAATTAGAATGACAATTGATTTCGAAATTATCTTCCAAATAAATTCCAGTGTACAAGGTACGAACATCAGGCCAAGTGTACATAAACATTAAGTTTTCGTTTGGATCAGACGGATACATCGTCATTTCGGCAACGGAACGATTGTAAAACGAATTCAAATTGGCTAAAAATTGATGTTTTTTGTATTTCCCGTTTACTTTGGAATAAAAACCATAAGTGTCGCTCCAACCTGGCATATCCATGTGAATAGGAACATCTGGGCGTTTGGTGTCGTCCATGGTGTGCGTAATCGTATTGAAATAGAGTTTGGTTTCCCAATTATCGATTTGCTCTAAATTAGGTTTATAATTGAATTTCAATGAAGTAATCAAAGCTTCCGCTAGAGAAACATCCATTGGTAACGCAGGATAACCGACATCGGTAGCTCTATCAAAAATTACCGAAGCTTCAATGTTTTTATTAGGCGCCAATCGATAACCCGAAGTTGCAGATAAATTCAATTTTCTGAACTGTGAAAACTGAATTTCTTTATCATTTCCAGCTTTATAATTTTCGGCATCTCGAAACATCACATCAGTATCAACATAAAACAAACTATCAGCATAATTGATGGCAGAACCAATGATTTTTTGACGATTATTCGTTTCATAACCTGAGTTAACAAAGAATTCCCAACCCGAATTGGTAAATTGACGTTGGCTTCTTTTTAAATCAATTGAACCACCAATCGTATTCCCATGACAACTGCCTTGTTGTCCAGATGAAATCGTAGCTTCAGACAAATTTGATACTTCAACATAGGAAGTTACTGGGTCCATTTTATCGGTACAAGCACCAAAGATTCGCATTCCGTCGATGGTAACTACAGTTCGCTCGGTTGCCATTCCGTTGATGATGGGTTCCCAAGCATAAGCACCTCGTTTGATTAAATCTACTTTAGTTGATTTTTGCAGAAATTCGTCTAAAGTAGCAAGTGTTTTGGTTTGTTTTTCGTGCAAAGCTGCTTTTGTTCCCACTACCAAAACTTCTTTAAGCTCTTTGGTTTTAAGAGAATCCGCTTCTTGACCAAAAGTAAAACAAAACGAAAGTGACAGAAAAAATACTATTAATTTTTTCATGATATAAAAGTTTTAAAAAAGGTTATTATAGTTTCATAACAACCTTTTTTATAAGTAAAAATTAAAATTCGATTTCGAAGAAAATACTACTAGCAGTAACTGTTTCTGTGATTTCTTCTCCTTTTAAGATGGTTCCTTCGGCGTTAGCTAATTGTAAGTTGATTTTCCAATAACCTGTCATGGTTAACGATAATTTTCCATCGTATAATCCACCTGCTAAAGTTTGAGTCGCATGAACGTTATTTGGAGAGGTATGATTTCCCATACTTGGCATTCTTGGGTCGATTTTTACGGTATAACCATCCACAACTGGGAACGTCATCATGTTTTGCATTTTCCAAACACCAACTTTCATATCGTTAACCGCTACTTTTGGATGATGAGGCTCAATGTAAGCCAATAAATACTTAACACCATCTGAACCTGTAAATGTATTTACTTTACGTTTTGCAGAAGCAGGCACGTCAATTACATCTGTAACTGTATAATCTACACCATTTATAGTGTAATCGATTTTTAAATCCCAGTATTCGGTTTCATTTTGAGCCATTTGAAACATGATATAGCCTTTGTATAAAGTTCCGTTTTCAGTTACTTTTTCTACTGCAGAATAGGGACATGAATGCGTCATCATAGTCATGTGCATTAGTGGAGCCCAACTCACTTCTGCATTTTTTATATAATTGTTGGTTGCGTTTTCTTTGATTCGTAGGCTAATTTCATTGTATCCTTGTTCTAAACTTCCCATGTGAGAATACAATTCAATAGTATGTGTATCGTTAGTGATTTCTTTAAATTTAGTAATTCCTTCTAATTCATTTACAGCAGTTTCATCATCGTTTGAACAAGACACGAAAGTTAAGGCCATAGCAAAAATGGCTACAATATATTTTATTGAAGTTTTCATTATATTTTTTTAATTAAAGTGATTGTAATTGCATCTGAAATGTGATTTTCAGAGAAATTATGATATAAGTTGAGTGGGTTAATTCAGAAAATGAACTAACAAAAACCAATATTTAATTAAGAAATAAATGTGGGTGGATGAAAGAAGGCACAATCATTCAAGTGAAAGTAAAGGTTAGAATAATTGTTACCAATAGAAGTTTTATTTAAAAAATAAATTTGTCTAATTTCTATAGGTAGAATTTCCTGAAAAAATACAATTTCAGTTTGTTCGAAAGATATCTTTTTTTCAGAAGAATTTTCAGAATTACTTTCGGAAGCTTTTGCCAATTGTTTTGCCAAGTGACACTTACCGTTACATTTCAATTCAGGTTTGGATTTGTTCTCACAAAGGTTAGTTACAATGTAATCATAATTCACAGCATACTCTAAAACCGGAAGTATCGGCTTCAGGAACATTAACGCGGTTAATATGATTTCAGTCATATTTTTATTACTTTTATTGAAATTAATTTGTGCTTTTCTAAAATAACTGAAACCTATAACATAACCCCCTTATGCAGATAGATTTAGATTTATTATTTACTTGGGGCGCTATTGCCAAGGAGTACAAGAAAAATGAAATCATTTTTCACGAGGAAGAATCTGCGAATTTTTATTATCAAATTATTGAAGGTTGTGTAAGAATGTACAATTCTAATGACGAAGGAAAAGAATTTACTCAAGGCTATTTTAAAAATGGTCAGAGCTTTGGAGAACCACCTTTGTTTATTGATGAACTATATCCTTCTACTGCCGTAGCCTTTAAAGATTCGAAAATAATAAAAATTTCGAAGGAGAAGTTTTTGAAAATTTTAGAAGAATATCCTTTTATTCAGAAACAATTCTTGAATTTAATGGCAGAACGAATTCACACAAAAGCCAAAACCACAAAAGATATTGTGAATCAGAAACCTGAATTTAGAATCATTGCTTTTTTAAATGCTCATAAAAATCCAAATTGTGCAAAAAAAGAATTGGTTGAATTTACAAGACAAGAAATTGCCAACTTTACTGGTTTACGAGTGGAAACAGTGATTCGAGAACTTTCAAGAATGAGCAAAACGAATAAAGTGGAAATTATTAATCATAAATTATATTACTGATGTCTTTTAAAACAACTTTTTGGATTCGGTTTTCGATTCTTAATCTAATGCTTGTTGCATTATTAGGACTTCTAATGCGTTACAAGATTCTTTTTGAATTTCCACTTCTCGATCAAAAAAGTGTACAACATTCGCATTCTCATTTTGCTTTTGCAGGTTGGGTAACCCATACTTTAATGACGTTACTAGTCGCTTTTTTACAAAAACACGATACACTCAATAAAATCACATTTAAAAAATACAATCTTGTTTTAATCGGGAATTTAATTTGCTCTTACGTAATGCTAATTTCCTTTATTATGCAAGGTTATGGAGCGATTTCTATTACTTTTTCAACCCTTTCTATTTTT
>NZ_JAKLJH010000124.1 GCF_023151265.1 Flavobacterium sp.
TTTTGGTACTCTGAGTAATAAAAGTAATCCTACAACAAAAAATAAGATTAAAAATAAGATAGCATTTTGGATTTTACCCGTTACATCAGCAATATAACCATAGGTAAACATTCCAATTACAATTCCAATTTTCTCTGCAACATCGTAAAAACTAAAAAACGAAGTAGTGTCTTTAGTATTTTCAGGAATAAATTTAGAATAAGTAGATCGTGATAAAGATTGAATTCCTCCCATTACTAATCCTACAAAAGCTGCAGCAATGTAAAAATCATTTGGAGTGATTACAAAATAGGCATAGGTACAAATTAAAATCCAAGAAAAATTTAAACCAATTAAAACTACTATATTTCCATATTTAGCAACTAGTTTAGAGGTTAGCCAAGCACCTAAAACAGCAATTAATTGAATTAATAAAATACTCACAATTAATCCCATTGTTCGCTTACTATCGCTTCCCCATTGCACTTCTTTTTCTCCAAAATAAGCGGCAATAATCATGATAGTTTGCACTGCCATACTATAAACGAAGAAAGCCCCTAAATAACGTCGTAACGACTTTAATTCTTTAATTTGTTTCCAAACCTTTTGTAACTCTTTGAAGCCATTAAAAATTACATTTTTATGCAACTTGTTGTCATTTTTATTATTTGGTAAGTAGTAGTAAGTGTATTGACTGAATCCTATCCACCAAATTCCAACTAAAAGAAATGAATAACGCATCATTTGAAGTCTTTCTTTATCATTATCCACCGACATAACCATGTATAAACAAATCAATAATAGAACAACACTACCAACATAACCCAAACTAAATCCTTTTGCACTGATTTTATCTTGTTGTTCTTTGTGAGCGATATCTGGTAAATAGGAATTATAGAAAACTAAACTTCCCCAAAAACCAATTAAGGCTAGTAGATAAGCTAATAAACTAAAAACGATTTGGTCATTCTCTGTTTCAATTGAAAAAAAGTATAAACTCATACAAGAAATAGCTCCTACATAACAGAAAAGCTTCAAGAAAAACTTTTTATTTCCTAAATAATCGGCAATTCCTGATAATAATGGTGAGATAAAAGCAATGATTAAAAATCCTAAAGCGGTAACATAACTTATCAAGGCCTCACTTCGAATAGAAAAACCAAACAAGACAATCTCTTCAATATTTTTTTGGCGGAATAAAGCACCGTAGTACAATGGAAAAATAGTTGAAGAAATCACCAAAGCGTAAACCGAATTAGCCCAATCGTAAAAAGCCCAAGCATTTAAAAGTTTTGAATCTCCTTTTTGAAGTTGTTGCATAAAAGTTATTTTAAATAAAAAATCCCGACAGTGTCGGGATTCAAATATAATAGTAATTTTTTAATTATTTAAAAGTAACTCCAAACTTAGCTGCTTCGGCTTTTGCTTGCGGAATTAAAGCGGTTAATTCTTTAATACGTGTTTCGTTACTTGGGTGTGTACTTAAGATTTCTGGTGGTGCTTGTCCACCTGAATTAGCTGACATACGCTCCCAAACTTTTACGGCGTTAATTGGGTCATAACCTGCTATCGCCATTAATGTTAATCCAATCATATCAGCTTCACTTTCATGAGCACGACTAAAAGGTAACATTCCTCCTACTTGAGAACCTACTCCATACGCCTGCATAATTAAAGCTTGTGTTTGAGGATCTTTGTTACCAACAGCTACTTGAGTTCCAACAGCTCCCAATTGCTGTAAAAGTCCGGCACTCATACGTTGTTGACCATGATTTGCAAGTGCGTGAGCTACTTCGTGCCCCATTACTGCAGCAATTCCTGCATCGTCTTTACAAATTGGTAAAATTCCTGTATAAAAAACAATTTTTCCACCAGGCATACACCAAGCATTTACTTCTTTACTGTCTACTAATTTATATTCCCAAGCATAATCCTTTAAATAATCTGCTTGATTATGAGCCGTTAACCATCTTTCTGATGCTGTTTTTATTTTAGAACCAATTGTCTCAATTCTTTTTGCATCGGCAGTACCTTTTATAACCTTATTTTCAGATAAAAATTGATTATATTGTTGAAAAGCCGATGGAAAAATTTGACTATTAGGAACTAATGCCATTGTACTTTTTCCTGTAAACGGATTCTTAGCGCATGATACAACTAGTATCAATATAGCAAATGCGATAAATTTAAATTTGAAATTCATGAGTGAAAATTTTTTACAAAAATACGATTTTATAGTTTAACAATTCATCACTAAACAAATTTTGTACCAATTTACAATCTTAAGTAATTTAGAATTTAACTTTATTTTATTACCTTCATTTTACTACCCGATTTACATAAATTGTAACTTGCGCAAAATTTCAGATTATGCCCAAAAAGAAACAAAAACAATCACAAGTTATTGAAATACCTAAACCTATTTTATATATAGCTAAATTTCTCCAAGCTATTTCATCAAGTTTAACAATTAAATTTGCTGCAAAACTTTTTACGACTCCAATCCGCCATAAATTACCAAAACGTGAATTACACATGGAACGCGAAAGTGTTCAAAAAAGTATTATGGTTCCAGCTATAAACAAAGAAGTTGTTGTGTATGAATATGGAAAAAGTGATAAAAAAGTACTTTTAGTTCACGGATGGTCTGGTCGTGGAACACAATTGGTTAAAATTGCTGATGAATTATTAAAATTAGGCTACATGACCATAAGTTTTGATGCGCCAGCACACGGAAAATCGAAAGGAAATTATTCCATTATGACCGAGTTTATTGCTTCAATCTTAGAATTAGAAAAGCAATATGGTTCATTTGAATATGCTATTGGACATTCGCTTGGTGGAATGTCGGTTTTAAATGCTATAAAACAGAATCTTCAGGTTAAAAAAGCAGTAACCATTGGAGCTGGTGATATCATTCAAGATATTATTGATGATTTTATCAAGAAATTACAATTAAAACCAGAATACGGAATCAAATTAAAAGATCATTTTGAAAAACGTTTTGTCGGAAAAATGGATGATTATTCGGCCTACAAAGCAGCTGCTGAAATTAGAATCCCAGTTTTAATCATGCATGATAAAGAAGATGATGATGTTTCCGTTAAAGCGGCTTATCATATTCATGAACATTTACAAGGTTCAGAACTTGTAATTACCGAAGGTTTAGGTCATCGTAAAATTCTTGGTGATGATGAAGTCATAAAAAAGATAACAGCTTTTATTTCAAAATAAAAAAAGTCCTTCGGTTTGAAGGACTTTTTACTTTTTTAGAAGTTTGGTGACAAATTGTATTTTTTGTAGAAGTTATCTAATGCTTCTAATACCTCATCTTCTGTATCTACTACTTTGATTAAGTTCATATCTTCTGGACTGGCGTTTTTCATTTTGTCAATCATCACGTTTTTAATCCAATCTAATAAACCTGACCAAAATTCAGTTCCCACTAAAATAATTGGGAATTTTCCAATTTTCTTCGTTTGAATTAAGGTAACCGCTTCGAATAATTCGTCTAATGTTCCAAATCCTCCTGGCATTACCACGAAACCTTGTGAATATTTTACGAACATTACTTTTCTCACGAAGAAGTAATCAAAGTTTAAGTTTTTATCTTTATCGATATACGGATTAAAGTGTTGCTCAAAAGGCAATTCAATATTTAAACCTACCGAAGTTCCGCCTCCATAATGCGCTCCTTTGTTACCAGCTTCCATGATACCAGGACCACCACCGGTAATTACTCCGTAACCTGCTTTACTAATTTTGTAAGCGATTTTCTCGGCTAATAAATAATATTTGTCTTCTGGTTTTGTTCTTGCCGAACCAAAAATAGATACACAAGGACCAATTCTTCCCATCGATTCGTAACCGTTTACGAATTCTGACATGATTTTAAAAATTGCCCATGAATCATTGGTTCTTATTTCATTCCAAGTCTTTTGCTTGAATTTCTCTTGAATTCTGTGGTCTTCGTTTTCGTACTGATCTGCTGCCATAGTAATTTTAGTTAATTTGTTTGTAAACAAACTATTACGATTAAATAATAAAGTTTTAGCAGTGTTGTTGTGTGTAGTAATTAGGTTGCTAAGATAATTCTTTTTTCAAAAACTGCGCTGTATAACTTTTTTTATTTTTTACAATTTCTTCTGGAGTTCCTTTCGCAACGACTTCTCCGCCGCCTTTTCCACCTTCGTAACCAATGTCGATAATGTAATCTGATAATTTTACTACATCTAAATTATGTTCGATAATTAACACTGTGTTTCCTTTATCGACTAACTTATTGATGACATCCATTAATACGCGAATATCTTCAAAATGTAATCCTGTTGTTGGTTCATCTAGAATATAAAACGTATTTCCAGTGTCTTTTTTAGAGAGTTCTGTTGCTAATTTGATACGCTGTGCTTCACCACCTGAAAGCGTTGTGCTTTGTTGGCCTAATGTGATATAACCTAATCCAACATCTTGAATCGTTTTAACTTTTCGATAAATTTTTGGAATATTTTCAAAGAAATCTACCGCTTCATCCACCGTCATGTTCAACACATCCGAAATTGATTTTCCTTTGTATCGAATTTCCAATGTTTCTCGGTTGAAACGTTTTCCCATACAGGTTTCGCATTCCACGTAAACGTCTGGTAAAAAACTCATTTCAATGGTTCTAACACCTGAACCTTCACAAGTTTCACAACGACCACCTTTTACATTAAAACTGAATCTTCCTGGTTTGTAGCCACGAATCATCGCTTCAGGCGTTTGCGTGTATAAACTTCTAATTTCTGAAAAAACATCAGTATAAGTTGCTGGATTGGAACGCGGTGTTCTTCCAATCGGACTTTGGTCGATGTCGATTACTTTGTCGATATGTTCTAAACCTTCGATTTTTTTGTAAGGCTGTGGTTTTTTAACAGCATTGAAAAAATGCGCATTTAATATCGGATACAACGTTTCATTAATCAATGTTGATTTTCCACTTCCTGAAACTCCAGTAACACAAACCAATTTTCCAAGCGGAATTTCAATCGAAACATTTTTCAAGTTATTACCCGTTGCTCCCGATAATTTAATTGATTTACCATTGCCTTCACGACGTGTTTTTGGTACTTCAATTTGCATTTTACCATTCATGTACTGAGCCGTAATGGTATTTTCTTTCAACAATTCTTTCGGAGTTCCTTTACTGATGATTTGTCCACCAAAACGACCTGCTTTTGGACCAATATCAATCACATAATCGGCACGCTCAATCATGTCTTTGTCGTGTTCCACTACGATTACTGAATTTCCGATATCGCGTAAACTTTCTAATGATTTAATCAAACGCTCGTTGTCTCTTTGGTGCAAACCGATACTTGGTTCATCTAAAATATATAAAACGCCAACCAATTGCGAACCAATTTGCGTAGCCAATCGAATGCGTTGCGCCTCACCACCCGAAAGCGATTTTGAGCTTCGATTTAGTGATAAATAATTCAAACCTACATCTAATAAAAATTGCAATCTCGCTGTGATTTCTTTTACAACCTCAACTGCGATAACTTTTTGCTTTTCAGATAAATGATTGTCTAAATCAGCAAACCATTCGGATAATTCGGCAACGTCCATTTGAACTAACTCGCCGATATTCTTTCCGTTTAATTTGAAATATAATGACTCTTTTCTCAAACGCGTTCCTTCACATTCTGGACAATCGTTTTCGTCCATGAATTCTTTAGCCCAACGCTTGATACTTGCCGAATCGGAATTATCGTATTGATTTTTGATGAAATTTGAAATTCCTTCAAAATCGATTTTATAATCTTTCGTAATTCCCATAACCTTTGAAACGACAGAGAATTTTTCGTTTCCACCATACAAAATCATGTCCATTGCTTCTTGCGGAATGGTTTCGATGGCATCAGTTATTTTGAAATCATATTTTTGTGCGATAATTTCCAATTGCTTGAAAATCCACGAACTTTTATATTCGCCCAAAGGAGCAAAACCACCATTTTTTATAGATGATTTTGGATTTGGGATAATTTTTTGAAGGTTGATTTCATTCACCGTTCCTAATCCGTTACAACACGGACAAGCACCTTTTGGAGAGTTGAATGAAAAATTATTCGGTTCCGGATTTGGATACGAAATTCCAGAAGAAGGACACATTAAATTACGGCTGTAAAAACGTACTTCTTTACTTTCTTGTTCGATGACCATCATTACATCTTCGCCATGATACATCGCGGTTTTGATACTTTCTGAAAGTCGCTTATCAGTGTCTTCTTCTAAATCAATCGCCATTCTATCAATTACGATTTCGATGTCATGCGTTTTATAACGATCGACTTTCATACCGTATTCTAAATCACGAATTTCGCCATTTACACGAACTTTTAAGAAACCTTGTTTGGCAATTTGCTCAAATAATTCGCGATAATGTCCTTTTCTAGAACGAACAACCGGCGCCAAAATATTGATGCGTTTTCCATTAAAATCCTCTAAAATCAATTGCTTAATTTGCTCATCGGAATACGAAACCATTTTTTCACCCGTATTGTAACTGTAAGCATCAGCGCCACGAGCATACAACAAACGTAAAAAGTCATAAATTTCAGTAATTGTTCCAACGGTAGAGCGAGGCGATTTACTTGTTGTTTTTTGCTCAATAGCAATCACTGGCGAAAGTCCGTCGATTTTATCTACATCAGGGCGTTCTAATCCACCCAAAAACTGACGTGCATAAGCTGAGAAGGTTTCGATGTACCTTCTTTGACCTTCAGCGTAAATAGTATCAAATGCCAATGACGATTTTCCAGAACCCGACAAACCTGTAATAACTACAAGTTTTTCGCGAGGAATCGTAACATCTATGTTCTTAAGATTATGAGCTCTTGCTCCAATAATTTCGATAGTTTCTTCTGTGTGTTGCATGTTTTTTTAAGCAAAACGCAAAGATACTGAATTGTAAACTTATAAACTAACTAAGTTGTCAGTCAAATTATATAGTTTGTTTACTTATAAAAATACCATTTAGAACCATCAAAAACAGCAATTGCTTTATTATAAGTATCATAACACATGGTTCCCGGATGAGGATTTACAAGGTTTAAATGAGGTTGATCAATTTTTGGAAGAATAAGTGCTTTTGTTTGTGATTCTAGAACTAATACTCCATCAGCACTTGAAGAATTTGCTCCAATTATAACACCATTTCCAGTTTCTGGTGAAGTATTTAAATTAATATCTGATGTATCGCCAAGTTTTGGGGTAAGATTTTCCCACACATTATTTTGCCTAATCTTAACTCTACCATTTGTATAATCGTATAAAATTGTTCCATTAGTAGCGGCACTTCCTGTTGGTAAACTAGTAACCGATGGAAGAATTATTCCTCCTTTAGCTGGGTTTTCAAAATCTAAAATACCATCGCCATCAACACTTGATTTTCCTATTCCAACTTGTGAAAAAATAAAAAATGGTGTTAGAATTATAATCGTTATTAAAATCTTTTTCATAGTTAATAATTTAATCATTAATACAAGCTAACTGGATACAATTCCATGTAGTTCCGTTGTACAACTGAAAGCAGTTTAAAGAAGTATTATAAATCAACATTCCTTCTATTGCATTTAACGCATCGCGTTCAGTAGTTGTTAATCTTGTTATTACCAAACCTTTTGAACTGGAATCTAAAACTAAAGCTCCGTTATTAATATTGGTTAACCAATTTGAATCTATATTTTGAAAAGTTCC
>NZ_JAKLJH010000125.1 GCF_023151265.1 Flavobacterium sp.
ATAATGGCACTTACTACAAGTGCCTTTTCTCAAAATATACGTTTCGAAGGAACTGTTAAAGATACTACAGGCGTTGGTTTAGAAATGGCTAATATTATGGCAATTAATAAGCAAACAAAGGCCATGGATGCTTATGCTATTACCAATGAAACAGGAAAGTATGTTTTAAATTTAAAAGCCAATACAGCTTATACTTTAAAGGTAAGTTATATTGGTTTTCAAACCTATGAAAAATCGGTTACAACTGGAGCAACTAATATGAATTATCCAGTAGTTCTAAAAGAAGGAACACAATTAAATGAAGTGGAAATTGTACATGAAATGCCAGTGAGTGTTTCGGGCGATACCATTATTTATAATTCGGATTCTTTTACAAATGGTACAGAACGAAAGTTAGAAGATGTTTTGAAAAAGCTTCCAGGTGTTGAAGTTAATAAAGATGGTGAAATAGAAGTTGAAGGGAAGAAGGTTCAAAAAGTAATGGTGGAAGGAAAAGATTTCTTTGATGGTGATACGAAATTGGCAACTAAGAATATTCCAGCAGACGCTTTAGATAAAATACAAGTTTTAAGAAATTATAACGAAGTTTCTAATTTGAAAGGATTAGAAAATAATGAAGAAAGCATTGCATTGAACATCAAATTAAAAGAAGGTAAAAAGAACTTCTGGTTTGGAGATATGACCGCCGGAATTGGTGTTGGAATGGAAGATACACGTTATATTGTTAATCCGAAGTTGTTTTTCTATAGTCCGAAATACAGTTTAAATGTTATTGGTAATGTGAATAATATCGGTGAACTGCCATTAACTGCTCAAGATTATTTCAAGTTTACGGGAGGTTTTAAAAATATGATGCGTAAAGGAGGCTCCTCTTTCAACGTGGCATCTAACGACTTAGGAATTATGGGACTTCGTAACAATCAAGCGGCTAATATTGAATCTACTTTTGGAGCGGCTAACTTTAGTTATAATCCATCAAAAGCTTGGACGTTGAGCGGTTTCGGAATTTTATTAGGAAACAAGACAGAAATTGAAACTACTACTATTTCAAATCGTATTGATAATTTGCCAGATGGCTCTTCACAAACCATAACAGAAAATCGCGAAGAGTTTACGAGACAAGACAGTAAACAAGTGTTATTGAAACTAAGTTCTAGTTATGTGCCTTCTGAAAAAAAGCATTTCGATTACGATGCTTTAGTTAAGTTTTCAGATCAAAAAGAAAATACAAGTCTGTTTTCTGATAAGCTTTCTGATATTTATACAGGAAAAGATCAAAATCCATTTTCAATCAATCAAAATCTAAACTATTATTATACTTTAAACGAAAAACACGTATTTGCTTTTGAAATGCAACATTTGTATCAAAAAGAAGATCCGTTTTATAATGCTAATTTAAGTGTGTTGCCATTTGGAGCTTTATTGCCTTCATATATAACAGAAGGAAACCCATTAGATCCAATTGATCAAGCCAATATTAGAGATGATGTTTCTCAAAAAAGATTTGTGCAAACGAATAAACTCGATTCAAAGTTTGATTATTACTATATGTTAACTCCAAAAAGTAATATCAATTTAACTTTAGGAAATACGTATTCGTATCAAAATTTTGATTCTTCTATATTTCAAATTTTGGAAAATGGAACGCAAAACAACTTAACCGATAGTTCTGAAATTAATGATGTAAATTATGCGTTTAACGATGTGTTTTTAGGAGTTCATTATAAATTCATGTTAGGAAAATTTACATTTAATCCAGGATTTAGCGTACATCAATATAACATGAATGATGAGCAACTTGGTACATCAAACAAGCAATCATTCACTAGATTTTTACCTGATGTATATGCATTGTGGCAGATTAAAAAATCGGAAACGTTAACCTATAATTACTCGTTAACAAACAATTTTACCGATATCAATAAATTAGCGCAAGGTTATGTCTTTTCAAATTACAACAGTTTATTTAGTGGAAATAGATTTTTAGAAAATTCAACTTCTCAAGTACATTCGCTTCGTTATTTTAAATACAATATGTTTAATTTTGAGAATATTTTTGCGAATATTACTTATACCAGACAATTAGAGGCTATTAAAAACAGAGCGTTATTGTTTGATGTAAATCAAATTTCGTCAACAGAAAATATGGATTCAAGTTTTCCAGATGAAACTTTTTCAGCAATTGGAAATTATGGGCGTTCATTTGCAAAATATTATAAAGCAAATTTAAGAGCTGGTTTTAATTGGTCGAAATCAAATAATATTCGTGTTTATCCTGATAATGATACGAATCCAAATAATAATCCAACAGAATTACAAACCATCGAATCGTATTCTCAGAATTATAATTTGAGTTTTTCTACCAATTATAAAACTTTACCAAACTTAACATTAGGATATAATTTTACAATTAATGATAACTTTTCAGATGTAATTTATGTAGATAGTCCAACATTAACATTAGAATATTATTTCTTAGATGCGTTTTCTTTCGTTTCGGAATATTCTTATTTTCATAATAGAAATAAAGCAAAAACAATTGATAGCGAATATGATTTCTTAACAGCCAGTTTAATGTATCAAAAGAAAGACAGTAAATGGGAATGGAAACTTTCTGGAACCAATTTATTAGACACTAAATCTTTAGATACCAATAGCTTTAGTCAGTTAGGAGGAACTAGTAGTTTTTCAAGCTATAGAGTGCAACCACGATTTTTAATTCTGAGTTTGAAATATACTTTATAATAAACAAAAAAGACCTGAAATTTCAGGTCTTTTTTTATTTAAGTTTTTCTTCGATTGCTTTTAATCTCTTTTCTAAAGCTTCGTTTTTTTGTTTTTGAAGTTCTAATTCTAGTTTTAAAGCTTCAATCGTTTTTTGTTGTTCTTGTATTGATTTTACAATTGGAACAACAAATTCTGCATAACGCAAACTGTAAAAATCATTTTGGTTTTTTGGTACATCAACACCACTAAAATCATAGTTGACTTTCTTAGCCGTTTGTTCTACTTCTTGAGCTATAAATCCAGAATATCTAATGTTGCTGTTTTGACTTTTTGGGTCAATAGCTTTGAAATTATAATTATAAGTAACAGGCTTAAGGTTTAAAATAAAATCCAATCCTACAACATTGTTTTGAATGTTTTCTTTCAAGCGTCCATCGGATATATTAGACCATCCAACAGCTCCACCAATACTGGTGATGTCAAAATTACCAAGTCTAATTTGATTGTCACCTGAAACATAAGTGTTAAATCCAATTGCAGTTGAATTGTTGTAATCTCCAGAATTATAGGCATTATAACCAATAGCAGTATTGTAATTTCCAGAATTATTTGAGATTAACCCATTGTTTCCAATTGTTGTATTAAAAGAACCATTATTATTGTTAGATAAAGAGTTGTTTCCTAAAGAAATATTATGATTCCCAGAAGTATTTTGCAACAAAGCATTGTAACCTAAACTTATATTATTCTCTCCTATATTGTTGTTTTTTGAAGCATTTCTACCAATACTAGTATTAAAATTTCCGGTTGTATTGTTTTCCAATGAATTTGCTCCAACAGCTATATTGTTATTTCCAGTAGTATTTGATTTTAAAGTGAATTCCCCAAAACCAGAATTGTAATTTCCAGTATTTGCGTATAAAGATTGGTTTCCAAAAGCTGAATTTCCTATTCCAACAGTTGAACTAAATAAAGCATTGTTTCCAAAAGCACTGTTATTACTTCCAGATATATTATTGTATAAACTATTAAAACCAATAGCGGTATTATTTGAGCCAGAGTCATTATTGTATAATGAATTATTACCTATTCCAGTATTTTGATTTCCAGTTTTTGATTTATACAAAGAATAAGCGCCAACAGCAGTATTCTGAAAGCCAACAGTATTGTTATTTAAAGAATTATTCCCAATAGAGGTGTTTTGATAACCTGAAGTGTTAAAGCTTAAAGAAGCCAAGCCAATAGCTACATTGTTATTTCCTGTAGAATTGGCTGTTAAAGTATAAGAACCTATCCCTGTATTATTATTTCCACTAGTGTTGCTGTAAAGCGAGTAGGTTCCTATGGCAACATTGTAACTTCCGTTATTATTATTGTATAAACTATTAGTTCCTAAAGCAGAATTTTCATTTCCTGAAATATTCATCAACAATGAATTTGCACCAATTGAAGTATTTGAGTTTCCAGTAGTATTATTGTTTAACGAATATATTCCTAAAGCAGTATTAGAATTTCCAACGGTATTGTTAGTCATTGATGATGCTCCAATGGCACTATTAGAATAACCTATGGTGTTGTTTTTTAAGGTGTTAAATCCAATAGCTGTATTTGAATTACCGTTAGTAGTACTGCTTAATGAAAAACTTCCAAAAGCAGTGTTGTTTGAACTGCTTCCAACTGGTTTATAAGAATTATTTCCAAAAGAGGTGTTGTTGATCGCTATAATTCCTGAATGATTGTTGTTTCTTCTAAAAATGAAATCTGTATTATCTTTTGTTCCTATGTAGTTATTGTTGGGATTAGTGTTTGTGTTTCCATTTATCAACCAAACATTTTTTGTGTTTGTTACAGAATTCCAAGAAACACTATTACTGTCCCAATAATAAAAACCAGGTGCGTTATTGCCAACAGTTGCTGTTAGGTAAATTAATAAACCATTTTGATCGCTTGTTGGATTTATCGCTGGAAAATTATTAATTCTTGGAATTAGAATTCCATCCGTGTTTGAGGGTGAGTTACTATCAGTAGCTACAATATCTAATGTAGATTTTGGATTTGTAGTATTAATTCCAATTTGTGAAAAAATTGAGAAACTATTTAAAAAAATAACAAAAAAGAATATTTGTATAGGGGTTTTCATTAAAAATGAATTTTTTGCTAAAGTATAAAATCTGTAAATAAAAAACCCACTTATTTTAAAATAAATGGGTTTAACTATTTTGTATTCAGCAGATTCTTAGATATTGAAAGCAGCTTTTACTTTGTCTACGAAATCTAATTTTTCCCAAGTAAATAACTCAACAGAAACTGTTTTTGTTAAACCACCTGGAGCAGTAAACGTTTTAGTTACAGTTTCAGGAGTTCTTCCCATGTGACCGTAAGCGGCAGTTTCGCTGTAAATTGGATTTCTTAATTTCAAACGTTGTTCAATAAAGTAAGGACGCATATCAAAAATGCTTTCTACTACTTTACTGATTTCTCCATCAGTTAAGTTTACTTTAGCAGTTCCGTAAGTGTTTACGTTGATTGATGTTGGTTCAGCAACTCCAATCGCATAAGAAACTTGTACTAAAATTTCGTCAGCTACACCAGCAGCAACTAAATTTTTAGCAATATGACGTGTTGCATAAGCTGCAGAACGGTCTACTTTAGATGGGTCTTTCCCAGAGAAAGCACCACCACCGTGAGCTCCTTTTCCTCCGTAAGTATCTACGATAATTTTTCTTCCTGTTAAACCAGTATCTCCATGAGGTCCTCCAATTACGAATTTTCCTGTTGGGTTAATGTGGTATTTAATTGCATCATTAAATAAATGAGCATATTGAGGATTTTTAGCAATCACTCTTGGAATCAAAATCTCAATAATATCTTTTTTGATTTTCGCTAACATCGTTGGTTCGTCAGCAAAATCATCGTGTTGTGTTGAAACTACGATAGCGTCAATACGAACCGGTTTGTTATCATCAGAATATTCTAAAGTAACCTGAGATTTAGCATCCGGACGTAAGTAAGTGATTTCTTTATTCTCTCTTCTTAAATCCGCTAATTCTTGAAGAATTTGGTGTGATAATTTCAATGCTAACGGCATGAACTCAGCAGTCTCATTCGTAGCATAACCAAACATCATTCCTTGGTCACCAGCACCTTGTTCTTCTTTGCTTGCTCTGTCAACTCCTTGGTTAATATCCGCAGATTGTTCGTGAATAGCAGATAAAACTCCACAAGAATTTGCTTCGAACATATATTCACTTTTCGTATAACCAATTTTCTTGATTACATCTCTTGCGATAGTTTGTACATCTAAATACGTGTTTGATTTTACTTCCCCAGCTAAAATTACCTGTCCAGTTGTTACTAAAGTTTCACAAGCTACTTTTGACTCTGGGTCAAATGCTAAAAAGTTATCAATTAATGCGTCTGAAATTTGATCCGCAACTTTGTCAGGATGTCCTTCACTCACTGATTCTGACGTAAATAAATAAGCCATAATAAATTATTTTTAAATTTTAAGCGAGGAAAAATAATTGCAGGTAGTGCCTAAAGGAGTAGTAATTACTGCTTTAGCATTTTTTAATGAGGTTGCAATCAGTTCAAATTTTTCCTCTTAGTTTTCGGATGCAAATGTATGAAATGAAATTGAATTCCAAATGATTGTTAACTTTTTTTTATTTTTTTCTTTGGAAATTATAAATTGATGTTTTGTTAGAATGATTTTCGGTTTAAAAGTTGTTTTTAATGAAAAATATTCTAAATATTGATTTTAAAATAACAAAATTTAGAAAAATAATCTATTTATTTTTTTATTGTAGAAAATAAATCTAATTTTGCCCTATCAAACTAAAAGAAATAGAAAATGAACTTTACAATGTGCAATATGTGTATGATGATGTGGAACAATCCGCAGAGGAAACCTATTGCATAATTTTAAAAGTAAATTAATTCAATATAACCTCTGTCTAAAGCAGAGGTTTTTTTATTTCTAAAAACACAACAAATATGAAAATAGCCATTTACAATCCAAGACGATGTTGTCGAATGTGTAGCTGAATCAAACTCAGTAATATCAAAAACATTTAAAAATACAATAACATCAAAAAATAAAAAATATCATGAGCACAAATAAATTTGCAACAAACGCTTTACACGCTGGACACGACACAACTAAAAACGCAGGGACAAGAGCCGTTCCAATTTACCAAACAACATCCTACGTTTTCAATAATTCAGACCACGCAGCCAATCTTTTTGGTTTAGCCGAGACTGGTTTTATTTACACACGATTAAATAATCCAACAAATGATATCTTAGAACAACGCTTAGCCAAATTAGAAGGCGGAATCGGAGCTGTCGTAACCGCTTCAGGAACTGCAGCTATCTCAACTGCTTTATTAACGTTGTTAAAAGCTGGCGACCATATCGTAGCTTCTAATAGTTTATACGGTGGAACTTATAATTTATTAAATGTGACTTTGCCAAGATTAGGCATCACCACAACATTCGTAGATCCATCAAATCCTGAGAATTTCTTAAACGCAGCACAAGAAAATACAAGAGTGTTTTTTGCAGAAAGTTTAGGAAATCCAAAATTAGATGTACTCGATTTAAAAGCCATTTCAAAAGCAGCACAAACCTACAAAGTGCCTTTTATAGTAGATAATACAGTGGCAACACCCTTTTTGCTAAACCCAATCGAACACGGAGCTAACATCGTAATTCACTCATTAACGAAATACATCGGTGGAAACGGAACTTCTCTTGGAGGTGTTATCATCGATGCAGGAAATTTCGATTGGAGCAACGGAAAATTTCCAGAATTTACAGAACCTTCAGCAGGTTATCACGGATTAAAATATTATGAAGTGTTAGGAGCGGCTTCGTTTATCGCAAAAGTCAGAATTGAGGGATTACGCGATTTAGGAGCTTCTTTGAGTCCATTTAAC
>NZ_JAKLJH010000126.1 GCF_023151265.1 Flavobacterium sp.
ATTTTGTAGTATTAGCTTGTTGTGTACCATTTAAACCAAAATATGTGCTAGGAGTTAAAGTTATACTCCATGTGCCATTTCCGTTATTAGTCATTAATCCAACGCTGTCGTCTTGCCCCCAGTTTCCTACCACTGAGAATCCAAAAGCGTTGCTGTCGTCTCCAATTCCGGCGTGCATGTAAACTTTAGTTGGGGTTGTTCCCATAAGATTACATGCTTGAGCTGCAGTTGAAACAGTGATGGTAATTTGATCCGTAACATTAAAACTGCTTGGGGTAATGGTCACTTGTGCATTAGCAAAGAATAAATTGCTTAACGACAGTAATAATGTAAATAATATTTTTTTCATAGCTATAATAGAAAAAAGGGCCGCTTATAGGCAGCCCTTTATAATTTGAATTAAAGAGCAATTAACTCGTAAGTGTATCTTCTAGGATTAGATAAATCTAAAATAACTTTATAGTTTCCTGCTGCTCCTGAGAATGTTAAATCACCACCGTCAACTAAGAATCCGTCAGCATTAACCGTTCCTAAATCGAAACCATTACTCCAAGCATTGTTTCCTCTAAATTTGAATGCTCCAGGTACTAATGCGATACTAGCAATTTCTAATTTTTTAGTTGCAGGATTATATGTAAAATCTGTATCTGAATCCCAACTTGTAGGAGTTGCAGAACCGATGATTCCCCAACTAACTGCAGTTGTTGAGTAAGTCATTCCATCAGGATTTTCAGTTGTAATAGCACCAGTATTTGCTCTTACTCTGTAATAACCAGCTATAGCAGTACAGTTTGATTCTCCTGTTTCAGCTAAGATTCCTGAGAAATCACCATTATCTCCATAGTCAGGTCCGCCAGCGGGAGGGAAGTTAAATGTTCCGTCAGCACTTTGAGCAACAAATTTAAACTCGCCATCTAACCAAACATATCCTTCAAAGTCAGTTCTTCCAAAATCTGAAGCTGCTATTAGAGGAGCGTTTCCAACATTCCAACCTTGATGATTACCTGCTACGGCAAGTTTTGGTAGATCTGTAGGATATGGAGTTACAGTAATAGTAACAATATTTGAATACGCAACAACATCTTCATTAGTTCCTAAAGACGATTTAATTCTTAGGTCTAAATCACCAGCAATATAAGGTGTTAGCCCAGTACTAAGAGCAATAGCATTAAGAGATTCGTGAGTAAAAGTTATAAAGCGATTATTTGTTAAACCACCTGAAGTAATTACTGCAAATTCTGTGTCTGCTAAAGAAAATTCAACTTCATAATTAATTTCAGTTTGAACGCCATAATCAGCGTGATTCCAAACTAAAGTTGTTACTTCAGCTGATGGAGTACTGCGATTTAAAATATATGAACTTCCTGTTAATGGAGTTAACAATTCTGGACCTCCACTAGGGTTAATAATTGTTTGATCATCATTTTCGCATGACATATTTGCAATAAATAATATTGCTAATGTACCTATTTTTAATAAATTTTTCATTTGATATACTTTTTATATTAATAACCAGGGTTTTGTGTTAAATTAGGGTTAGCTTGTAAAGCGGTTAAAGGAATAGGGAAAACGTTATATGTACTAGGTATACTAGTACCTGTTTGAGCGTTTCCTTTCCAAGGCCATAGATATGATCCACCAGTGAATTTTCCAAAACGAATTAAATCACTTCTTCTATGTCCTTCCAAATTAAGTTCCCTTCCTCTTTCGTCTAAGATGAAATCTAATGTAAGGTCAGATTCAGTAATTGAAGTAGCATTTGAACGATTTCTTACTAAGTTTACATACGTTGCAGCTTGATTTAATGTTCCTCCAGCACCTCTTATTGCGCATTCTGCATACATCAAATAAACATCTGATAATCTATAAAGTGGAAAATCTGTGCTTGAAAAAACCGTTGGTGTTCCAGAAGTTGAATGAAAATTAGTATTTCTAAATTTAGTAGAAGGATATCCGTTTGTCCATTCTTTGTAATCGGTCATTTCATAAGTATGCCCAGATGTCCAAAATAAATCAGCTCTATCATCTGTTGAAGAACCTAATGGACCAAATAATCCATACCATGCTTTAGTTGCTCTGTGACCTGCCCATGCATCATTACCTCCAGGGTTACCAAATAGAGTTGTTGTCATTGTAGCACTATTCATACTTCCATTAATGATATAAGTAGTATTTCCAAAACTTTGACTTACAATAGCATCCGCAATTAAAGGGAAAATAATTTCAGAAGACATGTAGTTATCAGCAGAGAAAACTTCAACAAAGTCGTCATCTAATACATAACCACCCTCATCGATGATTTTATTAATATATGTTAGAGCGTCAGTGTATCTTGGAGTGCCTGTATAGACTTCAGCATTCATATATAGTTTTGCTAATAGCATTGAAGCAGCATATTTATTAGCTCTTCCATATGAATTTGTTTGTGGTAAATTTTCAATTGCTTGAATCAGTTCGCTTTCAACAAAGTTGAATAATTCTGTTCTTGTTGATTCAGGTAAAGGAGTTGAAACACCATTTTGTGCCTCTGTTACTAATACGCCTTTTCCAAAACAATCAATCATGTAATAATAAGCTAAAGATCTAAGAAATTTAACTTCAGCTATAACTTGATCTTTGTTTTCAATAGATACTGAGTTTAATACTACTAATAAATTGTTACATTGTGGTACGGTATAGTAAACCCTATTGTATAAATATCTAAAGAATTTATTGTTCTCATCCCAGTTAGAAGCTGTTGTTAATTGATCTAAACCATCATCTCCCCATCTGTTTTTCATTCCATCGGCAGTAAAATCTTGTAAATTTACAATTCCTCTTAAGAATGGAGATTCTCCTGGGTCATCACTAATATCAGAACTTCCAGGGCCATTAGGTCCAGATAAGGCAAATGAACCATATAGTTTTGACATAATTCCATTTATTGCATTAGGATCTTGCGCCAAAAGTTGTTCTAATGAAAGTTCTACTACAGGCTCTGTATTTAAATCATCAGTACATGAAATTGAAACTGATATTAATGCAATGAAGCTAAATAATTTTATTTTTTTCATAGTGTTTTTTTTAGAAATCTAAGCTTAAACCTACTGTATATACTCTTGGTCTTGGATAGAAATTGTTGTCAATTCCTCCAAAGTTTTCAGGGTCTTGACCGCCATATTTTGTTACAAGGAATGCGTTGTTAACTGCTCCGTAAAGTCTTAAAGAAGTATCTTTATAGAATTTGTTAAATCTATATCCTAAAACTATATTTTCACATCTTAAGAATGTTGCATCTTCTACCATGTAGTCAGAAAACTTTTCATTTCCATTAAAATTGATAAATGATGTACTCGCTTCTCCTGAATAAAAATCTAAAACATTTGATAAACTACTTGAATTTGTTGGTCTTGTAGCATCTATCCATCCAGAAGTAAGGATTCTTGAATTATAAGTTTGTCCACCAAATTGGCCTCTAAAACTTGTGCCAAAATCCCAGTTTTTATAATTGTAGTTAAAACCAAATCCAAAAGTCCATTTTGGAGTTCTTTCTACATAGTAACGGTCGTCATTAGTAATTTGACCATCTCCATTTCTGTCAACAAATGCGCCTGGAATTACATTTCCATCTGTATCATACAATTGTTGGAATAACCAAAAAGCATAAGGTTGGAAACCAACTGCATTTACTTGTGAGTTTACATTAGTTCCAACTGGTAACCCTCCTCCAGCGTTTAGTCTTTCAACATCTCCTAAATCTGTTACTTCAACACTGTTATAAGCAATATTTGAATAGAATTCAAATGTTGAATTGTCGTTAGAAATTGGTTTAATGTTTAGATTAAGTTCAAAACCTTTTCCTTCGGTTTTTCCAACATTAGTTATAAAACTATCACTTAAATATTGTCCAGGAGCTGTAGGAACTCTTGCTAATAAATCAGAAGTTTTGTTGTAATAAATATCAAATGTTCCACTGATTAAACTGTTTTTAAAGAAGTTAAAATCTAATCCTGCATTTACAGTTGATGTTTTTTCCCAAGTTAAATTTTCATTAAATGGTAATGCTGAATATAAGTTAGAGCCTGGTAAGTATTGACTAGTTGTACTACCTATAGAGAATAAAGGAATTGATGGGTAAAAACCTACATTTCCAGTAATGTCTTGTTGTCCTGTTTTACCTGCACTTAAACGTAGTTTTAAATCATTAACAAAAGTTACGTTTTTAAGAAAGTCTTCCTCTTTTAATTTCCAAGCTAATGCTGCTGCTGGAAAAAAGCCCCATCTGTCTTTTTCTCTAAATAAAGATGAACCATCAGCTCTAAAAGATAGTGTTAATAGATATTTGTTTGCAAAGTCAAGGTTGGTTCTTCCAAAGAAAGATTGTAAATTCAATTCGTTATAATACCTGTTGTTAGGATTGTTAGGATTTATTAGAATTTCTCTTATACCAGTATTAGGATTGTATTGGTAAATTTCTTTGTTACCATCATTTTTGAAGTTTTGATAAGAATAGCCACCTTGAATATCGAATTTTTTAAGTAAACCATTCATGTTTTTAGTGTAAACTAAATAACTATCAAATGTGGTATTGGTAATAGTTTGATTTTCTTGGTAATTTTTTCCAGGATTAAATACAACGTTTGTTCCGTTATATGTTGCAATTGCATTATCCGTAAAAGTTTCTCTTATTTTTGATTCTGATGCATCTAAACCTAAATTTACCACAGCTCTTAATTCTGGTAAAAAATGCATTTTGTAATCCATTTCAATATTTCCTAAAAAACGGATACTTCTTTCAGGTCTGCTTCTTTGTTCTAAAAGCGCAACTGGATTGTATTGGCCGCTCACTACATTTGGGTTGCTTGCTGTCATGGTTTGATAGTAACCTCCAAAAATACCATTTGAATCATAAATTGGTTTTGTAGGGTCCATATTAACTGCGCCAGCTAATGCACTTCCCTCATCTATTGCATTTTTGTCTGTGATAATTCCTTTTGCATTAACATCTAACTTCAAATGATTGTCAAACATATTAGGATTCATTTTGATAGAATATGAATATCTTTCGTAATCATTTGTTTTTACTATACCTTCATTTCGGGTGTATCCAAGAGACGCTCTAAAGGGTAAATATCCAAATAAATTTGCTCTACCACTAATGTTATGATCTGTAGAAATAGAGTTTCTAAAAATTGCATCTTGCCAATCCGTATTTGCTAATATGCGTCCTTCAATAACGTCTGGAGTGCTTGGGTCATCAACTGTTCCTATTGGAGCATTTGGATCAGCTATACCTAAATTATTTACTAAATCTGGATGATATTCTTGAATAAATTTTGAGAATGTTTTACCATCCATTACATTTATTTTTTTAGAAACATTCCCAAAAGAAACACTTGAAGAATAATTAAATTCAGGGCTTCCTTTGCTTCCTTTTTTTGTTGTAATTATGATAACTCCGTTTGATGCTCTAGAGCCATAAATTGCTGTTGCAGATGCATCTTTAAGAATTGTAAAGCTTTCAATATCATTAGGATTTATTAACGATAATGGATTAGAAACCCCAGCAGGTGTTGTGTTATCTACTGGAACACCATCAATTACCAATAAAGGGCTACTGTTAGCATTTAATGAAGAGCCACCTCTAATTCTAATATTAGGAGCAGAATCTGGTTGTCCGCCATTGTTGGTTATTCTAACTCCAGGTGCTTTACCTGTAAGTAATTGATCCGCTGAAACAATGGCTCCTTTGTTAAACTCTTTTGATGTTACAGATGTAACTGACCCTGTGGCATCTTTTTTAGTTGTAGTTCCATATCCAATTACTATTACATCTTTTAATTCTTTTTGATCTTCTTGTAAAGTAATCGTTATTGTGTTTTGATTTTCATATGTTATGGTTTCATCTTTAAAGCCTATATATGAGAATACAATTCGATCTCCTTTTTTGATGTTCGTTAAAGTGAAATTTCCATCAAAGTCGGTAGTAGCTCCGTTTGTTGTGCCCGCTACTAATACATTTACTCCTGGTAAGGTTTGTTTTGAAGAGCCGTCTAAAACAACCCCTTTAAGGGTGTTTTGAGCCAATAAGCCTAAGGGTAACATCAGTAGCAAAAGCAATAACTTTTTTTGCAGTGTTTTCATACAAATTGTTTAGGTTAAATTGTTTTTTATTCGCTTGTAAATTCACTTCTAATGTTAAATTTATGTAAAAATTGCAGATAAAAAAACCTAGATTTGTGAAAAGTCTTGCGAAAACGTTTTCGTGTTGAAAACTTTATCAATAAGTACCAATTTTTAACATAATATTGCAATACCAAAAAAAATAAGTTACATTTATTAAAAAATTATAATCGACTGATTTGTCATGAGAAGAAAAGTTACTTTAAAGCAAATTGCAAAAGAATTAGATGTATCGATTTCTACAGTTTCAAAATCGCTTCGTGATAGCCCAGAAATCAGTGAAGACACTCGTTTGAAAGTACAAGCTTTTGCTAAATTGTATAATTACAAGCCTAATAATATTGCTTTAAGTTTAAAAAATAAGAAAACTAAGACAATTGGTATAATTATTCCTGAAATTGTTCATCATTTTTTTGCAACAGTGATTAGTGGTATTGAACAGGTTGCAAATGAATGTGGTTATAATGTTATTGTATGTTTATCTGACGAATCTTTCGATAAAGAAGTTATCAATATGGAAATGTTGGCCAATGGTAGTACCGATGGTTTTATCATGTCCTTATCAAAAGAAACGCAACAGAAAAAAGACTTTCACCATCTTCAAGAAGTAATTAATCAAGGAATGCCTGTGGTGCTTTTTGATAGGATATCAAATGATATCTTATGTGATAAAGTAATTATTGATGATCAATTGGCGGCCTACGAAGCTACCAATTTCTTAATTTCAAAAGGATTAAAAAAGATTGCCTTACTAACTACTGTTGATTACGTTAGTGTTGGAAAACTGAGAACGGATGGCTATTTAAACGTATTACATGATCACGGAATAGAAGTAGATGAAAGCTTAATAATTCGAATTGAAGATACTGAACACTGCGATGAAAAAATCAATGAATTATTAGAAAATCAATCTATTGATGCTATTTTGGCGGTTAACGAATTGTTTGCTGTAACTGCAATAAAATTAGCAATGTCTAAAGGAATCAAAATCCCAGAAGATTTATCGGTTGTTGCTTTCACGGATGGAATTATCTCAAAATATTCCACTCCAACCATTACCACCATTAGTCAAAATGGGATAAAAATGGGAAGAAAAGCAGCTGAAATGCTAATAAAAAGATTGGAATTAGAAGATGAAGAAGACGAACATTACAAAACCGAAATCATCGAAACAAATCTAATAATTCGAGAATCTACGAAATCGTGATAGTTGAATTTATTTGTTTGAAAATCAATTAGTTAAAAATTTATTTTACTCAATTCGAATAAAAAATATTTACTCAAATAAGATTATTTATTAAAATAACCTTTTATATTTGTGATATCAAAGCTTGTAACTTCACTTCTAAAAACATAAGTTTTGATAAGCACATAGAACGCTTATCGGTTTATTAATCAATAAATTACGATAATGGA
>NZ_JAKLJH010000127.1 GCF_023151265.1 Flavobacterium sp.
ATGATTTCAATTTGTGAAAACTATCTAAAGTTGATGGGTGTTTGTACATATCCAAATCCATTGCAGGCGCAAAATAAACTGGACATTTTGCAGACAAATAAGTTGCTATAAGTAAATTATCGCAATTACCATTTGCCATTTTAGATAGTGTGTTAGCTGTAGCTGGAGCAATTAGCATAAAATCAGCCCACAAACCTAATTCTACATGGTTATTCCATTCGCCATTTCCTTCTTCTTCATTATAGAAAGTAGAATAAACCGGATTTTTAGAAAGTGTTGCCAAAGTAAGTGGCGTAACAAAATGCAAAGAAGCAGGCGACATTACAACTTGTACTTGTGCACCTGCTTTTATAAGTAATCTAACCAAATTGGCTGTTTTGTAAGCAGCTATACCACCAGATATACCTAGCAAGACTTTTTTACCGCTTAAAACAGACATAATGATTATTTTGCGTCTCTGTAATAGATTTTACCTTCTTCCCACTCTTGTACTGCTAAAGCGTGTGGTTTTGGTAATTTTTCATAGAATTTTGAAACTTCAATTTGCTCTTTGTTTTCAAAAATTTCCTCTAAACTATCATTATAAGTAGCAAACTCTTCTAATTTTTCAATCAATTCTTTTTTAATTTCAGTATTGATTTGATTAGCGCGTTTTGCCATAATAGTAATCGCTTCATAAATGTTTCCGGTAGGCTCTTCTAATTTACTTTTGTTGTAAGTAATAGTGTTTACAGGAGCATTTGTTTTCTTTAAATCCATGATTTACTTTTTATTTAGTATACTTTTGTAATTCTTGTTCCAATTCAGCTAACATTTTATCAGCTTCTTCTTTATATTCCGTTTGACCGTTATGCTTAATTAAATTTGTATATGTATTTTTAGCATAAACTAAACGTTCTTGTTTTTTTGATTCAACACTATTGATAGCAAGTTTATAAGCAGAATCGAATCTATAATACAAAGCTTGTTCTTTGTAAGGAGTTCCTGGATAATCTGCTAAGAAATTCTCAAAAGCTTTTAAAGCTCCTTTAAAATCAGAAATCGTATTGTATTGTTTTGCAATTTCAAATGCTTTTTTTTCTAATTTTTCTCTTAATTCTTTCACATAAACATTAGCTTGTGGTAAAAATTGAGATTCTGGATAGATATCTATAAAACGTTGCATTTTATCTAGTGCTTTTTCAGTATCGGTTTGATCTAAACTATAAACCGGTGATAACCTATAAAAACATTCAGCAGCATAGAAAGCACATTCTTCTCTTTTTTCACTTTTAGGATAAGTAGCTACAAAATTTTCTAACTGATATCCTGCCAAATAGTACTGTTCTGATTTATACAGCGACATTGAATAAAAGTAAAACATACGCTCAGCGTTTGGTTTTCCTTTGTAAGCTGGTGCAATCTGTTCGTATAATCTGATAGCTTTTAAATACTTTCCAGCTTCATATTTTTTATTCGCTGCTTCATTTTTTATTGCAACATCGTCTGATTTTAATGCCTTTTGATACTCGCTACACGAAACCAAAAAAATTGCAATAAAAAGAAAACTAACTATTCTATTCATTTATTTAAATTTAATCTTTCTTAAAATTCAATACTTTAGAAGTCTAAAAAAGCAACTGCAAATTTAGACATTATTTGTTTACTACAAAAATCTTTTTTTAACTTAATTTACGAGTAAAATTATGCAATCTTGTTGCTAAATCTTCATTTACATTTACAAGAGGTAATCTTACTGTATTTTCAGATAATCCCAATGCTTTAAAGACTTCTTTAATTCCTCCAGGATTTCCTTGTTCGAAAATCATATCGATGCTATCTGCTAAAAGGTAATGTAATTTATATGCTTCATCTACTTTTCTCTGTAGGCCTAAACGAACCATTTCAGAGAATTCCTTTGGAAAACCTTCGCCTATTACAGAAATCACTCCTGCTCCACCCGCTAAAACCATTGGTAAAGTAATCATATCATCTCCAGAAATTACTAAAAATCCTTCTGGTTTTGTTTGAATTAATTTCATTGCTTGAACGATATCGCCGGCAGCTTCTTTAATTCCGATTACATTTTTGAAATCATTTGCAATTCGGATAACCGTTGATGGCAACATGTTACTTGCTGTTCTTCCTGGTACATTGTAGAGAATTACTGGAATTGGAGATGCTTCAGCAACTGCTTTGAAATGTTGGTAAATTCCTTCTTGCGTTGGTTTGTTGTAATAAGGAGAAACTGATAAAATAGCCGAGAAATGAGAAAAATCTCTTGTTCTTAATTCTTCAACTACTTTATGTGTATTATTTCCTCCAACACCTAAAACTAACGGCAATCTTCCTACATTTGCTTTAATTATTGTATCGATAACCAATTCTTTTTCGTCTTGTGATAAAGTTGCCGATTCTGCTGTAGTTCCTAAAACTACCAAGTACTCTACTCCACCTTCAACAACATGATTAACAATTCTAGTTAACGCATCAACATCAACCGAAAAATCTTTTTTAAATGGCGTAACTAAAGCAACACCTGTACCAATAAATGATTGCATTTTTTATATTTTATTTAAAATTTTCAAATACTTAAACAGTTCTAAAACAAACTCATTAAAATTTTCAACGAGTGTTTTTATGATAAAATGATTGACTCTTTTGTCAACCGTGTCAAATCCTACTTTAAATTTCGCTTTTGATTTTGTTGAAAGCAATAAAAGAGCACTTTTATTAACATCGTAATAATTGATTAACAAATCAAAAGGCGTTTCGATAAAATCATTTACTTCTTTTTTATTAATCTCTCCTGAAATCGAAATGTTTTTTAACGACAAAAAGGGTTCGTTTATTACTTCCTTCTTCTTGATTTTATCTTTATAAACTAATATCGAAATATTATTAGCATCAATTCCTTGCGAAGCTATTCTTTCAACTAGTTGAGCTGTTTCAGAGAAATAAGATTCGTCAACTAAAACTCCAACCGTCAACACTTTATCGTTTGAACCAGACGAATTTTGAGTTGCTAATCGTTTAGTAACATTTTTTTTAAGAAAAAAGTTCTTTATAATATTATAAAACATAGTATTTTTACCTATTCGACAAAATTAAAAATTTAAGCTTTTGTTATGCTTGTAAATGTAAAAAAGAATACGATATCTTTTGGATTTTTTGTTATATTATTAACATTTAATCTCTTTATATCTTGTAAATCAACTTCTTCCTATCAAACTACTAAAATTGAAGGAAAAAAAATAGGCGTTACCAAAGAAAAAGGCGAAAACGAAGCCATTGCGACTTACGTAAAACCTTACAGTGATAACATCAACAAAGATTTAAATAGTGTTTTAGCTTATTGTCCGGAAACACAAGACAAAAGTAAAGGAACTTGGCAATCGAATATCGGAAATTTATTAGCGGAAATTACATTCGAACTTGGAAATCCAGTTTTTCAAAAAAGAGAAAATAAAACGATTGATGTTTGCTTACTTAATCACGGCGGTATTAGAGCTGTAATTCCTAAAGGAAATGTAACTACAAGAACCGCTTTTGAAGTGATGCCTTTTGAAAATAGTTTAATCGTTGTGGGACTTACAGGAAAAGAAATCAAAACTTTAGCAGAATACATTATCAAAGAGAAAAAACCGCATCCGTTATATGGCATGAAAATTTACATTAATAAGTCAACTTCAGCGATAAATAAGATTGAAATTAACAATCAACCTTTGGATGAAAATCGAATTTATTATGTGGGAACTTCCGATTATTTAGCCAATGGAGGCGATAATATGACGTTTTTTAAAGAAAGTAAAATCAAATTTGACATGGAATACAAGCTTAGAAATATGATGATTGATTATTTCAAGAAAGTAGATACGATTCCAAATATTACAACAGAAAAAATAATTTTAGAATAATACTTAGCTATGAAAAGAAGAGATTTTATCCAAAAAACAGCTGCGAGTTCGGCTTTACTTGGTTTATCAGGAGTGAGTTTAAGTAGTTTTTCTACTATTGAAAGCAAAAAGATTACCATTTTACATACGAATGACACGCATAGTCATATCGATCCATTCCCAACCGATCATCCAAAAAATCCAAATATGGGTGGCGCTGCAAGAAGAGCTGCTATTATAGAAAGCATCCGAAAAGAAGAAAAAAACGTGCTGTTGTTAGATGCTGGCGATATTTTTCAAGGAACTCCATACTTCAATTATTATGGTGGCGAATTGGAATTCAAACTAATGAGTATGATGCAATACGATTTGGCTACTATGGGAAATCACGATTTTGACAACGGAATTGATGGTTTTTATACCCAATTACCTCATGCGAAATTCGATTTTGTATCAGCAAACTATGATTTTAAAAATACGGTTTTGAATGATATCGTAAAACCATATAAAATCATTATAAAAGACGGAATTAAGATTGGAATTTTCGGATTAGGCGTTCAATTAGACGGACTTGTGGATAAAAAACTTTACAAAGAAACGGTTTACAATAATCCGATTGAAGTAGCACAAGACATGACGCGAATTCTAAAAGAAGAAAAGAAATGTGATTTGGTAATTTGCTTATCACACTTAGGATTCAAATACAAAGACGAACCTGAAAAACCTAGCGATATTGTATTAGCTCAAAAAACAAAAAATATCGATTTAATTATTGGTGGTCATACGCATACTTTCTTAGATAAGCCAGTTATTGAAAAAAATAGCGAAGGAAAAGAAGTTTTAATTAATCAGGTTGGGTGTTTTGGAGTGAATTTAGGTCGAATTGATTTCTACTTGACAAACGATAAATTACTTCATAATCAAACTAAGAACATTATTGTTTAATACTTTTCGCGATAAAGCAGATACTTCAAAAGAAAATAATACACCGGAATTTCGATTATACAAGAGATATAAATAAAAATATCGTTTTTGAAATAGTATTTGTTTAGCACTATAAATATGTCCGAAAAAAATAGACATAAAATAGTTAACAATAAAAATCTAGAAGCAATTGATTTAAATCGTAATGCATTGTAAACACTCAAGATTAAAACCATTAAGAACATTATAATATATCCAATTACTACAAAAAACTCTTTAAATTCATAGTTAAAAGACATGCTGGCTACCTTGTAAAGTATCACTAAAACTAAATAAGAAATAATAAAATATTTAAAATTATCTTTTAGGAATTGATTCTTTCTAAACAATTGCGAATCTGTAACAACATAGTTAAATAAAATTCCAATAGCAATCAAATACAAATAGGTTGAAAAAACTTTTAGCTCTTGATCTTCCAACAAAATTAGATTATCGGCAAAAAAAATCACTAAAAACAAACTCAAATTCAAGTAAATTTTTAGTGATTTGGTAATGAAAAAATAAGCAAAAGCAATACTGGGAACAATTATTGGCTTAAAAATAAAAGCTATATCCATATCTTCATAAACTCTATAAAAAAATAGATAGCAGATATGGGAAATAAAATAAACATATAAAGCTACACCGGCTCTATTATCGATGATTTTGTCAGTCTTGAATAGTTGTTTTACCATAAAGATTAAATTTAGTTCTATAAACAAAATAACTTATGTAACAAAAAAACGATAATTCTTGAGTCGTAACATTAATCATTTTTAAAGCCAATAAATCGGGTATTTTTTTTGAAAAAACAAAAAACAAATCGGACAATAAAAAACATCCAACCATAAAACCCGTATACAAAATGGTTCTGTTATTGTAATTAATTAGCATTACAAAAGATAAAACCCCCATTAACAACAGCAATATTCCATATAAAGAATAAATAAAAAATTCAAAACTATTCTCTTCAATCATCATCATTAATACATTAAAAAACAAATACACTAAAAGCATTACAATAATGTAGAAAGAAAAGGTATTCAAGTTAATTTTTTTCTTCTTCAAATAATAAACTAAGTCTTGAAATATAAAATAAAGTACAATAAAATAAGGTATTAGTAAAAAAATAAGTCCAGAAACATTAAATTCTTCTCTGCTAATAAGATGCAAAATTTCTCCTATAAAAAAAGACAAAACCGAAAAAGAAAACAAATAATCAATCCTACCTCTGACTCTTATATAATAGAAATAGTAAATCGACGGAATGATAATTGGCTTACTAAAAAGTTCCAAGTTATCGTTACCAATTAAAACAGCAAATACATACAAGGCAAAAGCTGTAAAATATAATATTAAAGCCGAATTTACTTTAAGCATCTATCATTTGTTTGAAATCTAATTCTGTTATGATGGCAATTTTTAGCTGATTTGCTTTTTCTAATTTTGACGGCCCCATATTATCTCCAGCTATTACATAATCGGTTTTTGATGAGATGGAACTTCCAACTTTTCCTCCATTATCTTCAATGGCTTTTTTCAGTTCGTCTCTCGAATAAATTTCAAAAACACCTGATACAACGAATGTTTTTCCTTTTAATTTTTCCGAAAGTAAAACATCTTCTTCACCCGATTCTAATTGAACTCCAAAACTCTTAAGCCTATCAATAATACGAATATTTTCTTGATTTTCAAAGAATTGAACGACACTCTGTGCGATTTTATCGCCAATCTCATCAACTAAAATCAAATCCATGATACTCGCTTGCGCAATTGCATCAATAGATTTGTAATGTTTCGCTAATTTTTTTGCAACCGTTTCCCCTACATATCGAATTCCTAACGCATATAAAACACGTTCAAAAGGAATGGTTTTCGATTTTTCAATTCCGTTAATCAAGTTCTCAGCTGATTTTTCAGCCATTCTTTCTAGCGGAATGATTTGATCCTTTTTCAATTCGTACAAATCAGCATAATTAGTAACCAAACCAGCATTGAATAATAAAGCAACCGTTTCTCCACCTAATCCATCAATATCCATGGCTTTTCGGGTGATAAAATGCTGAATTCTTCCAATAATCTGAGGCGGACAGCCATAAAAATTTGGACAAAAATGATTCGCTTCGCCTTCGCTTCTAACCAATTCAGTTTGACATTCAGGACAATGCGTGATGTATTTCGTAGGTTCCGCTTGATTTCCTCTTTGAGCTACTGCTATAATCTTCGGAATAATTTCGCCTCCTTTTTCAACAAAAACTTCATCACCAATTCTAATGTCTAACTTTTCAATTTGATCAGCATTATGTAAAGAAGCACGTTTTACAATTGTTCCCGCCAATTGAACTGGTTCTAAATTCGCAACAGGCGTAATCGCTCCTGTACGCCCAACTTGATATGAAATCGAGTTTAATTTTGTAGTTACTTGTTCGGCTTTAAACTTATATGCCATCGCCCAACGTGGTGATTTTGCCGTATAACCTAATTCCTCTTGATGTTGTAAATTATTAACTTTAATCACTACACCATCAGTTTCATAAGGTAAATCATGACGGTGTTTGTCCCAATAGTTGATGTATTCGAAAACTTCGTTTAGGTTTTTAGCTAATTTGGATTGTGTTGGCACTTTAAATCCCCAATCTCTTGCCTTTTGCAACCCTTCAAATTGCGTTTTGAAAGGTAAGTTATTTCCAATTACAAAGTATAACAAACAATCTAAT
>NZ_JAKLJH010000128.1 GCF_023151265.1 Flavobacterium sp.
TAGCAAACGAGTTTCCTCTTTTGAACCATCATCGGCAATAATTACTTCATTAGGTAAAACTGTTTGTTTAGTAATGCTTAAAAGTAATAATTCAAGCGCTTCGGGCCAATTATATGTTGGTGTAACTAAGGAACATTTTGGTAATTCTTTCATATTCGTTTGCTAAAATCATGTAAAAATATTCAATAAATTGGAATTATAACCAACAATAGCTACTTTTGAATAAAAAAAACATGCTAGCGCAGTATCATCCCAACTTCTTAAAATATAAAACTCAAATCGAAAATTACATTACCCATTTTACATCATCTGGTAAAGATTTTGTTATTGGAAAACGTAATGCAATTAAACTTTTTGAATTGGGAAATGATGTGATTAGCATAAAATCGTTCAAGAAACCTAACATCATTAACAAAATTGCTTATCGCTATTTTAGAAAATCAAAAGCACGTCGCTCGTTTGAATTTGCTTCAAAATTGATGGAAATGCAAATTGGAACACCACAACCCGTTGCTTTTTTCGAAAATTATGATTTTATCGGATTAAAAGAAAGTTATTACGCTTGCGAACATTTAGAAAATGTATTTGAATTCAGAGAAATTGTACAAAATGAAGCTTTTGAAAACAGAGATTTTATCATCCGAAAGTTTACTCAATTTACCTTTGAAATGCACGAAAAAGGCATTGAATTCTTAGATCATTCACCAGGAAATACCTTAATTCGTAAAAATAATGACGGAAGTTATTTGTTTTTTCTAGTGGATTTGAACCGAATGCAATTTCATGAAACTCTCGATTTCAAAACCCGAATGAAGAATTTATCGAAAATCACACACAAGAAAGACATGATTGCGGTGATGAGTAATGAATACGCAAAACTTTCAAACGGTGACGAAACTACTATTTTTGAAACCATGTGGGGTTTAACGGCCGATTTCCAATATCGCTTTCACCGAAAAAAAAGAATCAAAAAGAAATTAAAGTTCTGGAAAAAGTAGTATTTTTCACTTTTAATTCGTTAGATGAAATTATCGGTAATTATCACCACTTACAATTCGGAAGAATGGCTTCAAAAAGTGCTTGTTGGATACAGCGTCCAAACCGAGCAAGATTTTGAGGTTGTTATTGCTGATGATGGTTCTACCGAAAAAACAAAAGCCGTAATTGCATCTTTTCAAAACCAATTTAAGTTTCCAATTGTTCATATTTGGCAAGAAGATAATGGTTTTCAGAAATGTAAAATCTTGAATAAAGCTATTCTCAAAACCAATTCTGATTACTTGCTTTTTACCGATGGCGATTGTATTCCACGAAAAGATTTTGTTGCCCAACATTTAAAACACCAAGAAGAAGGCTATTTTCTTTCAGGAGGCTATTTTAAATTACCAATGGAAGCTTCACATAAAATTTCATTAGAAAATATCCAAAAGCAAGATTGTTTTTCCATTTCTTGGTTGATAAAAAATGGTGTTTCTAAGACTTTTAAATTATCTAAACTGACCAAAATTTCATTTTTTGCGTCATTTATGAATTGGTTAACACCAACAAAACGAACTTTTAATGGTCACAACACGTCTTGTTTTAAGAAAGATTTAGTTGCCGTAAATGGATTCAATGAAGAAATGCAATACGGTGGTTTGGATAGAGAAGTTGGCGAACGTCTGTTCAACTTCGGGATTTTATCGAAGCAAATTCGTTATAGTGCCGTTTGTTTACATTTAGACCACAAAAGAGGTTACGCTACTCCCGAAACTTGGGAGAAAAACAATACTATTCGCAATTTCAATAAAAAACACAATGTGACTTTTATTGAAAATGGTTTGTCAAAATATATCAGCGAATAATCTCAAAAAAATCTTTCAATTTCTCTTTAATCAAAGCAATCGGATATTCTTCAAAATATTTAAAGGTGTTTTCTTTGATGTACTTTTCGTCAAATTCAGCATAAATTTCGGGTTTCAAATCCTTTAAATGAATCGAAATGTTTTTCTCATCTTCAAAAATTTGCCAAGTTTCTTTATCTACACTTGGTGAAAACAAGGAAAATGTTGGAACAAACAACGCTTTTGCCATGTTCACACTTCCGCCTTCGTTTCCAATCAAAGCATCACATTGCGACAATAATCCTAAAAACGAACGCAAATCATCGGCATACAAATCAAAATAAATGCGTTGTTGCGTTTCGGGTTGACACAAATCGAAGATTTTTTGAGCGTCTTCTTTTTGTTTTGGAATGTAGTTGAAAAGCAAATTTGCATCAGTTGTTTGAACCGTGAAATCTAACAATTCTGCCATTTTTTCAAACGGATATGTTTTGTACCATTCGCTACCTAAAATCCCAATCATAAAAGTGGGTTTGTCGGTTTTTAATGGAAATTTCGCTAACATTTCCTTTGCCTGATTAATCTCTGAATCCGTTAAAAAAACTTTGGGTTTATAATCGGTAATTTCTTCTTTAATCAGTGGTTCTAATAATCGTAAACGATTAATAATTGCTAATCCAATATCCGATTTCGTACCGTTTTTAAGTCGTTCAATATTGTAATTGTAGAATATATTGGAATATCCTTTCTTGTATGAAATTTTATATTTAGCACCAGAAAAAAGTGTGATTAAATTGGTTTCCAGCTTACTATAAGCGTCAATCACCGCATCATATTTGGTACTTCTGATTTTAAAAATAAATTGAAAAAGTGAAAGGTAGTTTTTTCGCACTTTTTCTTCCAAAACTATAATATTATCAATGTTTGGATTGTTTTTTAGGACATCAACACAATTGGCATAGCACATATAATCCACTTGTGCATTTGGATATTTTTGCTTCAAATTATTAGATAATATGGTAGAAGTTAATACATCTCCAATTCGCTTTTGTTGTATGACTAAAATTTTCATTTTGATAAATTATTTGGCTAAAATACACTGATTTTGAAACTTTGCCAACAAAATAAATTGATTACTTTTGTGAAAACTCAATTTTTATGGCAATTAGCGGTTTAGTCATTACTTATAATGAAGAAAAAAATATTGGAAAATGCATCGATGCTTTGTTTGAAGTGTGCGATGAAGTTATCGTTGTTGATTCGTTAAGTGTTGATAATACAGTAAAAATTGCCGAAGAAAAAGGAGCTAAAGTAATTTCTCAAAAATTTCTTGGTGATGGACCACAACGCACACACGGATTGCCTTTTTGCAAAAACGATTGGATTTTAAATTTAGATGCTGACGAGTTTTTAGATAAAGATGCCAAAGAATTTATCTTAAAAGAAAAGTATTTAGAAGGAAATTATGATGCTTTTTCGTTTCGAGTTAAAAACTTTTTAGCCGATGAATTAATTGATTTTTCAGGTTGGTATCCCGATCATAAAGTGCGTTTTTTCAATAAGAAAACCGCAAAACCATCAGAAGCTAAAGTGCATCAAAAAATTGAAACTACTAACGAGAATAAAGTAGCCGTTCACATTTTACATTACGGCTGGGAATCTTTTGAGCAAATTATAGCTAAGAAAAACCAGTATTCCACTTGGCATGCACAACAACTTTTTGATCAAGGAAAAAGAGTAGGATCAATGAAACCTGTAATCAATGGTTTAACCGCTTTTATCAGATGTTATTTCTTTAAAAAAGGAATTTTCAACGGAATTGACGGCATCACAATTGCTTTAATTCAAGGGTTTTTCTCGCACATGAAATACGCCAAATTACTGAAATTACAACGTCAAGAAAAATTATTGAAGCGTTAATTTATTTCCAATCATTCGCTCATTAAACGATTGAATATACGCTTTTATAAACGTTTCCATTTCGGTTGTTTTTGCTTTTTCGGTTTTGATTAAATTGGTTTTTAGCAATTCATCTTTCTTGAAATTATACAATCCTAACGATTTTTTTCCGTCGAAAGCCAAGTAATAATCGCCCGAAACATAATGGTAAATATTGTCTAAATAATACACCACAAAATCTTTTTCAGATTGATATGATTTTCCGTAGGTAATCATTTTACTATCGATATTCAAATAATCAATTATCGAAGGCATAATGTCAATTTGTTGTAAATTCTTCTGATTTTTTCCAACGATAGAAGGATTTGAAGGATCAAAAAACAGAATTGGCACTCTAAATTTACCTACATTAGTTTTAAACTTTTTCTCGGTTGGTTCAGATGAAGTGTGGTCTGAAGTTATTACGAATAGTGTGTTTTTATACCAATCTTCCTTACAAGCCGTTTCAAAAAAACGTTTCAAAGCATTGTCAGCATACGCAATACTTTCATGAATTTTAGTAGTTCCTTTTGGAAATTTTCCTTTGTATTTTTCTGGAATTATGTATGGATTATGCGATGAAATGGTAAAAATCGTACTGAAAAAAGGTTGTTTGAATTCGGTCATCTTCCCAGAAAAATATTGCATAAATTCTTCGTCAAAAATTCCCCATCTTCCATCAAAAGCTTCTGGACCAACATATTCATTTTTACCAAAATAATCATCAAAACCAGCCACTTTACAATATTGGTCAAAATTTTGACTTCCGTTGAAAGCACCATGAAAAAATGCTGTTTGATAACCGTTTGCTTTTAAAATTTTTGGTAACCCATACACTTCGTTAATCGAATAACTTGATGTAATCAACGAATTATTCATCAAACTCGGAATACTCGAAAGCGTTGAAGGAACAGCATCAATAGAAAGTTTTCCATTAGCAAAACCGTTTTCAAAGAACAACGATTTTTCAATCAAACTATCTAAAAAGGGTGTTTGTCCGCGCTGAATATTTTCTCTTCCAAAACTTTCTAAAATGATAATTACTACATTTTTTTTGTTCGAATTTTCAGTGGATGAAATTTCAGTTATTGGATTGAAAATTTGGTTTAATTCATTTTCTGAAAAGTATTTTGGAGATTCTAAAGTTTCTTTTTTACCAATAGTTTTAATAATGCAAAACGGTGTATTCAGCACAATTGCCGATTGATTTATCGAACCATAATTTACTGCATCTACAATACGTAACGGTTTTTTCTGAAATCCACCACGACCTAATAAGAATACAAATCCCATTAAAAGCAAAAACATTCCAGATTGTTTCGCAATTTGTGACCAGTTTGAACTTTGTTCGCTTGCTGGCTTTAAATTCGGAATTACTTTCCAAAATACTATTCCTAAAATTAATGCAAGAATTGGTAAATACCAAAATTCTATTAAAAATGAAAAGATTAATCCACCAATTTCGTTTTCCATTCCGCTTGCGGTAATCATACCAAAAGTACTTCTTCTTCCCGTGAATTTGTAGTATTCGAAATCTACAAAATTGGTTAAGATGAAGATAAAATTCACAATAAAGAAACCAATTTTCAAATACTTTTGATAGTTAGGTTTGTATTTAAAATTTCCTGGAATAAAATGCAAAAGTGCAAAAACTAAATTGATGTAGGCAATTGCCGATAAATCAAAATGAATACCGCCTAAAAAACCTTTAGCAGAAATGTTTTCAAAGGCATTTTTATTGAAAAAGTAAAACAACAAACGACAAATTTGGTAAATAAAAAGAACCACAAAAAAACGCTTGAAAAATAGTTTTACACTGCTAAAATAGTTTGACATAGAAAGGTATTTTTCAGCAAATTTAACTATTCATATAAAATTTACAATTTATTTACTTGTAATTTACTTTTTGATGAAAATAAAAATTCCAATTCACAACAGTTTTGTCATGAATTGGAATTCAACTTTGTACTTTAAACTTCGTATTTTGTACTTTGAATTATACCGCTACGTTATATTCTCTCAAAGCATCATTCAATGAAGTCTTCAAATCGGTTGAAGGTTTTCTTTGACCAATGATAATTGCACAAGGTACTTGATAATCTCCAGCAGGGAATTTCTTCGTATAACTTCCAGGAATTACAACTGAACGTGCTGGAACAACTCCTTTATATTCGATAGGCTCATCACCTGTAACATCAATAATTTTTGTAGAACCAGTCAAACATACATTCGCACCTAAAACCGCTTCTTTTCCTACGTGAACACCTTCAACCACAATACATCTTGAACCGATGAAAGCGCCATCTTCAATAATTACTGGAGCCGCTTGTAGTGGTTCTAAAACACCACCAATTCCAACACCACCCGAAAGATGCACGTGTTTTCCAATTTGTGCACAACTTCCTACGGTTGCCCAAGTATCCACCATGGTGCCTTCATCTACATAAGCACCAATGTTTACATAACTTGGCATCAAAATTACACCCGAAGAAATATAAGCACCATATCTTGCCACTGCATTTGGAACTACACGAATTCCTTTTTCTGCATAATTGCGTTTTAATTCCATTTTATCGTGGTATTCAAAAATGCCTGCTTCCCAAGTTTCCATTTTTTGAATAGGGAAGTACATCACTACTGCTTTTTTAACCCATTCGTTCACTTGCCAACCGTTTTCAACTGGTTCAGCTACACGAAGTTTTCCGCTATCTAATAATTCGATAACTTCTCTAATCGCTTTTTGCGTAGTTTCTTCTTGTAATAAAGCACGATTTTCCCATGCTTGTTCTATCGTAGATTGTAAATTGGTCATGATTGTAAAAATTTGTAGTGCAAATATAACATTTTATGAATTTTGGAATTCTTTTTGATATAAGAAATAAGTCGTAAATTTACATTAATCACAAAAAAACAAACAACATGAAAAAAAGTCTTCTAATTTTAGGAATAATAGCTATTGGTTTTACTTCTTGTAAAAAGGATATTGAAAAAGAAACAGAAGGAACACCAATTGATTCTACAGTAGTTCAAGTTGATGAACATAACGCTAAAAATAGTTTAGATTATCAAGGAAACTATAGAGGTAATCTTCCGTGTGCCGATTGCGAATCTATCGAAACTACGATTTCATTAACTGAAGATTCGTATATTAAGGAAACCGTTTACAAAGGGAAATCGAGTAAAGTGTTTAAAGAAACTGGTAAATTCACATGGAATGATGCAGGAAATACGATTACGCTTTCGGGTTCAGCTGCTCCAAATCAATATTTTGTGGGTGAAAATGCATTATTTCATTTAGATGTTGATGGAAAACGCATTGAAGGTGATTTAGCTTCAAAATACCAATTATCAAGAATTGAAATTTCTGAACCAATTGCACTAGTTCAAAAAGAAGAAACAAAAACCAAAGAAGTTCCTAAAGTTGAATTGAAAAATTCCAAATGGCGTTTGGTGAAATTATACGGAAAAACTATCGAAAAGAATAAAGATAGCAAAAGAGATTACGGAATTACTTTTAATCCTGATGGACGATTTTCAGCTTTTGCAGGTTGTAATAATATGATGGGAAGCTATAAGTTAAAAGAAGAGGTTAGTCGTATTGAATTCTCAAAAGTAGCTTCCACTATGATGGCTTGTGAAGATATGGTAACCGAACAAGAACTAGCTAAAGTTTTAGAAATGGCTGATAATTATAATTTTGATGGTAAAACTTTAAAATTAAACAAAGCCAGAATGGCAACTTTAGCAGAATTTGAAATTATTAAGTAAATCTGA
>NZ_JAKLJH010000129.1 GCF_023151265.1 Flavobacterium sp.
TAAATAAAACACTTTGTCAACCATTACCACAAATTCAATTACCAAAAAAATAAACCTATGTTCACCATCCAACAAATTCACGAAGCACACGCCAAAGTAAAAAGCGGTGCTGATTTTCCAAAATACATGCAAGACATTATTGCGCTTGGTGTTACTTCATTTGAAACTTTTGTTTTTGATAATCATACCAATTATTTCGGAAAAGATAATTTTCAAACGTCATCAGAAGGTTTTTCGGAAACCTTAACCATTGCTGATGAAAGCAACCTTGAACAATTCAAATCCGACTTAAAATCGCACCAACAAGGCAACACCGATTACATGACGTTTTTAAACGATTGCGCCAAATCAGGTGTTGAAAAATGGATTGTGGTAATGGATAAAATGACTTGCAGTTATTACGACAAAGCTGGGAATGAAATGGTAGTGGAAGTGATTCCGTCGGTATAAAACAAGTTTTTGTCATTTCGACCTAAGGAGAAATCACATTATCTGCTCATGTTATGAGATTCCTCCTGCGTCGGAATGACAACTTTGTGTTAAAGAAAGTTTGAGCATAAAAAAACGGCTCACTTTCGTAAACCGTCTTTTCTCTTTCTTCTTGTATCTTTTCTCTAATTAAGCATTCATAATCGCTTCAATTTCCTCAATTTCAATCGGAATATTACGCATTAAATTAAATGCTGCTCCTTTTTCTTGAATCACCATATCGTCTTCTAAACGAATACCAAAACCTTCTTTCGGAATGTAAATTCCTGGTTCAACTGTGAATACCATGTTGGCTTGCATTGGTTCGTGTAATAATCCGTAATCGTGCGTGTCTAATCCCATGTGGTGCGAAGTCCCGTGCATGAAATATTTTTTATACGCTGGCCAATCTGGATTTTCGTTTTGTACGTCGGCTTTGTCTAATAATCCTAAACCTAATAATTCAGAAGTCATGATTTTACCCACTTCTACATGATATTGTTTCCATAACGTTCCTGGAACCAACATTTTTGTAGCTTCGTTTTTCACATTTAAAACCGCATTGTAAACTGCTTTTTGTCTATCTGTAAAACGACCCGAAACTGGAACCATACGCGTCATATCACTTGAATAATTCGCATATTCTGCACCAACGTCTAATAAAATCAAATCGCCAGCTTTACATTGTTGGTTGTTTTCGATGTAATGCAACACGTTCGCATTGTTTCCAGAAGCGATAATTGGGGTGTAAGCAAAACCTTTCGAACGATTTCTTAAAAATTCATGCGCAAATTCGGCTTCGATTTCGAACTCCATAACGCCTGGTTTTACGAAATTCAAAACACGTCTGAAACCTTTTTCAGTAATATCACATGCTTTTTGGATTAAATCCAATTCTTCACTTTCTTTAACCGAACGCAATCTTTGTAAAATAGGATTCGATTTTTCTACTTTGTGTGCTGGATAATTTTCTTTCCACCATTTGATAAAACGCGCTTCACGAGTTTCGGTTTCAATAACCGCTCTGTAATGTTCGTTAGTGTTGATGTAAATCGTATCGGCATAAGCCATGATTTCTTTCAAAGTCTTATGGAAACCTTGTAACCAAATCACCGATTTAATTCCAGAAACTTCGAAAGCTCTTTCTTTGGTTAGTTTTTCACCTTCCCAAATGGCAATGTGCTCATTCGTTTCTTTTAAGAATAAAATTTCTTTCAAATGTTCGTAAGGTGCATCTGGAAAAAGCAATAAAATACTTTCTTCTTGATCCACACCAGATAAATATAAAATATCTCTATGTTGTGCAAATGGCAATGTGCTATCAGCACTTACTGGATAAATATCGTTCGAATTGAATACCGCAACGCTGTTTGGTTTCATTTGAGCTGTAAATTTCGCTCTGTTTTTAACGTATAAATCGCGGTCTATTTGATGGTATTTCATGATGTAAAGATTTTTTAATATTTAAATTCTAACCACATAGATACATAGGTTTACTTAGAAAGTTTGAGAAAAATATAGCATTTCATTTTCAGATAGTTTGAACTATGTTTACTAAAATGAATAAAATGCCTTTTCTAAACAATCAAAATTCTATGTTTCTATGTGGTAGAAAAATAGTTTTTCAAAATTAATAAGATAAAAATGAAAAGTTGTTAAATACTTTAGAAATTTTGTAGAAGTGCAATGTTTTGGCTAATTTTCAACAAATTTTTTCAAGATGAAGCAAATTACTATCCTGTTTTTATTGATTGTGCAATCGGCAATCGCTCAAAATTCGTTGTTTAATCAAGTCGAAGCTAAAAATATCGGACCAACCATCATGAGTGGTCGCGTGGTAGATTTAGCTGTAAATCCAAAAAATCCAACAGAATTTTACGTGGCTTATGCTACTGGCGGACTTTGGTTCACCAATAACAACGGAACTTCTTTCACTCCTGTGATGGATTCGGCAGAAACGGTTAATTGTGGTTCAGTTACGGTGGATTGGAATTCGGGAACAATTTGGGTTGGAACTGGTGAAGTGAATGCTTCGCGTTCGTCTTATGCTGGAGTTGGCGTTTTAAAATCTTCGGATAAAGGCAAAACTTGGGAAAATTTAGGATTAAAAGATTCGCATCACATTAGCCGAATTTGGGTCAACCCAAGCAATTTGAATGAAATTGTAGTGGCTGCTGTCGGACATTTGTATACAACTAATAAAGAACGTGGCATTTACAAATCAACTGATGGTGGAAAAACTTGGAAACAAACTTTGTTTGTGGCGGAAGATGCTGGAATTATTGATTTAGCCGTTTCGAAAAACAATCCAAAAATCATGTTTGCGGCTTCTTGGCAAAAAGATAGAAAAGCTTGGCATTTTGATGGTGATGGAGAAAAATCGGGGATTTATAAAAGTGAAGATGGCGGAACTTCTTGGCAATTAGTCACTACAAAAGAAAGTGGATTTCCAACAAATGAAGGTGTCGGAAGAATTGGTTTAGCCATGTTTAATGAAAACGTGATTTATGCTGTCGTAGACAATCAAAACAAGCGACCAAAAACGGATTCGAAAAGTAAATTAACCACGATGTTATCTACTCCTGGAGCGGATTTCATGGAAATTTCGAATAAAGAATTGAATATCGCTTTGAAAGAAAGTGGTTTTAGAGATAAATATCGTGCGGAAAATATTAAAAATTGGGTTGCCAATAATAACATGGAACCTAAAGAAGTTCTAGCGGTTTTATCCGATGCAAATAAAGCGTTATTTGAAACTGAAGTAATTGGTTGCGAAGTTTACAAATCGGAAGATGGCGGAAAATCATGGAAAAGAGCGAATCAGAATTATATTGACGATATGTTTTACACCTACGGCTACTATTTTGCGAACATTTCTGTAGATGAGAAAAATCAAAATCGTGTTTATATTGGTGGTGTTCCATTACTGTTTTCGGAAGATGGAGGAAAAACTTTTACTGCCATTTCTAAAGAAAACGTTCATGCCGATCATCATGTAACTTGGGTCAATCCTGAAAATTCGAATCACATTATCAACGGAAATGATGGTGGTGTAAATATTTCGTACGACAATGGAGCGCATTGGATTAAATGTAACAATGAAGCGTTAGGTCAATTGTATGCTGTGAATGTGGATTATCAAGAGAATTATAATGTCTATGGCGGAATGCAAGATAATGGTGTTTGGTTTGGTCCAAATAATTACTCGCACAATGTAGCTTGGCATCAAGAAGGGAAATATCCGTATCAAGAATTAATGGGTGGCGATGGCATGCAAACGCAAATCGATAGTCGCAATCCAAATGTAGTTTTTACTGGATATCAATTTGGAAACTACTACAGAATCAATCAAAAAGAAGACAAGTTTGATTACATCACTCCAAAAGCTCCAAAAGGAGAAAAGCCATATCGTTTCAATTGGCAAACCCCAATTTTATTGTCTTCTCACAACCAAGATATTTTGTATATGGGTTCTGAGTTTCTTCACCGTTCTATGAATCAAGGCGAAAGTTGGGAACGAATTTCAGGTGATTTAACAAATGGTGCAAAAGAAGGAAATGTAGCTTTTGGAACGTTAACTACCATTTCAGAAAGCAAATTCCAATTTGGATTACTTTATGCAGGTTCTGATGATGGAAAAATTCATGTTTCAAAAGATGGTGGCGTTTCTTGGCAGTTGATTTCTGGTAATTTACCTCAAAATTTATGGGTTTCAAGAGTTGTCGCTTCAACTCACAAAAAAGAAAGAGTTTATGCCACTTTAAACGGATATAGATACGATAATTTTGAAAGTTATGCTTTTGTTTCAGAAGATTTTGGTACGACTTGGACTTCAATTTCAAATGGATTAACGCAAGCGGTTAACGTAATTGTTGAAGATTCAGTAAATGAAAACATTTTATACGTTGGAACGGATAATGGCTTATTCATTTCGTTAGACAAAGGCGCAACTTGGCAAGATTTCTCAAACGGAATGCCGAATGTAGCAGTTCATGATGCGGTAATTCAAACCAAAGCAAAAGAATTAATCGTGGGAACTCATGGTCGTTCGATTTATAAAATGGATATTTCTAAAGTTCAGGAAGTAACGAAGGATGTTTTAGCTAAAAATCTTCATTTATTTAAAGTTAATGATAGAACAAAATCAGACCGATGGGGAAGTCAAAATTATGCTTGGGGAAAACCGAGTGAGCCATCGCAAACAATTTGGTTTTACTCAAATGTTGATGGAGTTGTAGCGGTTTCCATTACAAATGAATCGGGAATAATAGTTCACACTCAAAAAGTTGAAGCTAAAAAAGGATTGAATTCGTTTGAATTTGATTATTCGCTTTCAAAAGAAGTGGCTGAAAAGTGGAATAAAAAAGACAAAAACATTAAAATTAAAGAAGCTGAAAACAAGAAGTTTTATTTGCCTGTTGGAAAATACAAAATGACAGTTTCAAAAGATAAAGCATCGGAAAGCAAATCATTCGAAGTTTCAGCTCCAAAAAAATAAGTAATGAAGAAAATCACTTTTTGCATTTTTTTATTTGCAACTATCATAAGTGTTGCTCAAGACAAAAAAGCCTATCAAATTTTTGATAAAAAGGGTAAAAAATCATCGTATCAAAAAGTTTTGAAAGCAGCTGAAAAATCGGATGTAGTTTTGTTTGGCGAATATCATGATAATTCTATTGTACATTGGTTGCAATTAGAATTCACAAAGGATTTAGCCCAAAAGAAAGATTTGGTTTTAGGCGCCGAAATGCTCGAAGCGGATAATCAAAAGCAAGTAAATCAATATTTGAATGGCGAAATCAATCAAAAACAATTGGATTCTTCGGCTCGACTTTGGAAAAATTATAAAACCGATTACAAACCTTTAGTCGATTTTGCCAAAGAAAAGAAATTCAGTTTTATTGCTACAAATGTGCCTCGAAGATACGCTTCATTGGTATTTAAAAAGGATTTAGTGGCTTTGGATTCGCTTTCTGCTCAAGAAAAATCGTGGATTGCTCCGTTGCCAATAGCATTTGATATCAATCTTCCAGGTTATAAAAGCATGATGGGAATGCAAGGTGGTCATGCAGGCGACAAAATGCCAAAAGCACAAGCTATAAAAGATGCTACAATGGCATATTTTATCAATAAAAACAGAAAAGAAAACAGTGTTTTTATTCATTACAATGGTACTTATCATTCGGATAATTATGAAGGCATCAATTGGTATTTGAAAAAATTAGACGCTGGCATAAAAATTGTGACAATCGCTACGGTGGAACAAAAAGATATTTCAAAATTAGAAGCCGAACATTACAATAAAGCCGACTTTATTCTCGTTATAGATGAAGACGTAACAAAAACGTATTAAAATCGTCTTTATTTAGAAACCAAACGCTTGGGTTTTGTTTAATGTTGGATTCCTGCTTTCCGTTATAGTCCCGATTTTATCGGGAGCTATCACTCCAATCAGGGTTAGAAAACAATCGATAGTATGAAGAAATTAGTAGTTTTATTCACTTTAATAGTTGGTGCATTTGCCTTTTTCTCTTGTGAAGATTCAGACGATGTATCGGAAGAGCCTCATTTAATAGTCAAATTTCAATTTGATCCCAATCAAGTGCGATTGAATAATTTGGGTCAACCAGCTACTATTCCATCGGGTCATGCAGCACAATCTCCCGATTTCAGTAAAATTAGCGCGCATTATTTTGAGTTGGCACCCACAGCTTACACTCAATTAACAGAAGGAACTGTCTTATATCATGCAGATGAAACTACTCAAGGAGGTTCGGTTGCAATTGATTTTAGTAAAGCCGTTGTGGTAGGTGAAGGTGAAGCTTTTTTAAAAATCCCATTAAGTCAAGTAGCACAAGGAAACTATGAATATGTGCGAGTTTCATTAGCTTATCAAGAATACAATATTTCAATTCGCAACAATGGCGCAGATTATCAAGGTAAATTAGCGAGTTTTGTTGGATACAATAATTATATTACAACACATTCAATAGGAAATAATTCATTTCCGGTAAACGGAAATCGCTTGCAAGGTTACTGGGCATTTGCATTGAATAATTTACCTTATGCAACTTCTGGACAAGCCCCTGCAGGAGCTACAACGGTTCCAAATCCTATAGCTTCAACTTCACCAATTCCTTCTGGCTCGTGTGTTGTAACTGGAAAATTTGCTCAAAATTTAGTTATTAACGGAAATGAAACCCGTGATATCGTTATTACATTGTCATTGTCAACCAATAATAGTTTTGAGTGGCAAGAAGTAACCTCTGATGGTAAATATGAGCCCTCTATTGGTGAAAATGTGGTAGATATGGGACTCAGAGGATTGATTCCTTCATTTGTTAAATAAATATATTTGCTAAAATAGTATATGTTTTCGTTGTCTGGAGTGTCTAAACGCTTGATATTCAACGATAGTTAAATTCATTTTAAAATCATTATAAATTAGCTCGAAAAGGTTGTAGTTAATTTCAAATAGCCTTATTTTTGTTTGATTTTTTATTAAACTAGTACAATCAAATAAAAATTATGGCAAAATCGGCACTATTAAAGTCATCTATCGTAAAAAAATACTGGATGGCTCTTACAGGTTTATTTCTATGCTTGTTTTTGGCGGGGCATTTGGCAGGAAATCTTCAATTGATTTTTGGAACCAGCTTGCAATTCAATGAATATGCTTTATTCATGACCACCAATCCTGCAGTTAAGTTACTTTCTTACCTTACTTACATTTCAATTATATTCCATGCAATCGATGGAATTATGTTGACAATCCAAAACAAAAAAGCAAGGCCAATTGGTTATGCAAAAACAGATGGTTCTTCTAGTAGTTTAGCTTCAAGAAATATGGCTGTTTTAGGAACTGTGATTTTAGTTTTCATCGCTACTCACATGGTGAATTTTTGGGCTAAAATGCATTTCGACAAAAATATGCCGTTAATGGTTAAAGAAATTGAAGTACAAGGGAACAAACAGAAATTTTACGTAGGTACACAAACAGGTCAATATTTTC
>NZ_JAKLJH010000130.1 GCF_023151265.1 Flavobacterium sp.
TCGAATAAAAAAATCGCCTTTTACCATTTCGATAATTGAATTTAAAGAAGAATCTTTTTTAAATACGATTAGAAAAAAATTACTTTGGGGAGAAGACAAAAGAAATTAACACTCTATTTATATCATTTTTCATTTTTTAACGTTTTTAGCCTATTAAACGACAACAAAAAAATCCCATAAAATAGGGATAAGAAGTCAATATTGTTATATTTGCAAACTATTTTAAAAAATGAAGCACTTTTTATTCTATATATTACTGATTTTCTGTGGTTTCAACGTTTATTCTCAAATCAATGAATTGGGAGTATTTGTTGGAGGAACAAACTATATTGGAGATATTGGACCAACAGATTATATTGCTCCAAGCGAACCTTCAATTGGGATATTATATAAGTGGAATAGAAGTCCGAGACATGCTTATAGATTTTCATACACGCAAGGAAAACTATCTTCTAAAGACATAGATAGTGATGTACCTAGTAGAAACTTAAGAGGAAATTCATTTGAAAATAGCGTAAAAGAGTTTTCAGCTGGTTTAGAATTCAATTTTATGGATTTTGATTTGCATGATGGTGATCCAAAAATATCTCCTTATGTTTATTCTGGTTTGAGCTATTTTATCTATGATGAAATTTACATTTTAGACAACAATAGCAAAGTAGACTACCAAGATAGTACTTTTGCAATCCCAATGGTTCTAGGAGTCAAAGCTCGATTATTTCGCAACTTTATTATTGGAGCAGAAGTTGGTTTTAGATATACCTTTACAGATAATTTAGATGGAAGCAATCCTGAAAATGACAATTTTGAGAGCTTACGTTTTGGAAATAAAAACAGTAATGACTGGTATGTATTTACTGGATTAACGTTAACTTACACATTTGGGCAAAACCCATGTTTTTGTGCAGAATAAGATGGAATTATTAGATAAAATAAATAAAGACCAACTTCCACAACATCTAGCAATTATCATGGATGGAAATGGCAGATGGGCAAAACAAAAAGGATTACTTAGAGCTCTTGGACACGAAAGTGGCACAAAATCAGTAAGAAAAACAGTTGAAAGCTGCGCAAAATTAGGAGTCCAAAACCTTACTTTATATGCTTTCTCTACTGAGAACTGGAATCGTCCAAAAATGGAAGTTGACACATTAATGAAGCTATTAGTTTCTTCGCTAAAAAAGGAAATTAAGACTTTACAAAGCAATAATATCAAATTAAATGCCATTGGAAATTTAACAAATTTACCCGATAGCGTTCAAAAAGAATTACAAGAAGTAATTAGCAAAACAGCAGAAAACACTAGGATGACACTAACATTAGCACTTAGTTATGGTGCTAGAGAAGAACTTATTCAAGCTGTTAAAAAAATATCGAACAAAGTTAAAAATAATATAATTTCTGAAGAGGCTATTGACGAATCAATTATTAATCAGCATCTTTACACACACAATTTACCCGATGTAGATTTGGTAATTAGAACAAGTGGCGAACATAGAATAAGCAATTTCCTTTTATGGCAAATAGCTTACGCCGAGTTCTATTTTACAGATGTACTTTGGCCAGATTTTTCAGAAACCCATTTGTATGAAGCAATTATTAGTTATCAAAAACGTGAACGCCGATTTGGAAAAACAAGCGAACAAATTATACCTTAAAAAAATGTTGAAAAAAGGATTACCATTATTTACATTATTTACATTACTATTCAGCTCTTCGCTTTTTGCTCAAGAAACAAAATTAGAAAGTGGAAAATCATATATATTAGCTAAAATTGATGTTACCGGAAAAATCAGTTATAACGAACAAACCGTTACTACTTTCACTGGATTAGAAAAAGGACAACAAATAATTGTTCCTGGAGAAGACATTAGTGCTGCCATTAAAAAATTATGGAAATTAGGATTATTCTCTGATGTAAATTTTTATGTTAATAAAATTGAAGGAGATAGTATCTTTTTAGAACTTAATATTAATGAACTTCCTAAATTATCTGAAGTTAAAATTCAAGGTGTAAAAAAAGGAAAAATTGAAGAACTAATTAAAGATGCCGACTTAAAAAAAGGTAAGATTGTTAACGAAAATTTAATTACAACTACAAAAAATTACTTCGAAAACAAGTATAAAAAAGAAGGATATTATCAAGCAAAAGTTGCAATCAACACCATTCCTGACAGCTTAGGTAACGAAGTTAAAATGGTGGTAAATATTGACAAAGGCAACAAAGTAAAAGTAAAAAGTATAGATTTTGAAGGCAACGAACAGTTGAGCGATTCAAAACTTAAAAAAGCTTTTAAAAATACCAAACAACGTAATTTTGTTCGATTCTACAAAAAATCGAAATTTATAAAAGAAAAATACAAAGAAGATTTAACTGCCGTAATTGATAAGTACAAAGAAAAAGGAAATAGAGATGCCCGAATTATTTACGATTCTGTTACCTATGATAAAAAATCTAATACCGTATCAATTAAAGTAAAATTAGAAGAAGGAAGAAAATATTACTTTGGAGATATTCGCTATCTTGGAAACACAATATATACAGAACGCCAACTTAATACGCTTTTAGGTATTAAAAAAGGGGACGTTTATAATGGAACCTTACTTCAAAAAAGAATTGCGGACCAATCAAAACCAGATGGAGAAGATTTAACAAACTTATACCAAAACAATGGTTATTTATTTTCAAGCATCAACCCAGTTGAGGTAAGAACTGAAAATGACACAATTGATTTTGAAATTAGAATTACAGAAGGTCCAATTGCCTATTTCAACAAAATTACTGTTGTAGGAAATGACAAAACTAACGACCACGTAATTTATAGAGAATTAAGAACAAAACCTGGACAAAAGTACAGCAAAGAAGATTTAATACGATCTATTCGTGAAATTGGACAATTAGGTTTCTTCGACCCAGAAGCTATTAAACCTGATTTTAAAAATGTTGACCCACAAGCTGGAACTGTTGATATTGAGTACAGTGTTGTAGAAAAAGGTTCAAGCCAAATAGAATTACAAGGTGGTTATGGTGGTGGTGGATTTATTGGAACGTTAGGACTATCGTTCAATAACTTCTCTGCTCGAAAAATGTTTAAAAAAGATGCTTACAAACCCCTTCCTATGGGAGATGGTCAAAAAATGGCATTGCGTTTACAAGGAAGTTCATACTTTCAAACATATAGTTTATCTTTCTCTGAACCATGGTTTGGAGGTAAAAAACCTGTGAGTTTCTCAACATCATTATCACACAGTAAACAATTCTTATACAATTTCAGATCTAGAGATGTTGACAGAAGTCAAAGTTTCAATATTACATCACTTTCGGTTGGAATTGCTAAAAGACTTACTGTTCCAGATGACTATTTTGTATTATCACAATCGCTTTCATTCCAATACTATGATTTAAATAATTACAGAACGGGATTATTTACTTTTGGAGATGGAGCATCAAGAAACTTAGCCTACACTATTGGTTTATCAAGAAATAGTAAAGGAGTTAATCCAATTTTCCCAACCACAGGTTCTGAATTTAGTATTTCTGGTAAATTTACATTACCCTATTCTCTATTTAATGGTGTAGATTATGGTAATTTAAAAAATTTAAACGAATATAAATTGCGTTATGTAGAAGGTGTCTATACACCTATTGCAGTTAATGACCAATTACCTATCGAAGGTGATTACATTGGAGCAAATTATGATGCAAACGGTAATATAACATCTGTTTTTGCAGTTTCCGATCCAGCAGATGCAGCAGTTGATCAGGGAAAAGTAGACCAAAAAAGATTTAACTGGTTAGAATATTATAAAATTAAATTTAAAGCAGACTGGTACACTAGAGTATATGAAAAGCTAGTCTTAAGAACTAATGCTGAATTTGGTTTCATGGGAGCATACAACTCAGATAGAGGTTTAGTACCTTTTGAAAGATTCTTCCTTGGAGGTGATGGTCTAGCAAACTTTGCATTAGACGGTAGAGAAGTAATTCAATTAAGAGGATATCCAAACAACTCATTATCATCTCAAGATGGAGGAACAATTTATAACAAATTTTCATTAGAGTTAAGATATCCAATCACCTTAAATCAGTCGGCTTCAATTTACGCTTTAAGTTTCTTAGAAGCAGGTTCTGCATTCGATACGTTTAAACAATACAATCCTTTTAAACTTCAACGTTCTGCAGGTGTTGGTTTACGTGTATTTATGCCAGCATTTGGGTTATTAGGAATTGATTTTGCACACGGTTTTGATGCTATCCCAGGAGAAACAGCTAAAAGTGGTTGGCAAACACACTTTATTATTGGACAACAATTTTAAGGTTTGTTAGTACTTTTTTGTTAAATTCGTAAAAATATTTTATCATTTATTGCGTTTGACATTTATTAAAGTAGAATCAAAAACAGATTCAACCACTAAACAAAATTAAATTGAAATGAAAAAACTATTATTTATACTTGCTTTAATCTCTTTTTCTTCTAATGCACAAACAGCTAGAGGAGTTAAAATTGGTTATATAGATATGGAATATATCTTAGAAAAAGTGCCTGATTATGCTGATGCAAACAATCAATTAGAACAAAAAGCACAAAAATGGAAGCAAGAAATAGAAGTTAAAAAGACCGAAATAACAAAGTTAAAAGACGCTTTAAAAACAGAACGCGTTTTATTAACTAAAGAATTAATTGAAGAAAGAGAAGAAGAAATTGGACACTTAGAAAAAGAACTTCTTGAATATCAAGAAAAGCGTTTTGGACCTCAAGGTGATTTAATTATTCAAAAATCTGTTTTAGTTAAACCTATTCAAGATCAAATTTTTACAATTGTTCAAGATGTTGCCGAACAAAGAAAATACGATTTTATTTTTGACAAATCTTCAGATTTAACGATGTTATTTGCTGCTCAAAAATACGACATAAGTGATTATGTAGTAAAAAAACTAGCAGCTTCTCAAAAAAGAGAAGAAATGACAAAAAAACAGCTAAAAGCTCAAGAAGCAAAAGATGCTTTGGAAGAATCTCTTGAAGAAAATCCTGCTTATACAGAAAGACAAAGAATCTTAGATGAGAAAAAAGCAGCAAGAGAAAAACTAATTGAAGAACGCAAATTAGATATCGAACAAAAGAAAGCAGATGCTGCAGAGAAAAGAAAAAAATTACTTGAAGAACGTAATGCTAAAAAAAATGGCACAGTAATTGAAAATAAATCTTCTGAAGACAATAAAGAGGCAGACAACAAAGAAGAAGTAAAAGATAGTGGTGAAGAAAAAGTTACCACCGAAGAAAAAAAACCTACGCCAGCTGAAATTAGACAAAAAGCAATTGACGATAGAAATAAAAAATTAGAAGAGCGCAAAAAAGCTATAGAAGATAAAAAGAAAAAAATAGCTGCAGACAAAGAAGCTGCAAAAAAAGCAAAAGAACAAAAAACAGAAACAGAGAATAAAGATTAAATAACTTAAATTTTACAATTAAAAATGAAACAATTAAAAACTTTAGCAATCGCAATCGTACTTTTCATTGGAACACAGGTTTCAGCTCAAACAAAAGTTGCTCATATAGACGTACAAGCCTTAATGACTACAATGCCTGAAATGAAAACGGCACAAGATCAAATGAAAAAAATTCAGGAGACTTACGATAAAGATTACAAAAACATGGTAGCAGAATACCAAACTAAATTACAAAAATACGAGCAAGAAGCTCCAACTGCTGGTGACGCTTTAAACGAAACTCGTTCTAAAGAAATGCAAGACATGGGTAGCCGTATTCAACAATTTGAACAAACAGCTAAAAAAGAATTAGGTCAAAAAGAAATGGACTTAATTAAACCTATTATGGAAAAAGCTCAAAAAGCAATTCAAAAAGTAGCAAAAGCAAAAGGTGTTAACTATGTTTTAGATGCTACAACTGGTTCAGGAGTTTTGTTTGCTGAAGGTGGAATTGACTTATTAGCTGACGTAAAAAAAGAATTAGGTTTCTAATTAATTCAACTTAGAATTTTAAAAACTGCTCAATCTAAATTTGGATTGAGCAGTTTTTTTTTATTTTTGTTCTTATGAAAAATGAAAATCCTATAGGTTTATTTGATTCGGGCATTGGTGGCACTTCTATTTGGAAAGAAGTACATGCTTTAATGCCTAATGAGAACACCATTTATTTGGCAGATAGTAAAAATGCTCCTTATGGCTTAAAATCTAAGGATGAAATTATAGCACTTAGCTGTAAGAACACGGAATTTCTTTTAGAAAAAAATTGCAAAATTATTGTTGTTGCTTGCAATACCGCAACAACCAATGCTATAAAAGAATTAAGAGCTAAATACGACATTCCATTCATTGGTATCGAACCTGCAATTAAACCTGCAGCATTACAATCGAAAACACAAACCATTGGAATTTTAGCCACAAAAGGAACGCTTAATAGCGAATTATTTCATAAAAGTGTAGAAAACCACCCAGAAGTCAAAATAATTGAGCAAATAGGTCACGGATTAGTTCAACTAATAGAAAACGGCGATATCAATTCCCCAGAAATGGAAGAACTATTAAAAAGTTACCTAAAACCAATGATTGAAAAAAATATTGATTATTTAGTTTTAGGGTGTAGTCACTATCCTTATTTAATTCCTCAAATTCAAAAAATACTACCGCAACACATCAAAATTATTGATTCTGGAGAAGCGGTAGCAAAGCAAACGCATAAGATATTAGAGCAAAACCATTTACTAAATGTATCAAAAGAAAAAAGCTCTCAAATATTCTATACAAATAGCGAGCCTGAAGTTTTAGAAACTATCTTAAATCATAATGAAAAAGTGCTTTATAAGAATTTTTAGTTAATCTTTAAACCAACCTGAATACATAACGTAGTTATTTGAAATGCGTTCAATTTCTCCAGCAAAATCACTTTGATCAATATCCTTAACTTTCTTTGCTGGAACTCCTGCATAAATACAACCCGATTCTACAACTGTATTTTGCGTAATAACGGAACCCGCAGCTACAATTGAATTACTTTCAATAACACAATTATCCATTACAATAGCTCCCATTCCGATTAAAACATTGTCTTTTATAGTACAACCATGTACAATGGCATTATGTCCTATTGAAACATTATTACCAATAACAGTAGGATGTTTTTGATAAGTACAATGAACAACTGCTCCATCCTGGATATTTACTTTGTTTCCTATTGTTATTGAATTAACATCACCTCTAATAACCGCATTAAACCAAACACTACAATTAGACCCAAAAGTAACTTCTCCAACAATTGTAGCATTCTCGGCTACGTAACAATCTTCAGGGATTTGTGGATAATTCCCGTTTACCTCTTTAATTAACA
>NZ_JAKLJH010000131.1 GCF_023151265.1 Flavobacterium sp.
CTTTGCGCGAAGGAAGTGCAGCAGATTTTCTAAAGCGTTTATCCGAATTAGACGGAATCTACCAAAACATTAAAGACGCTCAAGGTCCAAACGAAGTGTTGCGATACATCGGCGAATTATCAGGCGATTTACAACAAGACAAAGGAAAATTAGAAGTAAAACTAATTTCGGTTCCAGCCAATTCAGCTTTAGGTTCGTTAAAAGGTTCGGATTCTATTTTTGAAATTTATACAGAGTCGTATGGCGAGCAACCTATCGTAATTCAAGGCGCTGGAGCAGGAGCATCCGTAACTGCAAGAGGTGTTTTTGGCGATATTTTACGCTTATCCGAAAAAAAATTATAACAGCCCAAACTCAAAACCTGCAAGATTTTAAAGTCTTGTAGGTTTTACTTTTAACATTTCAAACTATTAAACAATTCAACAAACAAAACCATGAGCAATCAAAATTTAGGATTAGAAACCCAAGCCATCAGAACGCAATTAGAACGTTCGCAATATTTAGAACATTCAGTTCCGCTATATTTAACTTCAAGTTTTATTTTTGAAGATGCCGAAGATATGCGCGCTTCCTTTGCTGAGGAGAAAGAACGCAATATTTACAGCCGATTTTCTAATCCCAATACATCTGAATTTGTTGAGAAAATTTGTCAAATGGAAGGAGCAGAAGACGGCTACGCTTTCGCAACCGGAATGGCGGCAGTGTATTCTACTTTTGCAGCTTTATTAAATTCAGGTGATCATATTGTTTCGGCAAGTAGTGTTTTTGGTTCTACACATACGTTGTTTACCAAATATTTCCCAAAATGGAATATCACGACCTCCTATTTCGATGTCAATAAACCGGAAACGATTGAAAATTTCATCCAACCAAATACGAAAATCTTTTACGCAGAATCTCCAACCAATCCAGCAGTTGATATTTTAGATTTAGAATTGTTGGGGCAAATTGCAAAAAAACACAACTTAATTTTAATCATTGATAACTGTTTTGCAACGCCTTATATTCAAAATCCAATTCAATTTGGTGCCGATTTAGTGATTCATTCTGCAACTAAATTAATCGATGGTCAAGGTCGTGTTTTAGGCGGAGTAACCGTTGGACGCTCCGATTTAATTCGTGAAATTTATTTGTTTTCCCGAAATACTGGTCCGGCCTTGTCGCCTTTCAATGCTTGGGTGTTGTCAAAAAGTTTAGAAACGTTGCCGGTTCGTATCGAAAAACATTGCGAAAACGCTTTAAAAGTAGCTGAGTTTTTAGAAAATCATCCCAACGTAGCTTCAGTGAAATATCCGTTTTTGAAATCACATCCGCAATATGATGTCGCAAAAAAGCAAATGAAATTAGGTGGAAACATTGTAGCTTTCGAAATCAAAGGCGGAATTGAATCGGGAAGAAAATTCTTAGATAAAATCAAATTATGTTCGTTATCTGCTAATTTAGGAGACACGCGTTCAATTGTAACGCATCCAGCTTCTACAACACACAGTAAATTAACTGAAGAAGAACGTTTAGCCGTAAGTATTACTGATGGGTTGGTGCGCGTTTCTGTGGGTTTAGAAACGGTTCAAGATGTAATTAATGATTTGAAACAAGCGTTAGGATAAAAGTTTTTTAATCATTTTATAGATTTATATTCTGTTTGAAATTATTAATTTAGAATATAAATCTATTGATGTTATTTTTTTAATGAAATTTTAGAAAATATTTCATAATTTCAATTTTGTCACTACATTTGCAGTGTTCATAATTATAGTGTTTGTTATCACGAAAGCTGGAGGGAATAGACCCTACGAAAGCTTAGCAACCCTACACTTGTAGAAGGTGCTACATTCTATTCCGATTTATCGGAAGCAGATAACGTTAGAATTGCTCTCCAACTTTCTACGGTAACAAATTAAGTTAATCAAGAAAAATTAGGTAATTAGCCTTTGCGAGAGAATACAATGTCAAAAATTCAAGAAGAAATCAAAAAACGAATTCTCGTGCTCGATGGAGCTATGGGAACGATGTTGCAGCGTTATAAATTTGAAGAAGAAGATTTTAGAGGCGAACGTTTCAAAGATTTTCCACATCCCTTAAAAGGAAATAACGATTTACTTTCCATTACACAACCAGAAGCAGTAAAATCGGTACATCGTGCTTATTTTGAAGCGGGAGCCGATATTGTAGAAACTAATACATTTTCGGGAACAACCATCGGAATGGCGGATTATCACATGGAAGATTTAGTTTACGAATTGAATTTTCAATCGGCAAAAATCGCTCGTGAAGTTGCTGATGAGTTTACGGATAAGCCAAGATTTGTTGCTGGTTCTATCGGACCAACCAACAGAACCGCTTCTATGTCGCCTGATGTAAATGACCCAGGATTTCGAGCTGTGAATTTCGACGACCTAAAAATCGCCTACAAACAACAAGTCGAAGCGTTAATTGATGGCGGTTGCGATTTGCTTTTGGTAGAAACGATTTTCGATACTTTAAATGCAAAGGCTGCTTTGTTTGCCATCGAAGAAGTAAAAGAAGAAAGAAATATAGATATTCCAGTAATGGTTTCAGGAACAATCACGGATGCTTCTGGAAGAACGCTTTCGGGTCAAACTGTGGAAGCTTTTTTGATTTCGATTTCGCATATTCCGTTGTTGAGTGTTGGATTTAATTGCGCTTTAGGAGCCGATCAATTGAAACCGTATTTGAAACGATTAGGAAATAACACCTCATTAAATATTTCGGCGCATCCCAATGCAGGTTTACCCAATGCCTTCGGGCAATACGACCAAACTCCTGAGGAAATGCAACAATTAATTCGCGAATATTTACAAGAAAATCTAGTGAATATAATCGGTGGATGTTGCGGAACGACACCCGAACATATCAAATTAATTGCCGAGGTAGCAAAAGAATTCAAGCCACGCCCCCGTAGAGAAAACGCATGCGTTGTCTCAATAATTGATTCATCAATTATTCAAAATGAAAACAATGAAAAACAGTACCATAAAAATACAATTCGAAACATTTTTACAGTCGCAACGATGTTGGGTTTGCCAATACGTGAGCAATAGTAAATCCTTTTGGAAAGATGTTGCGAAACATTATAAAAGAATAAATAATGAGTTATAATTCCGATAAATATTTAAAATTATCAGGTTTAGAACCTTTGATTGTAACTCCAGAAACCAATTTTGTAAACGTTGGAGAACGAACAAACGTAACCGGTTCTAGAAAATTTCTTCGATTAATTAAAGAAGAAAAATATGATGAAGCGTTAGAAATTGCACGTGCTCAAGTTGAAGGTGGCGCGCAAATCATCGATGTCAATATGGATGAAGGAATGTTGGATGGTGTTTATGCTATGACCAAATTCCTAAACCTAATCGCAGCTGAACCTGATATTGCCCGAGTTCCTGTTATGATTGATTCCTCAAAATGGGAAATCATTGAAGCAGGTTTAAAAGTAATTCAAGGAAAAGGTGTGGTGAACTCGATTTCTTTAAAAGAAGGAGAAGCTACTTTTATTCATCATGCCAAATTAATCAAACGATACGGAGCCGCTGTAATCGTGATGGCTTTTGACGAAAACGGTCAAGCCGATACTTACGAAAGACGTATCGAAATTTGTAAAAGAAGTTACGATATTCTGGTGAATCAAGTTGGTTTTCCTGCCGAAGATATCATTTTCGACCCTAATATTTTTCCTGTTGCAACCGGAATGGAAGAGCATAAATTAAATGCTTTAGATTTCTTCCGTGCTACCAAATGGATTCGCGAAAATCTTCCGTATGCACATGTTTCGGGCGGAGTTAGTAATGTGTCTTTTTCTTTCCGTGGGAACGATAAAGTGCGTGAGGCGATGCATTCAGCATTCTTGTATCATGCAATTCAAAACGGAATGACGATGGGAATCGTAAATCCTGAAATGTTAGAGATTTATGATGAAATTGACAAGGTTTTACTTGAACATGTTGAAGATGTTCTTTTAAACAGAAGAGAAGATGCTACAGAACGTTTATTGGATTTAGCCGAAAGTTTTAAAGGCGATGTAAAATCGAATGAAAAAGCTATTGCTGAGTGGCGAAATGGTTCAGTTCAAGAGCGCTTAACGCATTCGTTAGTAAAAGGAATCGATGAGTTTATCGAAATTGATGTGGAAGAAGCGCGTCAGTTGGTTGAAAAACCAATAGAAGTTATCGAAAATCATCTGATGAACGGAATGAATGTGGTTGGAGATTTATTCGGAAGTGGAAAAATGTTCTTGCCTCAAGTAGTGAAGTCGGCTCGCGTAATGAAAAAAGCGGTAGCTTATTTACTTCCTTATATTGAAGCTTCAAAGGACGGAAAATCTTCATCAGCAGGAAAAGTATTGATGGCAACTGTAAAAGGTGATGTGCATGATATTGGTAAAAACATTGTATCCGTTGTTTTGGCGTGTAATAATTTCGAAATCATCGATTTAGGTGTGATGGTTCCACCTGAAAAAATCATTGAAACTGCAGTTAAAGAAAATGTAGACATTATAGGTTTGAGTGGTTTGATAACGCCTTCGTTGGATGAAATGGTGTATTTGGCCAAAGAAATGGATAAATTAAACATCAAAATTCCAGTAATGATTGGTGGCGCAACCACTTCTCGTGCTCACACCGCTGTTAAAATTGCTCCAGAATATAAGGAAACAGTTGTGCATGTAAATGATGCTTCACGTGCAGTAACAGTTGCAACCCATTTATTACAATCGGAAACGAAAGTAACTTATGCACATTCGCTTCGCGTAGAATATGATAAGTTAAGAGAAGGATATTTGAATAGAAGCAAAGAGAAAAACTTCTTGTCTATTGAAGAAGCTCGCAAAAATAAATTCAAAATCGACTGGGACACTTACGAACCTGTAAAACCAAATTTCATCGGAACAAAAACCATTGAAGTCGAGTTGTCAGAATTAGTAGATTTCATCGATTGGACACCATTCTTTCAATCATGGGAATTGTATGGGAAATTTCCAGTGATTTTAACGGATGAAATTGTAGGCGAACAAGCTTCTGATTTATATAAAGATGCCCTAAAAATGCTTTCTCAAATTGTTTCAGAAAAATGGTTCACAGCAAAAGGAATTTTAGGAATTTTTCCAGCTAACACAATAAATGATGACGATGTTGAGGTTATTACTTCAAGCGAAGTTGAGAAGTTTTTAACGCTTCGTCAACAGTCTCAAAAAACGGTTGGAGCACCAAATATCGCTTTAGCAGATTTTATTGTTCCGAAAGAAATTGGAAAACAAGACTATATTGGATGTTTTTGTGTGTCAACCGGATTTGGGGTAGATGAAAAAGCTTCGGAATTCGAAAAACAATTAGACGATTATAATTCCATTTTGGTTAAAGCTTTGGGTGATAGATTAGCAGAAGCTTTTGCAGAATATTTGCATTTAAAAGTTAGAAAAGAAATTTGGGGTTACGCTTCGGATGAGGTGTTGTCAAATGACGAATTAATCAAAGAAAAATATAAAGGAATTCGTCCAGCTCCAGGTTATCCCGCTTGTCCTGATCATTTAGAAAAACCAACCATTTGGAAATTACTAAATGTAGAACAAGAAATAGGAGTAAAGTTAACTGAAAGTATGGCGATGTGGCCAGCAGCTTCGGTTTCGGGCTATTATTTTGCGAATCCAGAAAGTAAATATTTTGGCTTAGGAAAAATTAAAAAAGACCAATTAGAAGATTACGCCAAAAGAAGAAATATAAATGTTGAATTAGCCGAAAAATGGCTCTCACCCAACCTAGCAGATTAAATATTTGTTTCAAGTTTAATGTTTCAAGTTGTGTAACTAACTTGAAACATTAAACTTGAAACCTGAAATTAAAAAACATGAAAGTAACTGAACATATACAAAACGCCAACGGAAAACCTTTGTTTTCTTTCGAAATTTTACCTCCATTAAAAGGACAAAACATTCAATCTATTTTTGATAGTATTGATCCGTTAATGGAATTCAATCCGCCGTTTATTGATGTAACCTATCATCGTGAGGAATATGAATTCAAGGAATTAGCAAATGGCTTACTTCAGAAAAAAGTAGTAAAAAAGCGTCCAGGAACGGTTGGTATTTGTGCTGGAATTCAGAATAAGTATGAAGTGGATGCTATTCCGCATATTTTGTGTGGTGGTTTTACCAAAGAAGACACAGAGAATTTATTAATTGATTTGGATTTCTTAGGAATTGACAATGTTGTAGCGCTTCGTGGTGATGCAGTTAAAAGCGAAATTTACTTCAAACCTGAAAAAGAAGGTCATGCTTATGCTTCTGAATTAGTAACGCAAATTAGCAATTTGAATAAAGGAATTTATTTGGACGAAGATTTGCAAAATTCTACTAAAACCGATTTTTGCATTGGAGTTGCTGGTTATCCCGAAAAACACATGGAAGCACCAAGTTTAGATAGCGATATTCATTTTGTAAAGCAAAAAATTAAAAACGGAGCGGATTATATTATCACTCAAATGTTTTTTGATAATAAAAAATTCTTCGATTTTGTAACTAAATGTAGAGCTGCTGGAATTACAGTTCCAATTATTCCAGGATTAAAACCTATTGCAACCAAAAAACAATTGAATTTAATTCCACATCGATTCAGTTTAGAATTACCCGATGATTTAATTATGGCTGTAGTGAAAGCAAAAGATAATGATGCTGTAAAACAAATTGGAATTGAATGGTGTATCCAACAAAGTAAAGAGTTAATCGCGGCAGGAATTCCAGTTTTACATTATTATTCTATGGGAAAAGCAGAGAATGTTAAAGCAATTGCAAGAGAAATTTTTTAAATTATAGTTCTTTTTAAAGTTAGGTCTCCTAAGTATTTCGTACTTAGGAGATTTTTTTTTAAATCCAAGTTAAGCTTTTATTCGTAAGTAAAGTTAGTGTTTCAAAAAAGTTGTTTATTGAGTCGTAATCATTAAGATTTTAAATTAACAAATTGTTATTTTAAACGAAAGGTGATTTTTAATTGCCTATTTAGTAATAAATTTATCGACGAAAAACACAGAAATTCGATTAATGACATTTTGTTGTTTTTTAAAAAGTGTATTTTTTCGAATTTTTCTATTTTTTGATTGTTTTGAGAGGTTTAATTTATATTAATGTGTTTTTACGAGATTTTATTTAAATATAATTCAATAAAAATGTTAAATATTTAATTTTAATTTTCTTTAAAATGATTGTGATTGAAAAAAATATATTTTTTATTC
>NZ_JAKLJH010000132.1 GCF_023151265.1 Flavobacterium sp.
AAGGATAGTTTTTGTTTGCTTGATATATTCTCTCAATACATTGAAAATTGCTTCGTCTTTCTTTAAATCTTTTTTCTCGATTAAAGCGTCAACTTCATTTTTGAAATCTTTTAATTGTTTTGCCACAATTGTATTTAAAGTCGTCATAGAAACGGCACAGTTTGCAGAAGAACCAACGGCTCTGAACTCAAATTTGTTTCCTGTGAAAGCAAATGGTGAAGTTCTATTTCTATCGGTATTATCTAATAAGACGTCTGGTAATTTTCCTACTACGTTTAATTTTAAATCTGTTTTTTCTTCTGGAGATAATTTCCCTTGAGAAACTCCTTCTAATTCTGCTAACACTTTAGTCAATTGTTGTCCGATGAAAACCGAAATAATTGCTGGTGGCGCTTCATTTGCACCCAAACGGTGGTCGTTACTTGCCGATGCAATTGATGCTCTTAATAATTCTTCATAATCATGAACTGCTTTAATCGTGTTGATGAAAAACGTTAAGAATTGTAAGTTGCTCATAGGCGTTTTTCCTGGAGATAATAAGTTAATTCCAGTATCAGTAGCTAAAGACCAGTTGTTATGTTTACCCGAACCGTTAACTCCTTTGAATGGTTTTTCGTGGAATAAAACTTTAAAATCGTGACGTTCTCCCACTTTTTGCATCACATCCATTAATAATGAGTTGTGGTCTACCGCTAAATTCGTTTCTTCGAAGATTGGTGCTAACTCAAATTGGTTTGGCGCTACCTCGTTATGACGCGTTTTAACTGGAATTCCTAATAACATACATTCGTTTTCTAAATCACGCATATACGTTAAAACTCTTGTAGGAATCGAACCAAAATAATGGTCGTCTAATTGTTGTCCCTTAGCTGCAGTGTGACCTAATAAAGTTCTTCCAGTTGCTAATAAATCGGGTCTTGAATTAGCTAAAGCAGTGTCAACTAAGAAATATTCTTGTTCCCAACCTAAAGTTGGTGTTACTCTTTTTACGTTTTTATCGAAATATCTTGCAACGTCAATCGCAGCAGAATCGATAGCATGTAACGCTCTTAATAAAGGCGTTTTATTATCTAATGCTTCTCCTGTGTACGAAACGAAAACTGTTGGAATACATAAAGTAGTTCCAAAGATAAATGCTGGTGATGTTGGATCCCAAGCGGTATATCCTCTAGCTTCAAATGTATTTCTGATTCCTCCATTTGGAAAAGAAGACGCATCTGGTTCTTGTTGCACCAATTGACTTCCACCGAATTTTTCTACTGGATCACTTCCATCAGGAAATGTTTCGAAGAAAGCATCGTGCTTTTCCGCAGTGGTTCCGGTTAAAGGTTGGAACCAGTGCGTGTAATGAGTTACTCCTTTAGATAATGCCCACTCTTTCATTCCCAAAGCGATATAATCGGCAATTTTTCGGTCGATTTTTACTCCTTCAGCAGCAGCTTTAACGGCTTTGTAAGCCTCTGGTGTTAAAAACTGTCGCATCGCTTTATCTCCAAAAACATTACTACCAAAAATAGCTGATTTTCTGTCCAATTCCTCTACATGAACAGGTTTTCTGTCGGTTGCCTTTCTTAAAGCTTGAAAACGAAATGTTGACATAAGTTGTGTGTGTTTAAAGTTATACCCTTGAAAAGTTATGCAAATATATAAATTTTTTAAATATTTTTACAAATACCCCTATTTTTTTTAGGGGTAAAAATATTTTTTATTACTTTTACATTATGAAAACATCAAATTTATATATGATAATGTTAGGTTGCACCCCAAAAGGTCGCTTTACCGAACAACACGATATCTTTTTTGGTATTGGAAGTAGTTTAAAAGAATTAATTCCAGACATGAATGCTTTTTGGCCTGAAGCAAAAGGAAGAATCCATATTGATGCTTGGCAGAAAGTAACTTCTGTTGATGGATTTGCTATTGAAGTAATTTCCAAAGATGAAAATTTAGAACAAGAAGAACAATTATTTTTTTTGAACTTAGGCGGTTATAAAGAAGGAGAATTTGAAGAATACCATTATAAAGTATTAGTAGTCGCCAAAACAAAAGCTGAAGCTATCAAAAAAGCCAAGCAAACTACTTTCTATAAACATTGTAGTTTCAAAGGAGCAGAATCGCACATTGATGATAAATATGGAGTTGATATTGATGATATTCACAATATTGAAGATATTCTTTCGGATAAATTCAAATCGCAGTATCGTTTGAAAATAACAAAAACCAATGCGGTTTCGGAAGATGAAAAACACATTGGTTATTTAAAGTTGGATAAAATATCAGTATAAAAAAAGAGCTATCGGATTGGATAGCTCTTTTAGTTTATATTCTTTTTATACTTGTAGGATTAATTCCGTAGGCTTGTAATACCGCATCATAATCATTAAAATCGATTTGTTGCGCACTTCTATTAGAAAAATAACCTGGAATAATTACAATTCTAAAGGTTTGATTTTGTGTCCAAGCTGATGATAAATCAATTAACGGAAAGTTAGCATCTAGAAAAATACTCACGTCATTTCTAGTAAAATCAAAATTATAATCTAATTCTCCTCCATCATTAAAATAGTAGGTTTGAGGCATTAATCTCCAAACATCTTCACCTCCAACAACATCATATAAATGATACACTAAAATCATATCTGATGAATAAATTGGCGTACCTAAATCTACAAAAGTGCTAAAGTTATTTCCTGTATTAAAAGAACGAGTAACTTCAAAAACTTCTGAAATTGTATCATTATCCACATTATCTTGAACTTCATTAACCGTACAACTTTGTAGTGTTATCATCCCGATAAAAGCTATCAATAAAGTAATTTTCTTCATAATCTTAATTTTTTAAATGTTTTCCTAGGTAAATATAACCAATTGTTGTGCCAAACTTTTATACAATTAAAAATTAGTATCTTTGAATCGCAATTAAGTCAATAAAATGGGAAGAAATAATCCAAAAAACATCAAAGCACATAACGACAAATTACACAAAGAGCAAGCAAAAGAAAAAGCTAAAAAGAATGCTCGCGCCGAAAAATTGAAAGAGATTGCTAGAAAATTTAACGAATCAAAATCGTAATTATGTCGAATTGTTATTGCGGTAATTCCATTCCTTTTCAAAACTGTTGCGAACCTTATATTAATGGAATTGCAAATGCTCCAACTGCCGAAAAATTAATGCGTTCTCGTTACAGCGCTTTTGCAACAGGTGCCGCTGATTATTTGGTAAACACTACTCACATTTCAAAACGCAGACTTCATAATAAAAAAGACATTTTAGCTTGGAGTCAAGCCAACAAATGGTTAAAAGTAGAAGTTCTAACCTCAACTGAAACTACCGTAACTTTCAAAGCGTATTATTTAGACGAAAATTTAAAAGCACAAGTCCATTACGAACATTCGACTTTTAAATTGGAAAATGGATTATGGTTTTATGTAGATGGAGAATATTAAACTTTTCGCTTAACAGGAATCCAAATTTCCTCTTCAGAGTTTGAATCATTATTTTTATATTTTTCTCCTAAAATTTCAAAATGAGGTCGATTATCCAATTCATATTCCGAATTAGGCAACCAAACTCCAAAAATATAACCAAACGTTTCTCTTGCTTTTGAAGCATCTCCAATATGATTGAAAACAGCATACAAACCTTCCTCAACAATTAATACTTCCATTTCCTCAGGAAGAAAATCAAAATCTGACACAGGAACAACAGTCCATTTTACAAATTCAGTTTGTGGATTGAAATCAAAATTTTCGGGATTGATTTGAATGTTAAATAAATCAGTTCCTAAGGCATTTCGAATTTCATTTCGTCTTGGCATAAATTTTCCCCACAATTCTCCTATTCGATAATCTGAATAAGAAAATTGACTATTCATTCCGATGAATTTTGTTGTTGGAAATGTTTTAATTATTGGTTGCATTAGGTATAAAATTTATCGTTGGACCAATTTAACGTATTTTGTTCAATATAATTCTGAATATTATCAAATGATTTAGAATTGCGAATAATATGATCATGAAATCGGGATTGCCAACCGAAATTGGGGTTGATTTGTCGTGATATTTTGGAAACAATTGATTTATACGAACCTACAATTGATGAAATGGTATTTTTTCCCTGATTTTGAAAACGGGATGAACCTATAATTGTATTGGAATGGATTGTAGAGACAAGGCATTGCCTTGTCTCTACGGATTCGGAAAATGATTCATCATTCGTTTTATCAATAATCAAAATCCCATGAACATGATTTGGCATAACCACAAAATTTCCTAATTCAACCATTGGAAAATGATTGGGTATTTCGTGCCAAAATTGTTCTGCCAATTTACCGATTTCGAATAATTGCATAATTCCGTTATTAATATTTCCGAAAAAATAATGTCGATTTTGGGTGCAAATGGTGATGAAATAGGCACCATTATTAGAATAATCCCACGTTTGTAAACGCGCAGAGGAAATGCGGTATTTGTTTTTAAATTTATTTTGCATGGCGTTGAATATTATGATATTACGAAATAATGAAAATATTTTGGGAATTGGAAATGAATTTGATTTTTTTTGAATTAATTCAAAAAAAAGAGACAAGGCATTGCCTTGTCTCTACGGGAAATATATTTTTGGAAATATTACATATTTCTTCTATACTGACCACCAACCTCAAACAATGCGCTGGTAATTTGTCCTAACGAACAAACTTTCGTCGCATCCATTAATTTTTCAAAAATATTTTGGTTGTTGATGGCTGCTTCTTGAATTACATTCAATTGCTCGGCAACTTTTTCTGCACTTGTTTTGTGAAGATTGTTTAACATATCAATTTGATATTGTTTTTCTTCTTCGGTTGCACGAATAACCTCTGCTGGAATAACTGTTGGGGAACCTTTTGAACTCAAGAACGTGTTTACACCAATAATTGGGAATTCTCCTGTATGCTTCAAAGTTTCATAATACAATGATTCTTCTTGGATTTTTGAACGTTGGTACATCGTTTCCATTGCACCTAAAACGCCACCACGTTCTGTAATTCTGTCGAATTCTTGTAAAACAGCTTCTTCTACTAAATCGGTTAATTCTTCAATAATGAACGAACCTTGAATAGGATTTTCGTTTTTCGCTAAACCTAATTCTTTATTAATAATCAACTGAATTGCCATTGCTCTACGCACTGATTCTTCTGTTGGTGTTGTAATTGCTTCGTCGTATGCATTCGTATGCAACGAGTTACAGTTATCGTAAATCGCATATAATGCTTGTAACGTTGTACGAATATCGTTGAAATCAATCTCTTGTGCGTGTAATGAACGTCCAGAAGTTTGAATGTGGTATTTCAACATTTGTGCTCTTTCGTTTGCTCCGTATTTATTCTTCAAGGCTTTTGCCCAAATTTTACGTGCCACACGACCGATTACTGCATATTCAGGATCAATTCCGTTTGAGAAGAAGAATGATAAATTCGGACCGAAATCGTTGATATTCATTCCTCTACTTAAATAGTATTCCACGTAAGTAAAACCATTTGCTAATGTAAAGGCTAATTGAGTAATTGGATTAGCTCCAGCTTCTGCGATATGATATCCAGAAATCGAAACTGAATAGAAATTACGAACATTTTGCTTGATGAAATATTCCTGAACGTCGCCCATTAAACGTAAAGCAAATTCCGTAGAGAAAATACAAGTATTTTGAGCTTGATCTTCTTTTAAAATATCGGCTTGAACCGTTCCACGAACTTGTGCTAACGTTTTTACTTTGATATCTTGATAAACCTCTAAAGGTAAAACTTGGTCACCTGTTACTCCTAAAAGCATCAAACCTAAACCATTGTTTCCTTCTGGTAAAGCACCTTGATATCTTGGACGCTCTACTCCTTTTTTCTTGTAAATCTCATTGATTTTAACTTCAACTTCATCTTGTAAACCATTCTCAATGATATATTTTTCACAGTTTTGATCGATGGCAGCATTCATAAAGAATCCTAACAACATTGGCGCTGGACCATTAATAGTCATCGAAACTGAAGTTAACGGATGACTTAAATCGAAACCTGAATATAATTTCTTAGCATCGTCTAAACAACAAATCGAAACTCCAGCATTTCCAATTTTCCCATAAATATCTGGTCGAACGTGTGGATCATTTCCGTATAACGTTACCGAGTCAAAAGCAGTTGATAAACGTTTTGCTGGTAATCCTGCTGAAACATAATGGAAACGTTTGTTTGTTCTTTCTGGTCCACCTTCTCCGGCAAACATTCTACTTGGATCTTCTCCTTCGCGTTTGAATGGATATAATCCTGATGCGAATGGGAATTCTCCTGGTACGTTTTCTTGTAAATTCCATTTTAAGATATCGCCCCAAGCTTGGTATTTTGGTAATGCAACTTTTGGAATTTGAGAATGTGACAACGATTCGGTATGCGTTGCAATTTTGATTTCTTTATCACGAACTTTAAAACTATAAACTGGATTTTTGTATTTGTTTACTTTTTCGTCCCAAGTTAAAATAATTTCCCAATTGTATGGGTCCAAATTCATTTTTACGCGGTCGAATTCTTTAGTCAATAACGAAACGAAATCTTTGTTATCAGCAGTAATTTTTAAAGAGCTTTCAACAATTCCTGCTTTGTCTAATTGCGGTACATTTCCATTAACTGATTCAACTGTTTTGAAAATTCCGTATAATTTTTGAGCTACTTCTACTTGAGAAAGTGCTGTTTCGTCATATTTTCTATTGTTCTCTGCAATTTCAGATAAATAACGAGTTCTGTGAGGTGGAATTACAAAGATTTTCTCGCTCATTTCACGCGTAATTTCGAAAGTCGATTTTAAATCCGCTCCTGTTTTGGCTACAATCTTATCCATGATAGATTTGTAAAGCGTATTCATTCCTGGATCGTTGAATTGCGATGCGATAGTTCCAAAAATTGGCATTTTATCGGTATCTACATCCCAAAGATTATGATTGCGTTGGTATTGTTTTTTTACATCACGAATTGCATCTAATGCACCACGTTTGTCGAATTTATTCAATGCCACTAAATCAGCAAAATCCAACATATCGATTTTTTCCAACTGAGTTGCAGCTCCAAATTCTGGTGTCATCACATATAAAGAAACATCAGAATGGTCCATAATTTCAGTATCCGATTGTCCAATTCCTGAAATGGATCAACCGAAATTAATCCGATGGTTTTCTCTGGGAAATCAATTAAAAAACGACGTACTAATTCATCAACTAACGAAGATTTTCCTGCACCACCAGTTCCTGTAATTCCTAAAACTGGAATTTTTGATTTTTCATTCTTTTGGTGAATTTCATCAAAAACCGATTTTGCAATTTCTGGAAAATTCTCGGCTGCCGAAATCAATCTTGCAATTGCAGTTGGATTTTTCTCTTCGATGTGTGATAATTCTCCCGTTAGTTTATCCCCAATTGGATAATCGGAACGTTGTACTAAATCGTTAATCATACCTTGTAATCCTAAAGCACGACCATCATCTGGAGAATAAATTCTTTCAATTCCGTATTCGTGTAATTCTGAGATTTCAGAAGGTAAAATTACACCTCCACCTCCACCAAATATTTTGATGTGACCTGCTCCTTTTTCCTTAAGCAAATCGTACATGTATTTGAAATATTCGTTATGACCTCCTTGGTAAGAAGTCATCGCAATAGCATTTGCATCTTCTTGAATAGCTGTATTTACTACTTCTTCCACACTTCTATCATGTCCAAGGTGAATAACCTCAACACCAGTAGCTTGAATAATTCTACGCATGATATTAATGGCTGCATCGTGTCCATCAAAAAGTGACGCTGCGGTCACAATTCTTACTTTATTTTTAGGAATATAAGGAGTTTGTAGTTCCATGTGTAATTTTTATTCGTTTTAAAGGGTGCAATTTACGAATTTAATAATTTTATTTCATTCAAATTTTAGAATAAATTCGAATGAAAAATGGCACTATCTTTGTAAATACATAAACAAAATATAAAACCATGAAAAAAATAGTACTTAGTTTATTTGCCTTTAGTTTATTTGGCTGTGCCGAAATGCAACAAGTTTTAGATCAATTACCACAAGGAACTGGCGTTTTAAGTCAGGCAGAAATTGGTAGCGGATTAAAAGAAGCTTTGAATAATGGAATTACCAAACAAGTTTCAAAATTAACAGCCACAGATGGCTTTTTTAAGAATGAAGCTGTAAAAATTTTATTACCCGAAGAACTTCAAACCGTTGATAAAAAGCTACGTCAAATAGGCATGAGTAAATTAGCCGATGAAGGTTTAAAAGTTATCAATCGTGCTGCAGAAGACGCAGTTAAAGAAGCTACACCTATTTTTGTAGATGCAGTAAAACAAATGACTTTCAACGATGCTAAAAATATTTTGATGGGTAATGAAAGTTCTGCTACGACTTATTTACAAAACACGACGTCAACTGCTTTGTATGCAAAATTTAATCCCGTTATCAAAAATTCATATACGAAAGTTGGAGCAGATAAAGTTTGGAGTCAAATTATTACCAAATACAATTCGATTCCACTAGTTAAAAAAGTGAATCCTGATTTAACAGATTACACTACAAACAAAGCGATGGAAGGTGTTTTCAAAATGATTGCTGTTGAAGAAAAAGATATCAGAACTAATTTATCTTCAAGAAGTTCTGACTTACTGAAGAAAGTTTTTGCATTACAAGACAAAAAATAATTGTTTTGTAATTCATTATTTACAGGAAAAAAATTTTTGTAAAAATTTAGCAATCAATAACATAAGAATAACACATCCTTAACATTAGAATTCAAAAAATCATCGGATATTTGCATTGTAATAAGAGAAAGTTTCTCATTTAGTTAGGGTTAGTTTAGAAAAAATCACTCCGATGCAAATCGGAGTTTTTTTATACAAAAAAGCCGCTATTTCTAGCGGCTTGAATTTTTAGTTTGTGTAAGGTGGCTTACATGTTTTATCCAAATGTCTTCTTACTCTATTTGAAGATGAAAAATCTCCAGAGCAACTTGGTATTCCTCTAGTATCATCATAAGGAGTAGAAGGGTCATCCACTAAAGCGCCAAAATAAGGATAATATGCCGTCCTAGTTTCAGAACCATCTAAATATGTAAAAGATCTTTCAAATTTTGTTAAAAATCCATCCCCATCATCGTCAACATCTAAGTAATCCGGTCTTCCATCTTCATCTGTATCAATTGGATCTTTAGAAAATCTGTCATTATCTAAAGGATCTCCATATTCGTACATAGATAAAATACCATCTTGATCATGATCCATTCTTTTTAAATTATACAATTTAAAATTGAATATTAAAGGTGAATATGATGGAATATTGGAAGACCCTGAGGCAAAATATGCCAATCCTGAAGGAATGAACATAACACCTACTCCAAAATCTTCAAATGAAATTGTACCATCAGTATTAGAACTGTAAGTTCCCATCTTGAATTGTGGAACAATTTCAGCCCAACCTCTAACTACTCCATCTAAATTAAACCAAATTGGATTAATATTTTCTTCAAAAACAGTTTGTGAGTAATTATCAACACCATCTACTGTTGTTTTATAAAAAGTATTTCCTTTATATCCAACAAGGGTTGAATCAACTCGGGTTGGACTTTCTCCAGTTCCTTCTCTTAATTTTAAATAATAAACCTTATAAGTTATATCGTGTAAATCTACTTCTTTAAATTCTAATTCAGGCATACCAGAAATCGGAGTCTGAGATCCTCCATCTGGAATTTTTGTAAAAACGGTATTAAAATCTCCATCCACGGTTAGGTAATGAGTATCTAAGAAGTCTTCTATTTTTTTAATATCTTCTTCATAGACTTCATTATACGGCCTTAGTGGTTGTAGCGAGCTACTATCATCTGGTTGACATGAATAAACTCCAACGAATAAACCTAAAACCAGTGCTATTTTAATTAAACTCTTCATTAATTATAATTTTTATGGGCGCAAGATACAATTTTCATTTATTTTTGTAGAAATATTAACATGGTTTTTTGAATTATATTATGCGAATAGACAAACTTTTATGGTGTTTACGTTATTACAAGACTCGAAGCATAGCTACAGAGGCTGTAAAAAAAGGGCATATAACCGTTAATGGTCAGGCAGTAAAGGCTTCTAGAGAGATTTTTCCGTCTGATAAAATTACATTACGTAAAGACCAAATTAACTATAAAATAACCATTTTAGACGTTCCGCAAAATCGTTTAGGAGCTAAACTATTGGATATGTATCGAAAAGACGAAACGCCTAAAGAAGCTTTTGAACATTTAGAATTACTAAAACTTTCCAAAGAACATTACAGAGCCAACGGAACAGGTCGTCCTACTAAAAAAGAACGTAGAGATATAGATGATTATTTGTGGGATAATGATGAAATTGAAGAAACAAATACTACTGAATAAATGAATTACTGGGAAGAACGCTATAAAAAAGGAGAAACGGGTTGGGATGCTGGAACAATCACAACTCCATTAAAAGAATACATTGATCAATTAACACCTGGTGCCGGAAATGGGTATGAATTTGACTATTTAGTTGAAAACGGATTTCAAAATGTTTATGTAATCGATATTGCCGAAACTCCTTTAAATAATATTAAAATTAGAAAACCAGAATTTGCTCCTCATTTAATTCATTCCGATTTTTTTACTTTAGATACAACTTTTGATTTAATTCTAGAGCAAACGTTTTTCTGTGCCTTGCCACCTGAAATGCGTCAGCAATATGTAGAAAAAATGGCTTCGCTTTTAAATCCGAAAGGAAAATTAGCAGGATTATTATTTGACTTTCCATTAACTACTGAAGGTCCGCCATTTGGAGGTTCAACATCTGAATATCTGAATTTGTTTTCGGATAAATTCAATGTAAAAACGTTAGAAAAAGCACATAATTCAATAAAGCCACGACAAAATAAGGAACTCTTTTTTATCTTTGAAGTCAAATAACAACACACATGGAAAATATTATTTTAACGAACGAAGAAATTAAACACAAAACCAAACGAATTGCTTACCAAATCTACGAAACCTTCGTTAATGAAGAAGAAGTAATTTTGGCAGGAATTGCGAATAACGGCTATATTTTTGCCCAAAAAGTAGCTGCAGAATTGGCACTGATTTCCGATTTAAAAGTAACGCTTTGTGAAGTTAAAATCAATAAACAAAAACCACAAGATGTTGTAACCACTTCTCTATCTTCAGAATATTATCAAAACAAAGCTTTAATCTTAATTGACGATGTTTTGAGTTCTGGAACTACCTTAATCTATGGTGTAAAACACTTTTTAGAAGTACCATTAAGCAAATTTAAAACAGCAGTTTTAGTAGACAGAAATCATAAAAAATATCCTGTAAAGGCTGATTTCAAAGGATTATCATTGTCGACTTCCTTACAAGAACACATTCAAGTTGTTTTTGAAGAGAATAACTCTTATGCTTATTTAAGCTAATAAAGCCTTAATTTCATCTGCAATTTGTTCGACCGACTTGTCATCAACAGTAACTATTTTCGTAGCTTGATGATAATAAAAGTTTCGGTCGAATAAATGTTTATTGATAAAATCTTTCAAACTAACCTCATCTTGATTGTGAAGCAAAGGACGTTGGGCTTTCTCGTTTATCAATCGACTTACCAATGTATCAACTGATGCTTTTAAATATACAGAAAACACATCCTCTTGAAGTAATAATTCATGATTGTTGTAATAACAAGGCGTTCCTCCTCCTAAACTTAAAACAAAGCCATTATCTTTAGCTAAAAAGGTTTTCAGAACTTCATTTTCTTTTTTACGAAAATAAATTTCACCTTTTGTTTGAAACAATTCAGCAATCGATTTTTGAGTTTCTTTTTCAATTTCTCGATCTAAATCGTAGAAAGGAATTTGAAGCTTTTCCGCTAAAAAAGCACCTATTACCGACTTACCGCAACCCATGTACCCTAATAATATTATTTTCATAAATAAATAATCCCTTATAAATTAAAGGGTTAAGAAATTAATTGTAAAAAAAGACAAATTTATAAGAAATTCCCATTGCAAAATAAATAAATGTTTATATATTTGCACCCGCATTCAAGGAAATAAAATGACTTGGTAGCTCAGCTGGTAGAGCACATCACTTTTAATGATGGGGTCCTGGGTTCGAATCCCAGCCAGGTCACTACATAAAACTTATTTCTTGAACGCACCGACTTGGTAGCTCAGCTGGTAGAGCACATCACTTTTAATGATGGGGTCCTGGGTTCGAATCCCAGCCAGGTCACAAAAAGTTTTAAAGACGTTGCATTGCAACGTCTTTGTTGTTTTAAGGCCAAGTGGAGAAACGGTAGACTCGCCATCTTGAGGGGGTGGTGCTCGTAAGGGCGTGAGGGTTCAAATCCCTCCTTGGTCACTTTAATCATTAAATAATACGTTTAATGCCATTTTTTAAAGAAATTTCACTTCCAAACAATACTTCTGTTTATTTATGGAAAATAAATGAAGAAATTTCCGATTTAAAACAACATCTTCTTCTTACCGAAATTTCTACCAATCGCTTGGCTAAAATGAAATCTGAAAGTCATATAAAAGGTTTTTTAGCCGTTAGAAAGCTATTAAATGAAGTCAACTATACGGATTCTGATTTATATTATGATTCTTTTGGAAAACCACTTCTAAAGAACAGTAAAAATATATCGATTTCACACTCTCATAAATTTGCTTGTATAATTATTAGTGATAAAAACGTTGGGATTGACATTGAAATGAAAAACGAAAAAATCCTAAAAAACATTTCACTTCTTTTTGATGAAGATTTTATTCTAAATACTAATGAAAATAAGGAAAACGCAATTACATTAACCACTTTTGGTTGGGCAATAAAAGAAGCTTTATTTAAGTTAATTCCGGAAAATGATATTAGTTTTAAAGATAATATTATGATACAACCTTTTCAATTAAATGAAAATTCATGTATTGCGAATGTTGAGATTAATAACAAAAAAACTACTTATACAATCCATCTTGAAACCATAGAAAACTATGTTTTAGCCTATGTAATTGAATAATAAAATTACTTTCTTAAATCTACGAAACGCGTTGGTTTTCTGTTCATCGGATTAAAAACAATTGGATTTAAAATCTCTTTGGAAACAAATTCAATTTTTGGTGTAACACGTAGTTTAGCTCTAAAATGATCTTTAACTTCTGTCAAAAATTCTTCTGAAGGCAAATTAACTGCTATTTTAATTACAATTTCATCCGTACCTAAATCATTGGTGTAAATTTGAATTAAGTAATTATCAATAGCTCCAAAATCATTCAATACATCATTCATTGCTGGTGGATACAAAGTGGTTCCTTTATATTTTATCATTTGCTGTTTTCTTCCCACAACTGGACCAACACGAAGTGTATTTCTTCCACACATACACGG
>NZ_JAKLJH010000133.1 GCF_023151265.1 Flavobacterium sp.
AAATCCTTATAGTCTTTACTTCCATCATATCCAATAATTCTAATCCGGTTGCCCGCATTATCTTTTTTAGAATCATTTTTTCGATGCAATTCTAATCTTCGCTCTGCTTCCTGTTGATATGCATCTTCATCATCATTAGTGAATTCTTCCGCAATCATTGGCGAAAACCACATTGTATCTACTCTAATTAAATTGTTCTTTTTGTCAGTGTCACTATATTTACTAGGGTCTCCTTGATAAAAGTTTTTGGCAAAACCGCGACAATGGTCTTGGTCACCATGAGTCAAAATAAAGACATCAACAAAAGGAATACCACTCGAATCTTTTTGAATAGATTTTAAAAGGTCTTCATGAACATCATATAATTTTTCATCATCGTCTCCTTTTGCAGACTCACGAATATTGCAATCAACAAGGATTGTTGTCTTGTCAGCTAAAGAAATAAGGGATTGGTCTCCATTACAAACAGGGTAATATTTGATAGTATTTGTTTGATTAGCCATTCTTCATTACTCCTTTCTGATTTGAGGTTTGAAAAATAAGTGAATCTAGTAAATCACAACTGTGATTTTTGTTAATCGCACCCAGCAATTCGTTTTTGTGTACTTTTTTCTTCATACATTTTGTTTTAAAATTTGACATACCCTTTCTCTTTATCGTGTCAGGGGAAAATACTCTGAATTCAGGTTATTTTTAAGATATGGTTGTGGATAGTTTGTTTTTTAAACTCTAAAACGGTAATCCTGTCATATAAGTTTGCCAACAATAAAACTAATACCTGAAATTCCAAACACAATAAAACTAATAGATACCTCTAAAAGTGACTCTTATTGTGAACTTTAAGATATAACTCATACAAAATCATGCCATTATTTTAAAATTCACATTTTTATACATTTTTATATATTTTTATGTCAAATTGTCATTTTTGATGTCATTTTGTAACATTTAACCATGACAATACATGAATTTTGTTAATTTTTATTCAAATTTATCTTTTATAGCTAAATTATCAGAACAAACCTGACTATTTTACTATGAAACATCACTAAATAAAAAGCCGTGTCCCATTACTGCAACACGGCTTTCCCAATCAACCCAAATCAAAAACTACTTCTTTGCTTTTGCTTTAACAACTTTTCCTCCTTTAACATAGCGAAATCCCTTTTTCAGAGTTCCGTCTTTTTTAACTCCTTCTCGTTGAATTACACCACTACAAAGTTTTTTAGCTGAGATTCTTTTTTTGCCTTTTGATTTTACTTTTTTTGCTACCATGATTTCTGATTTTAGTTATTTGACTTTAAATGATAATTTCTTCTTTTTGGGTTCGTTGACTACTTTTTTATAAAACATTGAATATTTTAAAGTGAGGTCATTTCCTCTGTTTTTCTCCAGTGTAGCAAATCGCTGTTTAGGATCTTGATGCGAGGAACAATGAATTACAGATGTTGGATTGTGAGCCATTTTATTACCGCCATACATTGCTCCATTTTCTTTTACTTGAGAAATAAAGCACCAAATGATTTTCGGATATTTTGTTCTCAAGTAATTGAGCTGGTCGGCTGTTATTTTCAAATCTGTAACCGAATCCGCTATAATGACTTTGACCACCTTGCAGAACCCTTGCAATTCCTCAAAAGGATTTTCTAAATAACCTTTTATGGCTATGTATTTTCTTCCTGATTCAGTTGTATTTCTGTTAATACTATCTACCGTGTCTTTGCTCTCAATTCCGCCTTGCTCATAGTCGATATAAGCTACTGGTGTTTGTTGTTCTCCAAAGGCATTAGCAATCTGCATTGCCAACTGTGATTTTGAACTGTGCTTGTTGCCCTTTATCAGGATTAGAGCTTTGTGAGGTTGTTGTTTTTGTAAAAACTTACCAATTTCGCCACCTAGAACAAATATATCTTTAGCTTCCTGCGGAGCTGAATTAGCAGAAATAAAACCAAGTTTTTCAAGTTCATTAAGGCTTTTATCCTGATTAGAAACAACTGTCTTTTCTCTTCTTTTTACAACAGCTTGCACAGTTCTTTTTCTGTTTGATTCAGTATTTTTACTAACCACAACTGAGGCTGAAAGTCCGATTCTTTTAGCTTTGGTAACTTTCGGCTTTACTTTTTTCTTTCCTAGTCTTTTCGATGCTACTTTTTTAACCTCTTCTTTCACAGTTTCTGTTTCTTCACTTTCTGTATTTCTACCTAATATGTAATTGACTGCTTTTTGAGATTGGGCTGAAGCTTTCAAGAAAAAGCGATTGTCATTTTCTAATTCGCTCACCAAAACTGTATTCCAATTTTTAAGATACTTAGCCGAGTTTTCTTTGGTCTGAAATAATATTCCAGATTCGGAACACATAAAAACCGCTCCGAGTTCTGCAATTAGTTCCTCAAAAGCATAAGGTTTACTACCAAAAGTTCCGGTCATATCCCTGTTCAATCTTTTTTTTGCTCCAGTAGAGTGGGTCAACTCGTGGAAAAAAGTACAGTAATACGAAGCTTCCTTTTTGAAAGCCTTGATATTTGGCATATTGAGTTTATCGGTCGAAGGCTGATAATAAGCTCTATCTCCAACAAAAGTGTAAGTAGGCGGGTCATTATAACCATCAATAAGACTTTGAGCCTGCTCAATTGGATTCACATTTTTATTGCCTGTTGCTTCAGGAAATTTCAATCCTGTACAATCATCTGCTCTGAAGACATTATAATATTTAATTACGGGAATCTTGGTAAGATGCTCTCTTAAATCTTCTTTAGTCAATCCATTAGCTTTTACAAATTCTGTAAACTTTTCTCTGTCCGTAGTTTTGAATTGCAAAACACCGTTATCAAAACTGAAAATCATTGTGTAATAAATCACACGCCTTGCTTTGCTGTCTTTCTTTAAACTTGCACCAGTTTCCTTAATCTGATTAAAAGTTAGATAGTAAGGCTGTATAAACTTAATCGGTACTAAATAACCTTTACCTTCTTTGTCAAACTTTATATCGAAATTCAAAAGGAAGTTTGCTCCACTATATTCCTTCTTGCTAACATAATTTTTAGCTGCTCCATCAAAACCTGAACCAACCCAATCTTTTTGCCAAGGTAAATGCCCGACTTTCTCAATGGTGTTGATGATTAAATCTGTGATGTAACTGTAAATATCATCTGGAGAAACACCAGTTAATCCACCTTCTGAATCTTCTTCAGATATATATTCCAAAGTTGGAAGAATGATTCTTTGTTCAGCTCCACTAAGTCCAGCAGGTTCTATTAGTTGCGTTATTTCAATCGTGAAAAGCGCATCATTATTTTGCTGTAAAACTTTACTAATCCGACTTGCAATAATCGAATGCTTTTGTTTCTTAGCTCTTTTTAAAAGAGATTTCAAAACGGAACGTTTTACAGTTTTGCCGTTAAGATTATTGAATGATAATATTAAATCCATGCTTACTTTATTATTGAATACTCTTTACCTAAAACTCCCAAAATCGTTTCTGTCTGAATATCATTTACGCTTCTTATGTGTGAGAGACTTTGCCAATTGGAGATATTCTCCAATATTGGAATTTCTACAATTAGATCCTTCAGAACATGTTTCCCTTTAGCAGGAATTGATAAAAAGGATTTATTGACTGTGATTGTAGCAATTCGCTTGGCTGTTTTATCTTTGAGAATAATTCTTTTAACAGTTGCAATAACTCCATCAGGACTAAAGTTCTCGCCTGTAGGATTGTAGATTGTAACATCCAAATTAAAGCGCACTCGTTTGAAATTAATATCGAAGTTTCTAATTCCAGTTGGTAATGCTTTTAATTTTTTCATTGTTTCTTTCCACTTATTGAGTTTACTTGTGTACCATAATACTCCTATGCCTAATAGAGCTCCTGTGATTACGATATGTTTTGCTCTTATCCCCATACACTTGATTCTTTTCTGATGTAAAAGACAATCTTAAACCCGATGTAGAGTATTGCTAAAATCCCTAATCCAATTAAAAATTTTTCTAATTTTGATAAGGGTTTTTCAACCACAACAGGAATCTTTTTAACCTGGAATATTGTCTTTATTTTTTGATTTTTAACCGATGTATTTTCGTTTTGGGTTTGGGCAATACGAACATAAAATTCCAACTGTTTTTTAAGCTTGTCGTAAATAAGTTTATATCCGTTATCTCCTGAATTTTTAGCAGTATTCAGCTTTGATAAGATTTCATCTACCTTAGCATTAACCAAACTATCAAAAACAACATTTCCTGTTTGGCTCTGTACAATCGGAGTAATCAATTTATCATCGACTGCTTTATTAATGATGGTGTTTTTGATACTGTCTCTTTTCTGAATTTCGCTTTTAAGCAGAATATTTTCCTGTTTCATTTTTTTAGCTGAAGAACAACTCATAAAAAGAAAACTGGAGATAATAAACAGCGTGAAATATTGGATTAACTTTTTCATGGTTTTGATTTTTTTAAATAGACTCTAATAACAAGAAGTAGTAGCTCAGAAACCTCTATTACCTGAATCAAATCGATTTCATAATAGATACTGAGAATTGCAATAATTTTGTCAAAGGTTTTTCTTTTCATTTCCCTTGTTATTCAAACATCCAGCACATCGCTTTTGATATTCCTGTAATTGTTCTTTAAGGTTTTTAATTTCAATAGTGTTTTCATCAATAATCCGCTGCATTTCTTCAAACTTCTTATCCGTTATAATTGACATTTTGGTGTAAATTGAATCGATGGCTTCCAGCGCTGAAGCTTCATTTTTTTTCAGTTCAGAATTCCTTGACCTCCAAGCGATGTAAATTGAAATCAGGGTCGTTGAACCCAAGAAATAGTTTAGAATGGTTTCTATTGGTAACATATTTTATCCTTTATTTAGTTTTAGAACCAAAATCGAGCACCCTAGTAAAAGGGTTGTAGAAGCTATAAATAGATTTACTCTTCGATTTGACCGTTCTCGGACTCGCTTTTTTTTTTAATATCCCAAGTGTGTCAATGCCCGTATAATAATTTAGCTGTTTGACACGCTCAGAAAAATTGGTAAGACCACCGTTGATCTTCTTAGTAATTGATGTGATATTGTTTGTATCTGCAATAGGATTAAGTTTGAACCTCACACTCCAAAACCAACCTGCAATATCAATTGCAATGTCTGGACGTGAAGCCAAATCGGGGTTTGCAACTACATCCACTCCAGAATAATCTTTATAGGCTTGATAGTTTGCCCTACCTGTTAATTGAATTAGCCCACGTCCTCTAAATCGCCAACCGTCACCAACTTGAGTATTGCCTAAATTAACTTTTCCCCATTTTCCGCCATACACAATATTGGCGATGGCTTCCTGATTGGCTTTACGTTTAGCTGTTCTTCCGTAAAGGTTAGCTTGAGCTACCGAAATCTGATTCGTCCCAAAAGTTTCAATTAGTCCAGCGGGCGTGTAATTCAAATTCTCTGATAGCTTTATAAATCCGCCTGTCTCTTCGTGAAGTTGCGCTAAAAAATGAGCAACTCGCTTAGGAGTATTGATGGCATACTTCTTAAAAGCCTTCAAAAAAGGCGTACTATTCGATAATAAAAATTCCATTACAATTGTACTTTTTTGGGTTCAACATTGGGTTTTTCGTTTGATTTGGATTCTATTTTAGGTTTAGATTCATCACTCATTGAAGCAATAATGATTGCGCCCAATACGCCTAAACCAATCCATACTCCTGTACTTGTATTCATTATCTCCAGTCTTTAAGTCTGATTTGTTTTATTCCTTTTTGAGTGAAAAGAGCATTCTCAGTATTTCTCCCAAAATCACCGTCTACCTTAACTTTTAATAAAGTTTGAAGTGTTCTTACTTCCATGCCTTTGCTACCTTTTTTAAGAAGCATGGTTTTATCAATTCCTGATGTCTCAGTTACCGCTTGGATAGTTGGTAAAATCTTTCCAACTGGTTTTATTACGCTGTGGTCAGCAATCCAGTAGATGTCATTTAAAAAAGTACCATCTCTTTGAGCTACATAACGATATGTTCCATCAGGTCTTTTGCCAACCCAAATGATTTTACCGATTTTATCTCCTTTTTTGAAAGTGGCTTTTCGAATTCCTTCACTGGTGTAATTACCATCTGCCATTTTTCTTGCATCGTAAGTCTTTGTTCCGTTGAAGCCTGATGCCATCACTTCCTGACCTATGCTGTATTTAAAGGTATCAGCACTTCTAACAGGTGGCTCTGAAACCGTTTTAACAGGGACAATTGGAGCCGTTGCCAATGTTGGTGTTCGTATAGGTTTCGGAGTCGCCACTGGTAAAGTTTCATTGCTTAAATCCGCTTCAACTTCTTGACTGATTTCATTGTCATTCTTGTTTTTTTGAACGAAATAATAAATGCCACCACCAATAGCAAGTGCGATTCCGCTACCAATCCATATTTTATCTTCTGTGGTCATTTTTATAAGTATTTTGGATAATTTGATTTCAATAATTTATAATCACTGTCACTTAATTCCTCTTTGAGCCAAACTTTCAAAGGATGCTTTACTGGTGTTTGCCATAATGCGAAATAGGTGTTACCTGTTAGAGTGTTGTAATACCTGCTTCCAAAGGCTTTAATTACCCATGAAAACTGTGCTTGACTTACTCCTGTGAGCGTTGTAAAAATGGTTTTTCGTTTATTGGTATTTGTGAAGTTGGCTTCTTTCATAGCATCGTAAAGCACGGTAGCTATTTCTTTTGCATTGAAGCTATTTTCTACAGTTCCTTGATTCAAATAAGCATTTCCGTTTTTATCTTTATTTGCTTGAGCTATGGCAAAAAGCAATATTCCCAATCCCGCTACACTAATCGAGATAGGCACTAATTTTGAACTGTCCATGATTAAAAAAAGTTGGGAATTAAAAAGCGTAATTCCATTAGTTCATTTTGGCTGAATTGGTCTCCAAACCATTCAATCAAAGTCATCTTTTTAGATAAGGGGCTGATACCTTTTCTAAGTCCGAACGCATTATGAATTCTCACAAATCC
>NZ_JAKLJH010000134.1 GCF_023151265.1 Flavobacterium sp.
CTTAGCGCAATTGTATTTTGCTGATAATTTGGAAGCAAATTCAGTAAAACATTATGAGTTTGTAGTTTCTAAACCAAGAAATGAATTCACAGAACAAGCTTTGGCTCGTTTGTGTCAAGTACATTTGAAAGCTAAGAATTATGATAGCGCAATTCCAGTTTTAAAACGTTTAGAAACCGAAGCTGATTTTCCACAAAATATAACGTATGCGCAATCTAATTTAATGAAATCGTATTACGAAAAACAAGATTTTACTAATGCCGTTATTTATGCCGATAAAGTGTTGAAAAACGACAAAATCGACGATAGAATTAAGAGTGATGCTCAAATTATCGTAGCGCGTTCGGCTATCAAAACAAATGATGAAGCTAAAGCGAAAGAAGCGTATGCTAAACTTCAAAAAATTGCAAAAGGGGAATTAGCAGCCGAAGCTTTGTATTACGATGCGTATTTCAAAAACAAAGAAGGTAAGTTTGAACCTTCGAATGTTGTGGTGCAAAAAATTGCTCAAGATTACTCTGGATACAAATATTACGGAGCGAAGAGTTTAGTAATTATGGCAAAAAACTTCTACGGATTAAAAGATAGTTTTCAAGCGACATACATTTTAGAAAGTGTAATTGAAAACTTCAAAGAATATACAGATGTAATCGAAGAAGCGCAAAAAGAATTGGATTTCATCAAAGGAGAAGAAGCAAAACGTAATTCATCAATCACAAATTAATAAAAATAAGATAATTGTCATACTGTCCCGAAGTTTCGGGATTGTTTCAAAATCTCATTTAAAAATATAGAACATGAAGAAATTAAATATAATCGCCTTAGTTTTAGTTGTATTCGGAATTCAATTTTCTTTTGCCCAAGTAAAAGATGAAAACATTGGTTCGGAAGTGGTAAACATTGTAAAACCATATACACCAACTATTTCAGATGCTTTCAAAGTGAAAGAAACACCTGTTTTAGAAGATGAAGAAGAGCAAAAAAAGGAACCAATTCAATACAATATTTTTTCGTTTCCAGTAGCATCAACATTTACACCAGCAAAAGGAAAAGCAGCTGGAGTGGATAAAACCGAAAAAGAAAAATTATACAACAATTACGCTACTTTAGGTTTTGGAAATTACCCAACCATCAACGCAGAATTGTTCATTACACAAAATTTAAGTAGAAGCAATTATGTAGGTGGAATGTTACGTCATTTATCGTCTCAAGGCGGAATTAAAGACTTGGTTTTAGATGATAAATTCTATAACACTAGTTTAGATGTAACGTACGGAGTTCGTGAGCGCGATATGAGTTGGAACGTTGATTTAGGTGTGAAAAACCAAATTTACAATTGGTATGGTTTACCAACAGAAACTATTTTCTTCGATGATGCTACAATTGCAGGAATCGATTCTAAGCAAACTTACAATACGATTGCACTTGGCGGAAAAATGAGTTTCAAAGATAGTTTCTTCAAAGATGCTAGCATGCAATTCAAACGTTTTTCAGATGGATTGGATTCGGGAGAAAATCGTTTTTTCATCAAACCTAATTTCGATTTTGATGTGATGAGTCAAAAAGTAAAAGCAGATTTCGTTGTGGATTATGTAGGTGGAAGTTTTGACAGAATGTATGATGTTGATTCGGAATTAAAATACAGCACAATCATCGCAGGAACAAGACCAAGTATTTTATATCAACAAGATGATTTATCAGTTCAAATCGGAGCTGGAGTATATTATGCAACTGCAAAAATCAACGGAGAAAGCGATGGTAAAATCTTTGTTTATCCAAATATTAAAGCGTCATACAAGTTAGTAGGTGATATTTTAGTGGCCTATGCTGGAGCAGAAGGTGATTTAGAGCAAAATTCGTATGCAGATTTCGTAGATCAAAATCCGTTTGTTTCTCCAACAATGTTCATTGCACCAACCGATAATAAATACGATTTGTATGTTGGTATGAAAGGAAAATTAGCGAATTCGGTTGCTTTCAATGTTAGAGCTTCTAATAAAAATCAAGGTGACCGAGCGTTATTTGTAAGTAATGGTTTTGATGGAACAGGAACGAATACGAATGGTTATGCTTACGGAAATTCATTTGGAGTAGTGTATGACGATTTAAACACGTTAAGTATTTTCGGAGAATTGAAAGCCGATTTCTCTAAAAACGTAACTTTCGGAATCAACGGAACCTACAATAATTATTCAACTGATATACAAGCGGAAGCTTGGAATTTACCACAATTGAAAATTGGTTCAACCGTAGATTTTGATATCAACGAAAAATGGTATGCAGGTGCAAATGTATTTTTTGTGGGCGAAAGGAAAGATTTAATTTCTGTTCAAGATGATATACTAGTTTTTCCAGCGACTTTTTCACAGCAAGTGGTAACATTAGATAGTTATTTTGATTTGAATGCGCACGTAGGCTATAAATACAACGCAAGATTAACTGCTTTCTTAAAAGGAAACAACTTAGCGAATCAACAATACAATCGTTGGGCAAATTTCCCAGTGCAAGGTATTCAGGTGTTGTTAGGAGCGAATTATAAGTTTGATTTCTAATTTTTAAACGCAAAGACACAAAGGTTTTCGCAAAGTTCGCAAAGATTTTTTTGTGTCCTTAGTGACTTGTTTGTGGTTAAATTATCTTCTAAAATTAAATAGTGAAAATGTATTTTAAAATTTTTATTCTATCAGCTTTATTTTTTCTTTTTATTTCTTGTGATGGTTATCAGTCTATTGAAGGAATAATTGTTGATTCCGAAACACATAAACCAATTTCTGATGTTCTGATAAAAGATTTTAGAAAAAGCGATACTCTAGGATTTACTGATGAACAAGGATATTTTGAAATCCATCAAATCAAAGGTTTTCCAATTGGAGATAAGGAGTTAACTGTTATTGTTTCTAAAAGTGAGTATATTCAAGATACAATCACTTTTATTAATAATGAAAGTAAGTTAATCAAGTTAGAAAGAATAACAGAGAAAAAATAATCCTTGCGTCCTTAGTGCCTTCTTTGTGTTTAAGCATTCACCATGACATTCAAACAAAAAATAAAGTCCCATTATCAAATCCTGTTATCGGAGAAAATAAACGAATTGCGTTTTATGATTTCCGATTTGGCTCAAGATGCACAAAATGATGCGAAAGGTTCGGCTGGCGATAAGCACGAAACCGCTTTATCGATGATGCATTTAGAGCAAGAAAAGCTCAATCAAAAATTAGCAGAAATCATCGAACAAAAAAATGTTGTAGATAAGATTGATGCTGATGCAATTCACACCAAAGTAGCGCTTGGAAGTTTAGTTCAAACCAATGACATGTTATTTTATATCAGTGCAGCTTTGCCTAAAATCCAATTCGAAAATAGAACGATTATTGCCGTTTCACCACAATCACCATTAGGAAATCAATTACTTGGAAAAAGTGTCGGAGATGCCGTTGTAATAAACGCCAATCGATTCCAAATAAAAGCTATTGAATAAAATAAAAGCCACTCACTCGAGTGGTTTTTTTATGATTTGTAACTAAAACAAACTCAAAACCACTTTTAAAGTTTGTGATTTAATTAAAAAATTGTTTTTTAGTTTTAAATTATAACTAAAATTTATTTTATGGTTTATTATTTAAACTTATATATTCAATTTTGCTTCATCAAATTAAGTGGATAAGTTATATCAATTAAATAATTAAACATTTCAACGATTAAACCAAAAAGTTATGTGCGGAATATTAGCTATTATAGGAAAAGGAAAAGAAGTAGCATTAGTGCAACAATTGTCTAAAAGAATGAGTCATCGTGGTCCAGATGAAAGTGATATTCATGTTACGGAGAAAGGTCATATTTTAGCGCACGAGCGTTTATCAATTGTCGATTTACACACAGGGAAACAACCTATTCAAGGAACAAATTCCGCTTGGATGGTGCATAATGGCGAAATATACAATCACAAAAAATTAAGAGAAACTACTTTAAAACATCATACGTTTAGAACCACGTCAGATTCAGAAGTTATAGTGCATTTGTATGAAGAATTTGGTTACGATTTCTGCGACATGTTAGATGGGATTTTTGCTCTAGTCGTTATCGATGGCGATGATTATATCGTAGCTCGCGACCCACTTGGAGTAAAGCCTTTGTATTATGGAATGGACGAAAGAGGCCGCTTATATTTTGCATCCGAAATGAAAGCGATTACAGATCAATGTAAGTCATTTTCAACATTTCCTCCTGGACATTATTATACTGAAAAAACAGGTTTTGTTAAATATTATAAACCAGAATGGGAGGCACACGAAAAAGCAGTTGAAAAGCTAGATTTACAAGCTTTACAATCAAGTTTAACACAAGCTGTGGAAAAACGTTTGATGTGTGATGTACCTTTTGGAGTGCTACTTTCTGGTGGATTGGATTCGTCTTTAATAGCTTCAATTACTTCCAGATTGTTAGAAGAAAGCGGACAAGAATTGCACTCGTTTTCAATCGGATTAGATGCTTCGGCTCCAGATTTAGTAGCGGCAAAAAAAGTAGCGGATTTCATAGGAACAACGCATCACGAAATTCATTTCACAGTCGAACAAGGAATCGAGATTTTAGATAAATTGATTTGGCATTTGGAAACCTATGATGTAACGTCAATTCGTGCGAGTACGCCTATGTATTTCTTATCAAAAGCCATTACCGAAAAAGGAATCAAAATGGTATTATCTGGCGAAGGAGCGGATGAAATCTTCGGAGGTTATTTGTATTTCCGAAATGCACCATCAGTTTTAGATTTCCAAAAAGAAACTATCGAACGTGTTCAAAAGTTATTTACAGCCGATTTACTTCGTGCCGATAAATCAACTATGGCTCATGGATTAGAAGCAAGAGTACCGTTTTTGGATAAAGCATTTTTGGATTTAACGATTAAAATTCAACCTGAAGAAAAAATGCCAAAAACCTATGACGGAATTGAAAAATACATTTTACGAAAAGCATTCGATACACCCGAAAGACCCTTTTTACCCGAAGCGATTTTATGGAGACAGAAAGAGCAGTTTTCTGATGGCGTTGGTTACAACTGGATTGATACTTTAATCGAGTATTGCTCAAGTCAAGTGACAGATGAAGAATTTGAAAAAGCAAAACTGTTCTTTCCTTATAACACGCCAGTTACAAAAGAAGCGTTTTATTACAGAAGGATATTTCACAAGCATTTCCCACAAGAAAGTGCTGCACAAACAGTTCGCAAATGGATTCCAAAATGGCAGGAAAACCAAGATCCAAGTGGAAGAGCAAATGCTGCTCACGTAAAGGCAGATGTGTCGATTTCAGTAGAAATGGAGAAAATATAGTTTATAGTTTAGGTTTGTTGTTTTTGAAAACCTCTTTAAATAAGTTTTAAGGAGGTTTTTTGTTTTTATTCGATTTTGCCTCAATCAAAAAATCATCAAAAATTAAAAATAAAGCGGTTTTTATTCGATTTAAGACACTTTTATCAAAAATTAACAATTGTTGATAACTTACTATTGAGTTAAGTTCGTTTTTATTTCTTCTATTTATCTAATTACTTATATTTGTTGATATAAAAATACTTTATTTAGCACAAATATTATGAGTGAAGAAAATAAAAAAGGTAGTTATTCAGCCGATAGTATTCAGGCATTAGAAGGAATGGAGCACGTAAGAATGCGTCCTTCCATGTATATTGGAGATACTGGAGTTCGTGGATTACACCATTTGGTTTATGAAGTTGTAGATAACTCAATCGATGAGGCATTAGCAGGACATTGTGATACTATTTATGTAGCAATTAATGAAGATAATTCGATTACGGTTGAAGATAACGGTCGTGGTATTCCAGTTGATTTACATAAAAAAGAAGGCGTTTCTGCACTTGAGGTTGTAATGACTAAAATTGGTGCTGGAGGTAAATTTGATAAAGATTCATATAAAGTATCTGGAGGTCTTCACGGGGTTGGGGTTTCGTGTGTTAATGCACTTTCTGACCATTTAAAAGCAACTGTTTTTCGTGAAGGAAAAATTTACGAACAAGAATACGAAAGAGGTAAAGCATTATATCCAGTTAAACAAATTGGAACTACAGAAAAAAGAGGTACTATGGTTACTTTTAAACCAGATGCTACCATTTTTACCCAAACTTTAGAATATTCTTATGATACATTAGCTGCACGTTTACGTGAGCTTTCTTTCTTGAATAAAGGAATTAGAATTACTTTAACAGATAAAAGAAATCCTGACGAGAAAGGGGAGTTTCCAGTTGAAACGTTCCAATCTAAAGAAGGGTTAAAAGAATTTGTTAAGTTTTTAGATGGAAATCGTATACCAATCATTGGTCATGTAATTTCTATGGAGCATGAAAAAGGTGAAATTCCTGTTGAGGTTGCTTTAATTTACAATGAAAGTTATTCAGAAAATATCTTTTCTTATGTAAATAATATCAACACGCACGAAGGAGGAACACACTTGCAAGGTTTCCGTATGGGATTAACTCGTACTTTGAAAAAATATGCTGATGCTTCTGGATTGTTAGATAAATTAAAATTTGAAATTTCTGGAGATGACTTCCGTGAAGGTTTAACAGCTATTATTTCGGTAAAAGTTCAAGAACCACAGTTTGAAGGTCAAACCAAAACTAAATTAGGAAATAGAGAAGTAGTTTCTCCAGTTTCTCAAGCGGTTGCAGAAATGCTTGAAAATTATTTGGAAGAAAATCCAAATGATGCAAAAATCATTGTTCAAAAAGTGATTTTAGCTGCTCAAGCACGTCACGCTGCCAAAAAAGCACGTGAAATGGTGCAACGTAAAACCGTAATGGGTGGCGGTGGATTACCAGGTAAATTATCAGATTGTTCTGAGCAAGATCCAGCGAAATGTGAGATTTTCCTTGTCGAGGGAGATTCGGCAGGTGGAACTGCAAAACAAGGTCGTGACAGAGCTTTTCAAGCGATTTTACCATTAAGAG
>NZ_JAKLJH010000135.1 GCF_023151265.1 Flavobacterium sp.
ATTGGGCGTTTTAAAACTATGCACCACTACGCCACGCGGATTAAATTCCTTGAAAACCTCACGAATTAAACTATCTTTTCCGCTCGTATCCATTCCTTGTAAGCAAATTAAGAACGCATGACGATTGTGCGCGTACATGGCATCTTGCTTTTTTGATAATTTTTTCTGGATTTTATCTAAAGCCAATTCTTCTTGGTCTTTGTCGGTATCAATGTCTAATTTAGTCGCAAAATCGGCTAATTTAATAGTTGATTTTACTTTAAAATCTTCAATATTTATGTTTTCCATTGCTATTGCTTTTTAATAAATGTAAAAATAGTACTTTTATGAGCAATTTCTGACTTAAAAACTTCATAAAGTTATCGGTAAAAATATGGAAAATTTCAAACTTACTAATTTCTTCACTATAAAAGGTATTGCAGCGCCATCTGGTTTGTTGTACACGCAAAATGTTTTATTTATTATTTCGGATTCGAGTAATTTTTTGTACCAATATGACATTGATAAAAAACTTTTATTGAAATTTCCATTGGTAAAAGAAGCTAAAGAAAACATAGAAAAAGCTGAAAAACCAGATTTAGAAAGCATCACGCAACATGGAAATCAGTTAATAATATTAGGTTCGGGTTCAACCCAAAAACGTAATACCATGTTTACTTTAGATTTAGGAACTGATGCTTTGCAATCGCAAGATTTGAGTGCTTTATATGGAAAACTAAAAACTGTTGGTTCGTTTACTGATGACCAATTAAACATTGAAGGTGCTATTTATGCGTATCAAACGATGTTGTTGTTTCAAAGAGGAAATTCAAAAAACAGTCAAAATGGTATTTTTATTATTCCAAATAACCAAGAAGATGGAATACGTTTTGTACCAATTTCACTTCCAACTTTAGATGATATTGAAACCACTTTTACTGATGCGATTTTGGTTAACGATAAAATTTATTTCTTGGCTTGCGCCGAAAATACAACATCTACTTATGAAGATGGTGAAGTTTTAGGAACCATTTTAGGCGTTATGCATGCACCAACATTTGAAATTATTGACGTTCAGTTATTATCGGAACATCAAAAATTTGAAGGCATTACGCTTTACAAGGAATCTGAAACCGAATTAGAATTTCTATTGTGCGAAGACAATGATACGGAAACTTCAGAAGCTACTATTTACAAATTGAACTTTCAGAAATAAATTCGTAACATTTGATAAGAAAATACTACAAATAAGAAATCAAAAAAATTATGATTAAACATTTTCTTACTCTCGAATGGAAATCTTTTGTTCGGTCTGCATCGTTTAAAACCAATTTGGCTTTTAAGATTTTCATGGCGCTACTATTTCTATATTTTGCTGCAATGTTCGCTTTTGCTGGAATTGGTGCCTTTTATGGATTAAAAAAAGTAGGCTTAGAACCTTTACAAACGGTAAATAAGTTTATGATTTATTATCTTTTTGCCGATATGATGATGCGCTATTTTTTTCAAAAAATTCCAACATTAACGATTAGACCGTTGTTAGTTTTACCTATTAAGAAAAACACAATCGTACATTTTTCTTTAGGCAAAACTGTTTTAAACTATTTCAATACTACACATGCTTTCTTTTTTATTCCATTTAGTATTATTTTACTAATAAATGGATATAATGTATTGGGCGTAATTACTTGGCATTTAGGAATTTTAAGTACCATATTATTCATTAATTTCTTGAATATTTTAATCAATAATAAAGATGTTATTTTCGGAATTGTAGCTGCAATTATTATTGGATTAATAGCTTCTCAATATTATAATTTATTTGATATTACTATTTATACACAACCTTTCTTTCAAGGTTTGTATGAGCATGCTTGGATGGTTTTACTTCCAATTTCTGCCTTAATAATCATCTATTATTTCACATTTAATTTCTTCAAAAAAGATTTAACATTAGACGAAAGATTACATATTAAAAAGAACTTAGCTTCGTCAAACGACTTAACTTGGTTGAATCAATTTGGAACATTAGGAACTTTCTTAAAAAACGACATCAAACTATTAATGCGAAATAAACGGGCAAAAACAACTTTATACATGAGTTTCTTTTTCTTGTTTTATGGATTGATATTCTTCACTCAAGACATATACAAAGGCGGTGTTATGCAAGCATTTGCAGCAGTTTTTGTAACAGGTGGATTCCTAATTAATTTTGGACAGTTTGTTCCAAGTTGGGATAGTTCTTATTATCAATTAATGATGACACAAAGCATTTCGTACAAAGAATATTTGAATTCTAAATGGTGGTTAATGGTCATTGGAACAGCAATTAGTATGTTTTTAGCTTCATTTTACATTTATTTTGGATGGGAAGTTTATATCACAATTTTAGCAACTGGAATATATAATATTGGGTTTAATTCATTTTTAGTTTTATTAACCGGTGCGTATACTAGAACTGCTATTGATTTAGAGTCTGCAAAAGGAGCTTTTGGAGATAAAAAAGCTTTTAATTTCAAAACCTTGTTATTCTCTTTGCCTCAAATGATTATTCCAATTTTATTATTTGGTGTTGGACTTTTAGCAGACAATTTTTACATCGGAATTAGTTTAATTGCTTGCTTCGGAATACTTGGATTGCTTTTCAAATCGAGAATCTTCTTGATTATTGAAAACATTTTTCAGAAAGAAAAATACAATGCTATTGTAGCATACAAACAAAAAAATTAATTTAAATCCAATAAATTATCATGATACAAGTAAACAATCTTACAAAAAAATATAACGCTACCACAGTTTTAAATATTCAAGAATTAGAAATTCCTAAGGGACAAAGTTTTGGTCTAGTAGGAAATAATGGTGCTGGAAAAACAACTTTTTTTAGTTTATTATTAGATTTAATCGAACCAACTACTGGTGGAATTATCAATCATAATGTAGTAGTAAATACAAGTGAAAATTGGAAAAATTTTACTGGTGCTTTTTTAGATGAAAGTTTCTTAATTGGTTATTTAACTGCTGAAGAATATTTTTATTTTATTGGTGAATTACGCGGTCAAAATAAAGCTGATGTTAATGCTTTATTAAAAAAATATGAAGAATTTTTTAATAACGAAATTCTAAATACCAAAAAATATCTTCGCGATTTATCGAAAGGAAACATGAAGAAAGTGGGTATTATTGCTACTTTAATTGGAAATCCTGAAGTAGTTATTTTGGATGAGCCATTTGCAAATTTAGATCCAACAACGGTTAATAGATTAAAGAAAATCGTAAAAGAATTAGCCGAAAATCCAGATGTTACCGTTTTAATCTCAAGTCACGATTTATTACATACTGTAGAAGTTTGTAATCGAATTGTAGCTTTAAATAAAGGTGAAGTGGTTAAAGACATCAATACTTCGGAAGAAACATTGAAAGAATTAGAAGCGTTTTTCGCCGTATAACACTGTATTATTTTATACTTTTATAATCGCAAGTTTAATCGCTTGCGATTTTTTTTTTTGAAAATAATTTAAAGTCGTCCCAACCTTTTGCCAACTTTTCTACTCTATATAAAAAAGCAAGTTTACCAATGGATGTAAAATACATACAAGGCTGCCGAAAACAACACCGCGAAGCGCAACGCATGGTGTATGAAATTATGGCACCCAAACTCTATCGTTTGTGTAAACGGTATTTAAAAAAGGAGGAAGAAATAGAAGAAGTATTGGCCGATGCTTTTTTTACCCTATTTACAAAAATAGATCAACTAAAAGAGGATTTGGCTTTTGAAGCTTGGGCGCGAAAAATAACGGTGAACAATTGCCTTTTACAAATAAAAAAGAACATCAATTTTAATTTGTACTTGGAAGATGTGAGCTACAATTCACAACCCTTAGCCGATGAAGTCACCGATTTAGAAGAAGAAGATTTGCTCAATTTATTAAATTATATTCCCGATGGATGCCAAACTATTTTCAATTTGTTCGTGATTGAAGGTTATTCGCACAAAGAAATTGCAGAACAACTTGGCATAAGTGAAGGAACATCGAAATCGCAATTAAATGCAGCGAAAAGTAAATTAAAAGAATTGGTAAGAACTTTTTATTATCAAAAAGCAAAATAGTTATGGGAACAGAAGAAAAATTATATAAAAAAATACAACAAGCTGCCGAAAATGCCGAGCAAAAAGACTTTCCAGGCATGGAAAAGATTTGGGCACGCGTGGAAGACAAAATGGAAACCCAAACACTTCAAAAAGAGAAACATTTGTGGAAAAAATTAGCTGTAGCAGCTTCGATAGTTTTAGTAGGAACGCTAACTTTTTTCTTACTGCAAGAAAAAGAAAATGTAGATATTCCTGAAAACACTATTACTACAGTTGACTCTTCAAAAAATACGATTCCAACACCTGAATCGGCTAATGGTTATGTTAATACAACTCCAGAAATTAAAAAAGAAGCAGAGCAAATTTTACAACAACAAATTGTAATTCAAAACAACATTGTAATTAACGATACGATCAATTACAAATCGAAAAAAGAAGTTATGATTCCTACTCCAATTGCTATGGAAGAAGTTTCAGAAATGGCAAAAACGAGTTTGATTCCAAGTTACAATAATAGTATGTCTAATTCAGCTTCCTCAAATAATTCAGGCTATTTGGCTAAAGGAAAGCGTTATGATGTTACTATGAATTCGGCTGAAACAACTCAAGAAAAAGATAAAAAGGTATCAAATGAGGATTTGGTTCTTGTAGATGGAAAATTAACAAAAGAATCCCTTTCTAATTTAAATCCTGATGACATAGATTCAATTATTGAACTAAAAGAACCTATTTATTTTATTAATGGAGTAGAATATTCAGAAGAATCTTTATTTGGAGAAAACCCAACGAGTCCGTATGCGCCATTGAGCAAACAAAAAATTGAAAAAATTGAAGTTATTCAACCTACAGATGCTATAAAAATTTATGGTAAAAAGGGAGAAAAAGGAATTGTGCTTATTACGATTAAAAAGTAAAAAATAAATTATGACAAGACAATTAACAACACTCCTATTACTATTTTTGTGACTTCAAATTTATGTTACAGTCAAGAAACCACTATCACAAAACCTAGAAAGTGTGTAGCTTCAATCAAAGCTGAAAAACCTTTAATTGTGGTGAATGATTCCATTTTAAAATATGAAGTTATGGAATACATAAACCCTGATGATATAGAATCTGTAACCATTTGGAAAGATAAAAAGGCTATGGAATTATATGGCGAAAAAGGAAAATTTGGAGTTATTAAAATAACTACTAAAAACATTTCAAAAAGAAAACTAATAAAAATCTATAAAGAATTTAAACATGAACTTTAAACTAATCATTCTAGTACTTTTATTCAACTTTACAATACAAGCTCAAGAGAAAAGACAAAACGATACTATCAAAATCGAAATTAACTCGAAAACCAAAACCATTTATGTTTTAGGAGGAATTGCCTCTGTAATTACTAAAGATGATTTGGCTTTTTCGAAGAAATACAACATTCAATTTCATGATTTTGGTTGCATTGCTCCTACAAATTTTGAAGAATATGAAGCTAAAAATGCTTTGGTTTTTGAGTATTTAAATAAAAGTTACGGAAATCAATGGCAAAAAGAAATCAAGCCAAGTGTTATTGGCTTTGAGAAATGGAAGAAGAAATAATTAAATATACCTCGAAATCACATTTTCTAAATCACCGTATTCAAATGGTTTTACTAAGACATCAGTAAGACCATTTTTCTTTTCAAGAATTTCTTTTAAAATATTTTCTTTGTCAGAAGCGGTTAAGGCAATAATTGGTGTTTTAATTCCAAGATTTCTTATTTTAATCGATGCTTCAATTCCGTTCATAACTGGCATATTTATATCCATCAGAATTACATCAAATTTATTCTCCTCAACGAGCAATAAAGCTTCCAAACCATTTTCTGCCATTTGGAACTTGTGACCGTTTTTTTCCAAGAGTTTTTGGGTTACCATTTGGTTGATTTTATTGTCTTCTACAACCAAAATGTTTAAGTTTTTTAACTTGGTTTGAGGATTCGCTTTCTGTTGTTCTAAGACCACAATTTCATCCGCTTTTAAGTAAGGAAACCAAACGGTAAACTTACTTCCTTCTCTAATTTTACTTTCAACTGAAATACTTCCTTTAAACAGTTCCACTAACCTTTTAACAATAGACAACCCAAGTCCGGTTCCTTTGTATTGTTCTTGCAAATTGACATCAACCTGAACAAATTTTTCAAAGATTTTATCTAAATATTCTTCTGGAATTCCAATCCCTGTATCCAAAACTTCTAATTTCAGAAAGGTATTATCATCCTTTTTATCAAAAGATAAACTAAGTGTAACTTTTCCTTTTTTGGTAAACTTTAAAGCATTGCTAACTAAGTTGATTAAAATTTGAGAAAATCGAGTTAAATCGGTTTTAATAAATTGAGGTATATCATCTGAAATTGAAACAATAATTTCATTTTTATTCGACTTAGCAATAACATTCATCGATTCTTTTATGTGACCTATTTCTTCTCTAATATTAATATTTTCATAATTGAATTCAATATCATTATCTTCAATTTTATAAACGTTTAAAACATCATTAATTAAAGTTAAAAGATAATGTGAAGAAAATTTTAAAGCATTAAAATAAGGACTCTTTTTAATTTCTTTGTGTTCGCTTTCTAAAATTTCAGCCATACCTATTACACCATACAAAGGTGTTCGTAACTCGTGACTTACATTAGATAAAAATTGTGTTTTTAAACGTGTTGCTTCTTCTGATTTTTCTCGTGCAACTTGCAATTGATAATTATAATCTGCTAATTTTTTACTAAGACTTTTATAATTTACAAATGCTTTGAAAATAAATATTGAAAAAA
>NZ_JAKLJH010000136.1 GCF_023151265.1 Flavobacterium sp.
CAAAGCTAAAAGAGCTATTTTAAAAAAATTATTTCTTTTCATATTTTAATAATTTAAGTTAATTAAGGAATGCAAATAATGCATCCCTTAATAAAAATTAATAACCTGTATTTTGTTGTTGTTGAAGTTGAAGATTTCCAGCTATTTCACTTTGAGGTATAGGGAATGTAAATCTGTAATCAGTTACAGGCAACGTTAAAGGAGTTGAATTAATAATATCGTCAGTAATATTTCTGTCAATACTAGTATTAGCTAAAGCTCCCAATCTCTTAATGTCAATATATCTATGACCTTCAAAACATAATTCTTTTCTTCTTTCCAATAGAATATCAGCCCAAGCAGCTTGTGCCGAACCATAAACTGGTAAAGGTTGAGCAACAGTGTTTCTAGCAGTTCTAATAGCTTGAATATAAGTAGCAGCTTGAACTAAATTAGGAGTCGCACCTCCAACTTCACACTCAGCAAGAATAAAATACATCTCAGACAATCTAAATAATTTAAGATCATTTCTAAGAGGCTGACTAGCTTTACCTGGATATTTATCAATTACTAAAACATCCGAATTAATATAATTTGGATTAGTAAGATAAGTCGCATCAACTGTTGAAGTACCATCAACAAAAGCGGTTCTTCTAATATCACCAGAAACAGAAGATAATTCATTAAATAAATTTCTTCCCATATCTAAAAAGGCACCACCTGTAGCTGTAGTAGTATTGAAGAAAAAATTTGAAGCTATATTACTCCAAGCACCTGCTGAAGGTCTAGAAGCAGCAAAAATAACTTCACCTTGAGATAAATCTCTCCACATTTGAGTATATTGAGCAGTACTTGACAATGATAAACCTGAACTATTAATTACCTCTTCAGCATATTGCTTAGCTAAAACATAATTTTTTCTGTATAAATACATTCTAGCTCTAATTGCGTTAACTAAATTTTGAGTAGCATACTTATAATTTACGGCAGATGATGAAAGATTATTTTCAGCAAATAATAAATCACTTTCCATTAAATTATAAATTTGAGAATTTGCAACTCTAGGCAATTTAGTATCAATAGTTGGAACGAAATCTAAAAGTAAAACACCTAAAGCATTATCATCAGACATATCTTCAGAATAAAATGTCATTAACTTTAAGTAAGCTAAGGCTCTTAAAGTTCTAGCTTCAGCTAAAATAGACTGCTTCTCTGCTTCATCAGTAGCATTATTAGTAACAACTAAATTAGAAACATCTATAAGTCTATTTACTCTATTAATAATAGTATAATTATTCAACCAAATCGCCTCAGCATATCCGTCATTAGCATTAAAAAAATATCTATGCAACTCTAAAGCCTGTCCTCCATTAGAAGGACCAACACCAACTTCATCAGTAAAAATTGAAGTAAAAGCAATTTCATTACCGATATCTACTCTACCATAAATATCACCATTAAGATATGACCTTAAATTAGCAACAGTTTTAAACGAGGTTTCGTTGTTAATTTCTCCATCTTGAACTATCTCAATTGCATCATCACAAGAAGCAGTAAAGATAACTATCAAGCTGAAAAACAACATTTTTTTTATTTTTTTCATAATTTAATAATTTTTTATTAATTAAAAACTTACACTAGCTCCAAATGAAATTGTCTTAGGATTTGGGAAGTTTGTAACAGATAAAGCAGTAGTAGCTTCTGGATCAAAACCTCTCCATTTTGTCCATGTTAACAAATTCTCACCTTGAACGTAAAAACGTAAATCACTAATTAAAGTGTTTTTCAAGAAATCTTTTGGGAAATTATATCCAAGATTAACACTTTTAAGACGTAAGAAAGATGAATCATATAAGAATCTATCAGAATCCCCAGAAAGAGCAGTATTTGCCGCTGACAATGAAGGAATATTAGATGTTTGATTTGTTGGCGTCCAAGCATTTAATAAATCAGCTGAAACGTTGTCATCACCAATAAAATCAGGATTATAAGCCCAAGTCAACTGGTTATCAATTCTCCATACATCATATTGATAAGAGAACAATGTATTTAGGAAGAAACCTTTATAATCAGCATTAAATCCAAAACCACCTTGATAAACTGGTAAATTACTTTTTCCTGTAGCTCTTCTATCATTAGCAGGATCAGGAGTTTCAGTTAAATTACCATCTGCATCTAAGAATAATAAATTACCATTAGCTGGGTTTACTCCAACATAAGGAATTAGATTCCATTCACGTACTATATTACCAACTTGTAATAACTGAGAAACACCACTTTGATCATTTTCTAACAATTCTGTAATCTCGTTCTTGTTATAAGAACCATTAGCAAAAACTGACAATCTTAAATCATCATTATTGATGATATTATATTTTAAACTTAACTCAATACCTTTGTTTACTAATTCACCATTGTTAGCAGAAAGAGCATAATTACCTGTTACAGCAGAAGTATTTACCGAATTAAATAAATCTGTAGTTACTTTTTTATAAACATCTAAATTACCTTCTAGTTTATTGTTAAAAACAATAAAGTCAAGACCAATATTTGATTGAGTAATTTTCTCCCAACCTAGGGTAGTGTTTGCTAACTGACCAGTGAAAATTCCAGGAATATTCTCATAACCATTACCTGTAGCATTTAAATCTCTCACTAAATTGGTAGCAGTCAATAGAGAAGGGAATCCGTAATTTGCAGCTTGGATATTTTGATTTCCGTTAGTTCCGTGAGAAGCTCTTAATTTTAACATATCAAAAATTGAACCTTCCATAAAACTTTCTTTATCAATATTCCATCTTCCTGAAACAGACCAAAAAGTACCCCACTTATTATCACCAACAAAACGGTAAGAAGCATCTCTTCTAATTAAAGCCGTAACACCATATTTTGAATTGTAATCATAATCCATCGTACCAAAATACGCAAGTGTACCACCATCTAACTTAGTACCTCCAACAGTTGAAATATAAGAGTTTGGAGTAGCAGGATTAAAAGCTACATAACCAGTCCCTGCACCAGGCACATAATTAAGAGCATTTAAACCATTCTGTCTTGAAGTTTTAGAAATATAATGAGCTTTTGTATATTCAAAAAACGCACCTAAGCTTAATTTATGAACATCTTTATAGGTCTTATTAAAATTTAAACTTGCAATATTAGTAAAAGTCAAATCTTTAACATTTGATCTATCCTCAAAACCACCAAATTGCTCACCTCTTGACTGAGCAACAACTAAAGCCAAATAAGACCAAGGAGCTCTTGCAAAAACACCATCACTATCTTTAACATCTAAACCAGATCTATTTCTTAAAGTTAAACTTGGAGTTAATTTATATCCAGCAGATAAGTTAACAATAGCAGAATTTTCAGTAAAGAAACTAGGAAGACTATTTGGTCTTAAAATATCCTGCAATACATAAGTATCATTAGCACCGCTAAAATCTTGACCAATACCAGCCAACAATTCAGCACCAGTATTATACGGACTAGAAGGTAAATAAGGAATACCCATTACACTACCATGAAGAGGATTTTGAATTGTATTATTATTTACACCATTATTTGTTTCTTGATTTAACTGATTTCTCTTAGAATGAGCTAAAGCAATTTGACTATCAAAAGTAAACTTGTCATTTTTTGATTTAGCCATAAGGTTATTTCTTAGAGAGAATCTTTTAAAATCAGTAGTAGGCACCAAACCACCTTGCGTAAAGTAACTTAATGAAGTATAAGAAGTAACATTTTCACCTCCAAAAGTAACACCTAAATTGTGTTGCTGAGTCACATCAACATTGAAAAACTCATCTCTCCAATCAGTATCGATAGCATAAGCAGCTATTTGATCGTCAGTCAACGTAACACCCAAACCACCATTTGTTGCTTTTCTTTTTTCAATAGTCAACAATTCTCTAGAATTAGACATATTGTATTTGTTTTTTGGCAACACATTAAAACCAGTAACAGCATCATACGTAAATTTAACCCCAGAGTTATATTTAGCATTCTTTGTCACAATCTGAATAACACCATTAGCTCCTTTGTTACCATAAATAGAAGTACCTGCAGCATCCCTTAAGACAGTTACAGACTCAATATCATTTTGATTTAAATTTCTAAACTGATTAGAAGTAGAAGGAATCCCATCAATAACAATCAAAGGATCTGTACTACCATTAATAGAAGAAGCACCTCTAATAAAACCATCAAATTTAGCAGAACCCGGAGAACCTGAAGAGGAAATCAAAGTTAAACCAGGAGAAGTTCCTTGCAAAGAAGCCAAAACAGAAGAGTTTGGTCTATTCTCTAATTTCTCAGAACTTACAACAGTAACAGCCATGTTGTTATCAACTTTAGTTTTTGTTCTGTCATAACCAGCAGAAACTACAACATCAGCCAATTCCATAGCTTTTAATTTTACATTGTAAACACTTTGATCACCAATTGTGATTTCCTGTTTAGTACCAACGTAAGAAACTTGTAAAACATCTCCTTTTTTTGCCTTGATAGAAAAATTCCCATCAAAATCTGTGGTTGTACCTTGAGACGTACCTTTAACAACCACTGTTGCACCCGCAACTGGCCCCAGTTCATCTGAAACCACCCCAGTCACTATCCTTTCTTGAGCAAAAGAAACGTGGACTGACAACACCATCAATAGTGTAAAAATCCATTTAAAACTTGATTTCATCATTATTATTTAAGTTAGTTATAATGCAAATATTATATATTTTTTTTGAAAAACCAAAATTATAAACAATTAATTTACGCCATATTGAAAAAAAAATTTTGAAAATTTTAACATTTAAAAAATAAAAAAAGCCTCTGAAAAATTAAATCTTTAGAGGCTTTTAAAAATTGAAAAATTAAAAAACAATTTTCTTTGATATTACTTGGTTATCACCTGTAAGAATCCGAACGATGTAAAGTCCTTGCTGTACAGTTTTCAAATCAATTAACCCTTCATTTTCCGTAGCTTGAGCACTATAAACCTGCCTACCATTAACATCAAAAACATCAAACACAAAAGGACTTGTTTTTCCCAACAAAGAGTAACCCAACGATTTGTCAAAATTTTTCGAAACCCAAACAAAATCATTAATTTCACCATTGTCATCAAAGCCAAGATTAGCATCAGCATCAATTCCAGTAACAATTAATGAATAATTTTGACTTCCTCCAACTAATGTATTTTTATGACTAACCGTAACTTGATAAACACCAGACGGAGAATCAATATCTACTCTTTCAATAGGATCAACATCATTATCACCTTTAACAGCAATTAAATTATCCCAATCTTTATTTAATTTCCAAGGCAAATAATCAACTCCTAGTTTAGTAACTTTTACATCCAAATCATTTATTAATCTTGGACTATTACTATCTAAAGTCCCATTAGGAATAATACCTCCTGGTCTATCCGTCCATGATACAGAAACTTTTAATGGTTCAGTACCAAGAGCCAATACATTAAACACATATGACTGATTATTGTTCAAAACTCTTTCCTCAACAATAGATTCTACAGTTCGTTCCTGCAACACCTCAACCATTTTAGCCGTATTAAGCAATCCCCATCCAAACATATGATCTGGACCATCTTCTGGACCTGCTTCATCAGCAGTATGTATTGCCAATCCCTTTAGTGTTGATGAATTTAAATAAGGAGCTCCAAAAAACTGTTGCACCAACAACAAAGAAGATGTAACAGATGGGGCCGCCATAGACGTTCCAGATAAAAACCCATAAGACGTATCACTCGTAAAAGTTGTAGAGTTTACATTAATTCCTTTGGCTACTATATCAGGCTTAATTCTAAAATCATCAGTAGGACCATAACTCGAAAAATTTGATATTAAAACACTAGATGGATTTAAATAATTCAAAACTTCAGAAACAGCACCAACAACTAATCCGTTTTTTGCAGTTTTATCACCACTTAATAAATCATTACCATTTTTTGTAGGATTTAAAGTCGCAAAACTATCTCTATCATTTCCAGCTGCATAAACTGGCAAATACTTAAAGTTATTAAAACAAACATTATCTACAGCATTTGAATCAGAAACATATGCACCAAAATACCAAAGAGGTAAAGATGTTGCATTTAAACCATATGAATGATTAGATATAATTAATCCAAAAGCCGCATAATCGTTCATTTCTTCAACATCATTACTCCAATCAAAAATCCAACCTTCAGCATTATACGCAATTCCTCTCCCAGACAATCCTACGGAACTTAAACCAGAAGACAAAACAGTTCCCGTTACGTGAGTAGAGTGATTACTTGGAGCCGTAGGACCATCTACAGCTAAAATTCTACTAATCCCACTAGAATTTTTAAAATCATTATGTGTTAATCTAGGATGATTTTGATCCCAAACACCTGCAATCATTCCATTACCAGATAAACTAAGCCCCATTCCGCCACCTGTGTAAAGCAAATTAGCTCTAGTGGTAATTGCCGAACCTTGATTATATATTCTATAGTACAATGGAATATTTCCATCAAACCTTACTAGTTCGCTTGTAGTTCCATCTGCATTATGTAACAAAACCGGAATACTTAAAGACTTCGCTTTGCTTAAAGTTCGTTCTTTCTCATTATTTGAATATCTTTCTGAATCAAAGGGAATTTTATCTTTTTTAGAGCTATATAGTTTAATAATTTCTTCTCTCTCTGAAAGACTTTGAGAAAAAATAAGTTGTCCAAAAAACAAAACTACAAATGCATAGTAGAATTTCATTTTCATATTTTTACTAGTTAAATTAATGTACAAACTTACAATTAATATAGCAAAAATAAAAAAA
>NZ_JAKLJH010000137.1 GCF_023151265.1 Flavobacterium sp.
TAGCGTACAACAAAATTACTAAAGACCGTTATTTACCAACAGGTCCTGAGTTAGCGCAATCAGCACAAATATTTGATATTAGTGGCGATAAAATGAAGTTAATTTTAGATTTCCCAACTATTGGAGAGCCTCACTACGCACAAGCGGCTCCGGCAGATTTAATTCGAAACAATGGTCAGTTGAAATTCTATAAATTAGATGAAAATAAACATCCATACGCTGCTAAAGGTGAAAAAGAAGCCAAAGTGGTTAGAGAAGGAAATAAAGTTCATGTGTACATGACCTCTATCCGATCTCACTTTGCTCCTGATAACATTGAAGGCGTTTTCTTAGGTGATGAAGTATATTTCCACGTAACCAATTTAGAACAAGATTGGGATGTACCTCACGGATTTGCTGTGAAAGGTGCTAATAATGGTGAATTATTAATCATGCCTGGAGAAACTACTACATTAAAATGGATTCCAGATAGAGTAGGAACATTCCCATTCTATTGTACCGACTTCTGTAGTGCATTACACCAAGAAATGCAAGGATACATTAGAGTATCTCCAAAAGGTTCAAATGTTCCATTACAATTTAGTTTAGGAACAAACGTACCAGCAACAAAATAAATTTTTAACAAAAGGGACAAAGTAACTTTTGTCCCTTTTTTAAACTCAATTTTATGGAAACTACAAAACTTGCTTTAGTTTCAAAAATCTTTTTATTTATTATCGCAGGATTGTTTATAGGTTCTTTATTTGTTCCTATGTGGCAAATCGATTTAGATGCGCCTCAATATCCTGAAGGTTTGGTACTAAAATTACATGCTAATAAAATTGGTGGCGATGTAGAAATCATTAACGGTTTAAATCACTACATCGGAATGGCAACTTTACACACAGAGAATTTTATCGAATTTAAAATTTTGCCTTACGTCATTGGTGCTTTCGCTTTGATTTCTTTAGCTTTAATTTTTATCAATAACAGAAAATTCGTACTAGCATTTTTCGGAACCTTTATACTTTTCGTTATCTTAGCAGGAGTAGATTTTTACCGCTGGAATTACGAATACGGACACAATTTAGATCCGAATGCCGCTATTAAAGTACCTGGAATGGCCTATCAACCACCGTTAATTGGATACAAACAATTATTGAATTTTGGAGCCTATTCAGTTCCAGATATTGGAGGATGGTTTTTAATTGCAGCTGGTGCAATGCTATTTTACATTGTATTTAAAGAATTCAACTTATTCAAAAAGAAACAAACTATTTAGTTATGAAGAAGATTGTACTTTTATTTTCGTCGCTTTTTATTATTTCTTGCGTTTCTAATGAACCAAAACCTATCAAATTAAATGTAGATACTTGCGAGTTTTGCAAGATGACCATTTCAAACGGAAAATTTGGAGCCGAATTGTTGACTAAAAAAGGACGCTACTACAAGTTTGATGATTTGTCTTGCATGTTGTTATACGCAAAAGAAAATACGAATGTGCAAGTACAATCTTTCTTTGTTAACGATTATGCAAAAGACAATACTTTAATTCCAGCCGAACAGAGTTTTTACTTACGTGGAGGTTCTATAAATTCTCCTATGCGAGGTAATTTCGCTGCGTTTGCATCTGATAAAGACCAAGACAATTTTCAAAAACAACTTAATGCCAAAACGTTAACTTGGGAACAAGTTTTCACAATGTATTAATGAAAAAAATAAGTTTCATAGTATTCCTTTTGTTTTTTTCAATTGGGAAAGCGGCAACTATAAAGGTAGGTGCCAACTTTCAAGTGAAGAAAATCAAGCAAGCCCTTGCATTAGCAAAAGATGGCGATACGATTCTTGTACATTCGGGCATCTATAAAGAGGGAACGATTTTAATCAATAAAAAGATATATTTTATTGGAAAGAACTTCCCTGTTTTAGATGGCCAGAATAAAAAAGAAGTGTTGTCCATCAACGCCAATGATGTAGTGGTAAAAGGATTTAAAGTTATAAATTCAGGTCACGCCGCGTTAAATGATCCTTGTGGTATTCGTGTTTATGATAAAAATAACGTCACAATTCAGGGTAATATTCTCGATAATAATTTCTTTGGAATTTACCTTCAAAACAGTACAAATTGTATCGTTAAAAATAACGTAATTAAAGCTTACGGTAAAGCAGAACAGTTAATCGGAAACGGAATTCACTGCTGGAAAAGTAATAATTTACAAATCATCGGAAACAAAATCACAGGTCATCGTGACGGCATTTATTTCGAATTTGTAACTCAATCTGTCATTTGGAGAAATATTGCCAACAACAACATCCGTTACGGATTGCATTTTATGTTTTCCAACGACGATGCTTACATAACCAATGTTTTTAAAAATAATGGTGCTGGAGTAGCTGTTATGTTTACCAAAAACGTAAAAATGTTTAATAATTATTTCGAAGAAAATTGGGGCGATTCCGCTTACGGATTGTTACTGAAAGAAATCGCAGATAGTTATATTTTTAACAATCGATTTGCTCGAAATACTTCGGGAATTTACATGGAAGGAACTTCGCGAATCAAAGTTGAAAAAAATAGTTTCGAATCGAATGGTTGGGGCATGAAAATCCAAGCGAGTTGTATGGAAAACGAAATCGTAAACAATAATTTCTTGAAAAACACTTTTGATATTAGTACCAATGGAAGTTTGGTTTTAAACACGTTCAATGCGAATTATTGGGATAAATACGAAGGTTATGATTTGGATAAAGATGGGATGGGTGATGTTCCGTATCATCCGCTAAGTTTGTTTGCCGTGCTTACCGAAAATACGCCTTCCGCCATGTTGTTATATAGGAGTTTTATGATAACGTTGTTAGACAAATCTGAAAAAGTATTACCTAGTATAACACCTGATAATTTTGTAGATAATAAGCCTTTAATGAAGTCACTGCCGCTATGATTGAGATAAAAAAATTGCAGAAAAAGTTTGGAAAATTTGAAGTTTTAAAGAATATCAATCTTTCTTGTAAAAAAGGAGAATGTATCGCTTTAATTGGTCCGAATGGTTGTGGAAAAACCACTTTGATAAAATCGGTTTTAGGAATGGTTTTGCCAGATTCGGGTACGATTCATTTTAACGGAAATTCCGTTTTGGGTGAGTATTTGTATCGCGAAAAAATTGGCTATATGCCACAAATAGGAAGATATCCCGATAATATGACAATTGGTCAAATTATCGAAATGATAAAAAAAATTCGAAATTCATCAGATGATTTGGATGAAGATTTGCTGCACGCTTTCGAATTAGAAAAAATGTTCGACAAACAAATGCGAACGTTATCAGGTGGAACTACGCAAAAAGTAAGTGCTGTTTTAGCCTTTCTTTTTAATCCGGATGTATTGATTTTAGACGAACCTACTGCTGGTTTAGATCCTTTAGCGGCTGAGTTGTTGAAAGAAAAAATCATCAAAGAGAAAGAAAAAGGGAAATTGATTTTGATTACATCGCATTTATTAAGTGAATTGGACGATTTAATTACAGAAATCATTTTCATGCAAGAAGGAAAAGTACATTTTCATCAAAAAGTGGAAGAATTAAAAACGACTACTGGCGAAGAAAAAATCTCAAAAGCGATTGCTAAAATTTTAAAGAACAAACAAAATGAACCGAATAATTAAAATCATATTATCAGACATTATCCGAAACAAAATCGTTTTAGCTTACACGCTGATTTTGTCTATTTTATCCTGGAGTTCTTTTGCATTAGAAGACAATTCATCAAAAGGATTACTAACGATTTTGAATGTGATTTTGTTCACAGTTCCGTTGGTTTCCATTTTATTTGCCACGATTTATTTGTACAACAGTGCTGAATTTATTGAACTTTTACTAAGTCAGCCCATCAAAAGAAGAAAGATTTGGTTGAGTTTGTTTTTTGGATTATCCACGGCGATGGTTTTGGCGTTTTTTATAGGTGCTGGAATTCCGTTGCTAATCAATTCTCCTGACAGTATTGGTTTTATGATGTTGCTCAATGGATGTCTGATTTCCATAATTTTTGTCGCTTTAGCTTTTTTGAGTTCGATTTTAACCCGAGATAAAGCAAAAGGAATTGGTTTAGCGATAATGATTTGGTTGTATTTCGCATTATTATTTGACGGAATGGTTTTGTTTTTACTGTTCCAATTAGCCGAATATCCAATCGAAAACATGATGGTTGGCATCACCGCTTTTAGTCCGATTGACTTAGCTCGAATTCAAATTCTCTTGCATTTAGATGTTTCCGCTATGATGGGATATACTGGAGCAATTTTTAAAGATTTCTTTGGGACTTCGGTTGGATTAGTGGTTTCATTCGTATTGTTGAGTTTGTGGGCGATTATTCCGTTTTTCATTTCTATGCGAAAATTCAATAAAAAAGACTTGTAATTGTTATTTAATCAAATTACAAAATGAAAACAGATATTAGAAATAGAAAAGATATTGAACTTTTAGTCGATACCTTTTATGATAAAATCAAAACCGATGCAGTTATCGGTTTTCTGTTTACCGAAATTGCCCAGGTAAACTGGGAAACTCATTTGCCTAGAATGTACGATTTTTGGGAAAACATCCTTTTCTATACCGGAAATTACAACGGAAGTCCGATGCAAGTACACAAAGATTTACACAGTAAATGTCCTATGAATCAAGAACATTTTCAACATTGGATAATCGTTTTCACCACAACCGTTGATGAATTATTCGAAGGCGAAAAAGCCACCGAAATCAAAGAAAGAGCGCTTAATATTGCCAATGTTATTATGTATAAAACGTTAGCGTAATGTATCATCATTTCTTATTAATCATCCATTTATTGGCAGCGACAGTTTGGATAGGAGGACATCTTATTTTAGCTACTCGCTATTTACCTGAAGCTATCAAAACTAAAGATTTGGATAAACTTAAAACATTCAAAGATAAATTTGAACCTATTGGAATGCCTTCTTTAATTGCGCTTGTAATTACTGGAATTTTAATGGCCTACGATTATGATGTTACCATCACCAAATGGTTTTCCTTCTCAAACGGAATCGAAAAAGTAATTTCCATTAAACTTATTTTGTTTATTACTTCGTTAACATTAGCCATTTCTGCCCAACTTTTTATTTTCCCAAAACTTACACCTAAAAGATACCATTACGTTACGATTCTTATCATAGTAGTAACTCTGATTGCAATTTCAATGTTGGTTTTAGGATCTTTAATCCGATTAGGAGGGTTATAAAATAAAAAGCGTAAACTGTTAAAGTCTACGCTTTTTACCTTTATAAAAGATGAATTAATAATTGTTTTTTATTTTGGAAGTAAAACGTCGCCAATTACATGGATAATTCCGTTTGATGTTTCAATGGAAGCCACAATTTCAGAACCGTTTACGAATGTTTTTCCGTCTTTTTTAGTGATTTTTACTTTTCCACCAAATACCATATCAAACTCTTGTCCGTCTTGCATGTATTCTGCTTTTAACGAACCTACATACGTATGATAGCCTAAAATGTTTTCTAAATCGCCTTTTTTCTCAGGTTTTAATAATCCTTCTACGGTTCCAGCAGGTAATTTATCAAATGCAGCATTGGTTGGCGCAAATACAGTAAATGGTCCAGCATTACTTAAAGATGTTACTAATCCTGCAGCTTTTACTGCCGTAACTAATGTGGTGTGATCTTTACTTCCAATTGCAGTTTGCACAATGTTTGGATTTGATGTTGCATCCACTACATTTTCTTGTCCTCCAGTTGGTACTTCTGTAGATTCTGATGTTGGTTCTGATGCTGTTTCTTCGCCTTGTTTACATCCAAAGGTGATTAGTAAACTGGCTAACAATAAAGTTTTAATGGAATTTTTCATAATTTGAATAATTTATACACACAAAGTACTTGATTATCTGCTCATTATTTTATGCGTAGAATCATAAAAAATACTTTTTTATCCTTTTTTTGTAAAAAAAGATGTCCATAAAATACTTGTGAAAAGAAGTATAGCAATTCCAAACAAAGCTTCATTAATATTAGGAATTAATGTATAACTAAAAGACGCAACACCTTGAATTCCTAACACAACTTCATTCAAAACAACGCCAATGCTAAATAAGACTAGTCCTAAAACGGTTTTCTTATTCACTGCTATAAAATCATTCACATAAATATAAAACAATAGAAAAAGCGAAATAATAGCTAACAAAATCAGATGTAAATAAGCAATTATTATAGGTCTAAAACCAAAGGCTAATTTACTAATTGCAGGAACGGTGGAACCTAATTGTAATAGGAACTTCGCACTCAAAGCAAAACTGATAAATAAAATCAGATATTTTAAATAATTTGGAAGATTTACGAAGATGGATTTATTTTCTTTAAAAATAGTTTTAAATAGTAAATACCAAACAACTACTTGAACAATTGCCGAAATAGCAGTTAAAATATAAATTAGTAGTGGTAAATCTAACCAAAGTGTTGATAGAAAATATCCTGCAATACAGGACCAAAATAGCAATACAAAAGATTGCGAATAAATTCGTTTGGAATAAATCGTTACTCTTAAATAATCCAATAACAATCCCATACAAGCAAAGAAAAACCAACCATTGTATTGAAAATGCAAATAATAATAAATGGAAGCCAAATATTCATTTTGATGAATGTTTTTAGTTGCCATCATATAAGCCAAAGCAAAAGTTCCCAAAGACGAAATCACATTAAAAAATAGTGCTGCTTTAAACCATTTTGTTGCTACAGAAGAAGTTTCAATTTGTTTGCAATCGTTAAAGAAAACATAAGCAA
>NZ_JAKLJH010000138.1:0-3458 GCF_023151265.1 Flavobacterium sp.
CAAAAGTCTTTTATAATTTTGTGTATGTAAATATTGAAACGATTTAATGTTTTTTAAATATTCATTATCATTTTTATCTTCAATTTGTTTATAATCATTATCCATTTCATCTCCAAAACCAAAATTTATAGGATTTAATTTCTCTATTACGCTTCCATGAATCTCATTTAAATCCCCATTATCAATTTTCAAAAAATCAATGTATTTTTTCATAGTTGAAGTATAATTGAAGCTTAAAAAATAATTAGTAATATGTATTTTTTGACCACTGAAATTATTAGTACTAAACCCAGTACTCTTCTGAACTTTTAATTGATACTCTTCTTCTATTCTCTTCTTACTCTTTATTGAAATTTCGTTATAAAGTTCGTTTAGTTCATTGCCAATATATGTTTTCGGTTTAAATATATTTAATGTTTCAATAATATCATTAGACTTAAATTCAAATTTTTCTTCAATATTATCGATTAAATATTTTTCTAAAAGAGACTTTACATCACCAAACTCATTATTTAATTGGTTGACACCCCACGGATAATTATATTTTCTAAAGTCACTATTTGAAATGTTCTTTAAAATATCATAATAAAGATTCTCTATATCAACCCAATTTTCAGTAGATGACTCACAAATTATTTTATAAAAGTTATTATGGAATTTAATTTCAAAAACACCATCTCTTTTGCTTTTGTTTCTATTTATAAAATTATTAATCTCCTGAAAATTATTAATTTTTTCAATTGCTAACATTTCATCATCATTAATTAAATATCCAAACTCACAATTAATAGCAACCAAATTATCTTTGTAATCTATTTTTTTTCCTCCATTTGTATTACATGCTGTCTTCCAATAATCATCTATGAAATCCTTATAACTCGTCGGCAAACCATGTGCTAAATCAAAACCGTTTCCAATAATCACTAATCTATTCATAAATCTAAAAATGCTTTTCTCAAAAATACGTATTTATTTACAATCTTGTCGTACTGAAAGCATCTCTTTATGAGATTCCTACGGAATGACAAGTTTGTGTTAAAACAATCCTTGCTTACTTTGCGAAAAAACTTTGCCTCTTTGCGTTTAAACCCTAACTTTGCCCTCATGAAAACCACCACCTTCAAAAACACCAAAATCAGTTACACCGACCAAGGAAAAGGAACGGCTGTGGTTTTATTGCATGGTTTTTTGGAAAATCAATCAATGTGGAAAGCGTTTATTCCTGAGTTGGTAAAGAAACATCGCATTATTACTATTGATTTATTAGGTCATGGCGAAACGGAATGTTTGGGTTATGTCCACACCATGGAAGACCAAGCCGATATGGTGCATCAAGTATTACACGAATTAAAAATCAGAAAAGCGGTTTTGATTGGGCATTCGATGGGCGGTTATGTGGCGTTGGCTTTCGCGGAATTGTATCCAGATAATGTAAAAGGAATTGTATTACAAAATTCCACTTCAAGAGCCGATAGCGACGAACGAAAAGCAAATCGTGATAGAGCTATTGTAGCGGTGAAACAAAATTATTCGGCATTCATTCGCATGAGTATTGCTAATTTGTTCAGTGAAGACAATCGCGAACGTTTGGCTGACATTATTGAAGAAGTAAAATTAGAAGCTTTAAAAACGCCACTTCAATGAATCGTTGCTGCGTTAGAAGGCATGAAAATAAGAAAAGACCGCGAAGTTATTTTGCATTTTGCTCCTTATCCGATTCAACTAATTTTAGGTAAAAAAGACCCTGTTTTAAATTATGATGACAATTTAGAACAAATCGAAGACACGCAAGTACAACTCACCACTTTTGAAGATGGCCACATGAGTCACTTTGAAAATCAATCGGAATTGTTAGCTGTTTTGAGTGGTTTTTTGAAAAGGGTTTAATTATTTAACCGCAAAGGGCGCAAAGTTTTTTCGCAAAGTTCGCTAAGCCACAAACTTCACAGATTAATAGGATTTTAAATCTTTGAAAATCCATTGATTCGTGGCAAACTATTTTATATTTAATTATTAATCAGCTCAATTGCTTTTTCTAATACTTCATCTTTTCCTGAGCGAATTCCATTTATTGTAGGTTCTATTTTAACATCAGGAACAATTCCTATACGTTGCGTTTCAGAACCACTAGGAGTTAAAACGCCAATTCCAGAAATGTAAGTAAAAATATTTCCAGGTAAAATAATTGCCGAAACATTTCCATCTGCGCCAGCTGTTGTACTTCCTAAAACCATTGCATTTGGAGCTACTCGCAATGCCATAGTCGTATATTCTGCATTGCTTTGGGTTTCTTCATTAACTAATATGATTACTTTTCCTTTGAAATGATTTTTATTTTTACCTCCAACTCGCATTTCTCCACCTCTAAAAGTAAACAACCCAGGAGTTTTAATATCTCCAGCGGTGAATTTTACAAAATCTTTTTTCTCATTTAGTAGATAATTACTCAAACTAAATATAATAAAATCAGAAGGATAACATCTTAAATCGACAATCAAACCTTTTTTGTCTAAAAACTTATCCATGATTTGATGAATCTCTCCTTTTTTCAAAGATCCTGGATAAATATAACCGATGTTTTCATTGATAATTTTGTGAGAAACTACCTGGTTTGGAAAGTATTTATATTTGACTGTATTTACGACAACTTCTTTTTGACCTAAAACATTTTCAATAGTCAAACTAATCGTTTGTTCATTGGTTCTCAGAATCTTTTGAGATATATCTCGCAATTGTGTTGGGTAATTGGAGGCTGGAAAATATTTCAAATTATTTTTAATCCAATCTTCTACTTTAATTCCGTTTACAGCTAAAATTACATCACCTATTTGTAAATTTCCATCTTTAAATTCATCGTGCAATTTGACAACTACCGCTTTATTTTCAATAAAACTTACTCCAATGGGAGCAATATTTTGACCAAAATAATCCGCAATCACTTCATTGTATCTCCAAATATTAGCATGCGTATCTTGAATTTTCCCAATAAGTTCCAATAGGGTAAAAGTGTATTCTTTTTGATCTTTAGTAGCTATCATTCTTGGTATAAACTCTTTCAAAACAGCATCCCAATTTTCATCCATCAAATGACGATTTGGAAAAAAGTATTCAATCATATTCCAATATCTAAAAATGGCTAAAAGCTTAATTCCAGTATCGGAATATTCCATTTTACTATACACTTTTTCATTAGTAAATTCAGGGTTTTTTACCCTTCTTCTTAAACCGATGTAATAATTTGAATCGCTTCTATCCGCCGCATTTACTTTTTGAAGCAATGCCGATAATTCTGAGGAAATTAAATTCGTGTCAGAAATCCATTTTGTGTTAGGAAGTAATTTAATGGCACTTTCTTTCGGAAGTTTTTGAGTAGTAGTTTTGAAAGTACCCAATTTGTTAATCCATTGCACCAATTCGCCATCAAAGTTTTGACTATTTATTTTTGACAACATTCTAAA
>NZ_JAKLJH010000138.1:3470-10241 GCF_023151265.1 Flavobacterium sp.
GGATGATAATATTTCACAAACCCCCAAACTTTCCCTAATACAAATAAATTTCTTTTTTGAATTTCATTAAGACTGGTGATTTCAAATTTTGAACCTGAGTCAAATTCTGTGTCTTTTTCAATAATAGAAAGTTCTTTTTCAACAGGTTTTATATTCTCAATTGGTTTTCCATCAATAGTGACTTTAAAATTATCAAACCAAGCCTTTCCTTTTCCAATTAAGATTCCACCAACATAAATTTCATCTGCATTTTCTTTAAAATCTAATGTGATAGAATATTTTTTCCAATCGGCTGTTCCTTGCAATTTTTGGTTTTGCATATTGGCAGATGCAATAGCTTGTTCGTCTTTTTCTATTCGCAAAAGTAAACCTACATAACCATCCGTTGCCTCTTCGTACTTTAAATAACCTTCTAAAGTGATTTTTCTGCCTTTAAAATTTGCTGGAAGTTTGTAAGCTATACATCCAAAACCTTCTCCTTCTTTTACATTTATTAATAATGAGTTTTTACCTGAAATAGCATTTGTAGAGTCAACTTTCAATTCACTCTCACTCCATCGAATCCAATCGTTTGGTAATTCATCCTTTTTAGAATATTTTTCAAAATCAAGATTATAAACTGGAGGTTGAATTTGCGAAAACAAACTATTAACCAATAAAACAAAAGCAAATGAGAAGATTTTTTTCATACGATATTTTCGGTTACTATAACATTTGTAAAGAAAACGAAAAAGCATGTAAGAAAATTGTAACAAAATGTTAAACCTTTTCTTTAAACGCAATTTCTGGATTGAAAATTTCCAAAACCAATGTTTCTAATTCCGATTTAAAATCTTCTATAATTTCAGTAGAAATAACAAGTTCAGCATCCTTCCCTTTTCCTAATCCGAAAGGTAAAAAACCGTTTTTCATGTTTTTGAACGAAACAATTCCGGCTGAAACTTCTCGGTTTTGTTTTAATTCGTGATTTTCGAACATCAAGGCATAACACAACAACTGAATGATTTTCTCATTTTTTATATCGGAAGTCAAATCACCAAAATCTTGAATTTTTAAACTGTTTCCATCTACTTTTCCAGTTTTATAATCGATAATTCTGATGGCGCCGTTTCGTTCTTCAATTCGGTCCACTTTACCTGCGATTTTTATTGGAAATGGTAAGGATTTTACTTCGATTTCACAAGACAAACTCGCTTCTAATAGCAATACTTTTATAGTATCACTAGCTTGAATATCTTTCTTTTCTAATTGTAGGAAGTTGTAAACATTTCGTTTAGCTACTTCAAAAGCCAACAGGTTTTTCCCTTTGGTAATTTCGCCTTCCTTGTAAATTTCTTTGAAATGTTTTAGAATGACTTCATCAATTTTGGCTTCCATCGCTTCAATATGATGCAATGCCAAAAACTGATTCAAATACGGCGTATACAATTCTTCCAAAGCATTGTGAATAATGGTTCCCAAGGTATTCACTGCGATGTTTTCTTCCACTTCATCTGCTTCATTGATACGCAAAATACGTTGCATATAAAACTGTAACGGATTTCGAATATAATTCGTCAAAGACGATGGCGAAAATCCTTTATCAGTTGCAATTTCGTGCAAACGGGTTAAGATTTTATCTGTTTTTGGAATAGTAACAGGTTCGTATGCTTTTTCAGGTAAAACGGCGTTATAAATTGTACTTGTGATATTGTGTTTTGGTTGTTTTTCGATTTCTAATTGGGTAATGAAACGACTTTTTTCTCCAGCATCAATTCCTTCGTTATCTGTATTATAAAGCAACCACACGTTTTTCACACGTAATAATAAATGGTAAAAGTGATAGCAATAAATAGCATCTTTTTCTTTGTAGGTAGGCAAGCCTAATTCTTTCTTTACATCATAAGGAATGAATGAATTTTGCGATTTACCAGCAGGAAATTTTCCTTCATTAACCGAAGTGATAATCACATTTTCAAAATCCAATACGCGGCTTTCTAAAACACCCATTACTTGAAGACCACTCAAAGGCTCGCCTTCAAAAGATACTTCGGCTAAATCGATAATTTGCTTATAAATGGCTTGAAGCGATGGCAAACTTTCAATTTGATTATAAGTTTCGTGATAATTGGTTAATTTATTTATCGTTTTAAAAACAGAATATACGAAAGCTTTGGTTACTTTTTCTTCGGCATCATCGTTACTTAAATAGGATTTTATGGTGAGTAAAATCGAATTCAAATTCGCTAAAATATTAGAAATAGAGTCGTCCCAACGCGTAAATAATAATTTGAAAAAATTGTTTTCTGTATTTGGATATTTTTCTTCGTATAAACTGAATAATTTTTGGTTGGAAAAGAAAGTAAAATTGTTGTTGTTTATCACTTTTACGACTTCTTCCACTTTGCAATATGGTTGTACTAAAGGATGGTTTAGAATATCTAAAACTTCTTTGTAGTAAAATGTGTAGCTTTTTTCATTACGTTGTTTGGCATTGGTATGCAACTTAAACAACTTGCTAATCAACAATTGCGCAGGATTATTTTTACTCGGATAACCCATCGTAATATTCAATGCATCAACTGCTTCAGGCAAACCGTATAAAACAGGAAGCAATAGGTTTTCATCTCCAAGAACAACAGCTGTTTTTTCCAAATTTGGGTTTTCAGATTGAATTTTTTCAATAATAGTTCCCACAATTTTAGCTTGACCGATACTTTTTGGTGTACCAATAATTTCGATATTTTTTTCCTCACTAAAGTGATTGACCACCCATTCAAAATCTTGATTTACGAAAGGTTTCCATTCTTTTTTGAACCTACGAATAAACAAACCAGCATCGTGATAAGAGTCATTCAAAAACACCTCATCGATATCCCAATAAATTTTGGCTTTGTTTTCGTTTGCTAAGTGTTTGAATATGCGTTCTTCCGCTTGATTTAATGCATTAAAACCTGCAAAATAGATTTGATTGGTAATTGTTGTGGTAAACGAAACTAAGTTTTTAACTGCTTCTCTGTACAATAAACCTTGATAACCGATTCTTTTTTTTAACAAATGGTTGTAAAACGATTCGTAATACAACGGCAATTTCGCCCAAAACTCTAAATGAGTTGTGATTAATTTGGTTTTGTCTTGTGGTTGTAAATCCCAACGTTTTAATGCTTCGATATCTTCTAAATAAGAGAAAACATGATTTGGATCCAATAGATATCTATCGATTTCATTAAAATCTTGAATTGCGGTTTTTGCCCAAGTCGCAAACTCTTCAAACGATTGTTGTTTGGCATTTTCGGTAACGGAAAGATAGACTTCGTAGAATTCGAATAACAATTCAATTGGGTCAATCGTACGCAAACCTGAAATTTCTTGAATAAAATCTTCAATACTAATGATAGTTGGCGCAAACGAAGTAATTTCTAATTGATTTTTTAAGCTTTCTAAAAGAAACACTTTGGCTCTTTTATTAGGTAAAACGATTAAACAATTCGACAATTGAACATCAGATTGCGATAAAATAGTTGCGCTTAACTTATCTAAAAAAGTATCTTGTTTCATTTTATAAAAATAAAAAAACGTCCCGAAATATCGGGACGTTTCTTAGTATATTTTAAAGAGAAATTATTTAACTAATTTCACTTCTACTCTTCTGTTGTTAGCTTTTCCTTTAGCAGTTTTGTTAGAATCTACTGGCATAGACTCACCAAAACCTTTAGAAGATAATCTAGAAGCGTCAATACCGTTTTCAACTAAGAAGTTTTTAACAGCAGCAGCTCTATCTTCAGATAATTTTTGGTTCATTGCATCTTTACCGTCAGAATCAGTATGACCTTCTAAAGAGAATTTAGCAGTAGGATACTCTTTTAAGATAGCAGCCATTGCTTGTAAAACTGGGATTGTTTGTTTTTGGAAAGAAGCTTTACCAGAGTTAAACAAAATAGTTTTACCATAGTCATTTAATTTTTTCATTGTTTCGTCAGAAACTTCTGGACAACCATTGTTAGCAACAGTACCAGCTACAGTAGGACATTTGTCATCTTTATCAGCAACACCGTCACCATCAGTATCAGGCCATGGACAACCAGCGTTATCTTTAGCACCAGCTACAGTAGGACATTTGTCATCTTTATCAGCAACACCGTCACCGTCAGCATCTGGACATCCATTCATCATTTTAGTTCCTTTGTCATCTGGACAAGCATCTTCTGAATTGATGATACCGTCTCCGTCATTATCAGGACAACCGTTTAATTCTTTCGAACCTGCTTCGTCTGGACATGAATCTTCACTATTTTGAATACCATCTTTATCATTATCTGGACATCCTTTGAATTCAGGTAAACCAGCTTCTTCAGGACATGCATCTTCTTTATCATAAATCCCATCACCATCTGTATCTTTACCTCCAAATTTGAAAGTTAAACCAACCATGTGTTGAATATGAGTTGGAACATCTAAATCAGCAATTCTTTCGTCATCAAAAGAATGTTTGTAAGTAGATTGTAATTGTAAACCAACATTTTCAGAAAACCAAAAAGTTAAACCTAAACCTCCATTTACAGTACCTGCAGATGCATCACCGAAGAAATTGTAACCTCCACCAATGTTAAGAGATGGATCTAACCATTTAGATTTTAACATTTCCATGAAACTATACTTGATGGTTGCATCAATTGCATAGTAAGATAAATCTCCTGGATTTACTACTACATCAGTATACTCAGTTGATAAATCTCTGTAAACCATTTTGTCAATTTTGTTAACAGATCCTGTTAAACCAAAAGAAAAACCATCTCCAACGTATCTAGACACAGTCAAATAAGATACTGAAGGTATAAAATTCCAGTTTTCTCTTGCGTTTGCCAATTGAATCCACTTTGGACTATCGTTACCAACAGCACTAACTTTAGTGTCTACTGCGTTTGCCCCAAAAGACACCGCCCATGGGTTGTTACTGTCTTGTGCTTGCGATGTTAATCCAGCAAACAATAAAGCTACAGCAAATAATTTGTTTAAATGTTTCATACTTATTTATTTAATTACAATGCGTTATAATTAGAACAAAAGTAATACGTTTTTTTTAACTACAAAAAGTTTTGTTAAAAAATTTTACTCCTTTGTCGGATTTTACTTGATTATGGCTAAATTTTTTGCGACTTCTGTGAAAGCTGTGATAGCTTTATCCAAATGTTCTTGTGTATGTGCGGCTGATAATTGCACGCGAATACGGGCTTTATCCTTAGGTACAACCGGAAAGAAAAACCCTATAACATAGATTCCTTTTTTTAACAGTTCTTCTGCCATTATTTGCGATAACTTGGCATCATATAACATTACAGGCACGATTGCAGAGTCGCCATCAATGAAATCAATACCTGCTTTTCTTAATCCTGCTTTGAAATAATTGGTGTTCCATTCTAATTTATCTCTAAGCGTGGTATCTTTTTCTAATAATTCAAAAACTTTTAAGGAAGCCCCTACAATTGAAGGCGCCAATGAATTTGAAAACAAATACGGACGTGAGCGTTGGCGTAATATTTCAATGATTTCTTTTTTTGCCGTTGTATAACCACCCATGGCTCCACCAAGTGCTTTTCCAAGTGTTCCTGTGATGATGTCTACTCTTCCCATTACACCTTTAGCTTCCAATGTTCCTTTTCCTGTAGCTCCAATGAAACCAGCAGCATGACATTCATCTACCATAACCATAGCATCATATTTATCGGCTAAGTCACAAATTTTATCTAATGGCGCTACTAATCCGTCCATTGAGAAAACTCCGTCGGTTACAATTAATTTAAAACGGTGACCTGCTTCAGTTGCTTTGATTAACTGTTGCTCTAAGTCTTCCATATTGTTGTTTTCGTAACGATAACGAGCTGCTTTACACAAACGAACACCATCAATGATAGAAGCATGATTCAATGAATCAGAAATAATACAATCTTCTTCTCCTAATAATGGTTCGAAAACTCCACCATTTGCATCAAAAGCTGCGGCATATAAAATAGTATCTTCTGTTCCGTAGAAATTAGCAATTTTTTGCTCTAATTCTTTGTGAATATCTTGCGTTCCACAAATAAAACGCACAGATGACATTCCGAATCCATGAGAATCTAAAGCGTCTTTTGCTGCTTGTACTACTTCAGGATGTGATGATAATCCTAAATAATTATTCGCACAAAAGTTTAAAACCGTTTCACCAGTCGAAATCGTAATTTCTGCTCCTTGAGGAGAAGTAATAATGCGTTCTTTTTTAAATAATCCGTTTTCTTGAATGGTATTTAATTCGTTTTGTAGGTGTTGTTGGATTTTTCCGTACATAATATGTTTATTGTTACTAGTTTGTTGTTTAGAATTACAAAGTTACTATTTCTATACTTTCTCCTATATATATAAGTGCTTTTTTTGCAACGGTATAGTTCATTTCTTGTAAAGCCTTTTCGTATTCTTCCAATTGTGCTTTGTGTTTGTTGTACTTTTCTCCTGTTTTATAATCTAACAAATACGCCACGTTATCTTTGATTACGACTCTATCAGGTTTACTGTTTTTAGTCGCTTTTTTGATGATGTTTTGTTCGTTGAAAACTTTTGCATCGGCATCAAAAAACGAAATCAATTCTTCATGATTCACAATTTTTTCAATTGTTTCTTTAAAAATTGCATTTTGAGAAAACGTAATCAATCCTAATTCAGTTGCTTTTTGAATTGCCAAATCCACATCGTCTTTCGCATGAATAAACGCCATGATTTCATGCAAAATATTTCCAAAAGTAATCGCATCTTGTTGCA
>NZ_JAKLJH010000139.1 GCF_023151265.1 Flavobacterium sp.
GTTGCTCCGTCTAAACCATCGTTACCTGCTGGACCTTGTGGACCCATTGGACCTGTAGCTCCATCTAATCCATCATTTCCTGCTGGACCTTGTGGACCCATTGGGCCTGTTGCTCCGTCTAAACCATCGTTACCTGCTGGACCTTGAGGACCCATTGGACCTGTTGCTCCATCTAAACCATCATTACCTGCTGGACCTTGAGGACCCATCGGACCTGTTGCTCCGTCTAAACCATCATTACCTGCTGGACCTTGTGGACCCATTGGACCTGTTGCTCCGTCTAAACCATCGTTACCTGCTGGACCTTGTGGACCCATTGGACCTGTAGCTCCATCTAATCCATCATTTCCTGCTGGACCTTGTGGACCCATTGGGCCTGTTGCTCCGTCTAATCCATTTATTCCATCAACACCGTTTAATCCTGCTGGACCTTGTGGACCCATCGGACCTGTTGCTCCATCTAATCCATTAATTCCATCAACACCATTTAATCCTGCTGGACCTTGTGGACCCATTGGGCCTGTTGCTCCGTCTAATCCATCATTACCTGCTGGACCTTGAGGACCCATTGGACCTGTTGCTCCGTCTAATCCATTTATTCCATCAACACCGTTTAATCCTGCTGGACCTTGTGGACCCATTGGGCCTGTTGCTCCGTCTAATCCATCATTACCTGCTGGACCTTGAGGACCCATTGGACCTGTAGCTCCATCTAAACCGTCATTACCTGCTGGACCTTGAGGACCCATTGGACCTGCTATTGAGCTTCCTGAATTTAATGCATATAGCGCATAAGGAACACTCATTAATTGAGATACACCAACAATTGTATATGAATTACCGCCTGTAGGATCTGTTTCTGTTTTAATAAAATAAGGACCATTTGCCCAATTTATTGTATTATAAGTACCAATTGTTGGAGTTCCATTACCTATTTCTAATGTAATTAATCCGTTAATGTTTGAAATAGGAGTCTGTGTTTCTACATAAACTTCTGTACCAACGACAGAACCTTGTAAAACGCTAATTCTCATTCCAACGGCTTGATTAGTAATCAAATTGTTTGAAGAATTTCTTATTACCGCTTGGTAACTCATATAATTCTGACTCTGTGAAAATGCTGCTAGAGAAACAAATAACAGCAATACCAAATAGTATATTTTTTTCATAATTTATTAATTTAATTGGTTAGTTTTTTTATGATTTTAAAAGTTTTTACCTCTTTTCCTTTGTCTATAACTTTCAACAAATAAATTGCCTCTGGATATTTATCCATTTGAACTATTGTTAAATTATCATAGATTTTATTATTCTCTATCAATCTTCCATTGATATCAAACATTTGATATTGAAGAGATTCAAAACTGGATTCTTTTACTTTTAAGTAAATTTTATCTGTTGTTGGGTTAGGATAAACAGATAGTTCTAAACTAATATTAAAATTATCTGATCCCAATACAGTCTGAATTTCAAATGGTTGTTCTACACCTGGCGATAAATAAGCGGTACCTCCATTAACTGTTTTGTAAAATAGCTGCCCTACGGAATAGCTTACATTACCGTTAGCACCTGAGGAATTTCCTCCCGAGGATAAAATCGATTCTTGAGCATATATTTGTGTTATAGCCAAACACGCTCCAATGAGTAATAATTTCTTCATATTGATTTGTTTTTGAGGTTTTTAACTTTTAATTTAAGTTTCTTAGAGTTAGTTATGAGAAGACAAAAAGTGTACTTAAACTCTTAAATATTGTTTGTTAAAATTATCCAAAAACCATAAAGAAAGAATAAAATGATAGGCTAACTTAATAGTTGTCTATTAGACAAGTTTAAGTGTTGCCCTTTTAAGAATAAGTGGATGAAAAAAAACTGAAAGAGATTATATAATAGACGATAAATTGATCTAAAAAAGAGAAAAAAGAGAAGATTTGACTTAAATTTAGAAATTCAAACAAATAAATTTGCTTTTTTTATTTGAATTATTAAAGAAATATTTTTGCTATAATCAATTTTAAATCTATACTTTAATTTAGCATGTTTTTGCATTTTTTACACAATGCTAATTTAGCATTATCAATAGTTTTTAGGCTTTCCACAGCATCAGTCATAACACAAGTTTTGTCTGGACAGTGAGATAATCCTAAATTATGTCCGAATTCATGAACGGCTACTTTTTTAAAACGTGTAAAATGCGTTTTTGAGTTGGGATGTTGAATCCTAAAAGTCGAAACAATACAACTATTTCCAGGGCAATACGCCAAACCCATAATTCCCCAATCAGCATATTTGTAGGTTGGGGTTTTTATTTTTCCCCATTTATCTTTTTTGGTTACAGAAATGTCTTTTGAAGTTAATCCCAGTACAAAATCTAAAGAATCTACTTTGTTCTTTTTTTGTAGATTAATCATTTTATCTGCACGATAGCGTGGTGATTTAACTTCTGTAAAAGCTTCTTTATATAATTCTTTGGAAGGAAGAACAACAGTTTTAATCTGATAAAAATCGGCAATTGTTTTAGCTATTGTATCTGTTTTAGCTTCTGGAAATATACCATAAGGCTGAATGCCAACGGTTAATTGTTTGGTTTCGTTGGATTGACAAGAAAATAAAAATAAGCTAACTAAAAGTAAAACTATTCGCATAAAACAAATTATTGCTTTAAAACGAAAAACCCTGAAATTTAGTATTTCAGGGTTTTAAATATGTATTGAAAATCAATTATTTTCTACTCATTAATATTCTTAAAATATACCAGAACAATAACATAATCGAAGCGAACAATTGTAATGAAGCTCCCACGTATTGGTCTGTACTGAATTGGTCCTTAATTTGACTTGTTTGATATAAAATACTAGCAGAAGCTAATACCACCATCCCAACAGAAAACCATAATCCTAAATTAAATCCGAAAATAGCGCCTACAACAATAACTCCTAAAGCTACAAAACCACCGATAGTGATTGCTGTTCTTAAGAATGAGAAATCAGTTTTTGTCATAAAAACTACCGCAGTTAATCCTGAAAACATGAACAAAGTGATAATCGCAGCTTGCATAATCATTTCGCTACCAGAATATAAAACAGCCATAGCAATCATTGGTAAGAAAATAATTGCTTCAAGTAAAACATATAAACCTAAGCCTAAATATTGTTTGTCTCTATCTGGATGAAAAACCAATCGGTCTGATAAGGTAGAACCTAACCAAAATAATCCTAAAATAAACAACCATACAAATTTTCCGCCCATCATCATTAAAATCCATTCCATTGGAACAATTCGTAATAAAATTGATTCTACTAGCATGAATGCTAAAATTGCATACGCAACATGACTATACGTCTTTTTAAAAAAGGTAGCTCTATCTGCATCAGTTGCATAAGAAACCACTACATTGTTTTCAGAGTTCATAAAATTTTGTTTTAAAGTTTATCGAATGTACTATTTTCCTAGAAATAAAAAAACTTTAAATCTATTTTATATCTCAAAAAACGATTAAATACTTAAAAATCAATTCAATTAAAATTTAAAAATGTTGCACAATGTAAAAGTAAATCGGCATTCCAATAGTAATATTTACAGGAAACGTTATCGCTAATGCCATTGGTAAAAACAACCCTGGATTAGCTTTCGGAACTGTTATTTTCATTGCTGCTGGAACTGCGATATAAGATGCACTAGCCGCAAGTATAGAAAAGATAAATCGATTTGAAATATCGTCAGTAACAAAACCACTTAACCAAGCAAAAACACTACCGTTTACTAATGGAATCAGTAAAGCAAATGCAAACGGAAACCAGCCATGAGCGAAGAAAGATTTCAATTTTTTACCGCTAGTAATTCCCATGTCTAATAAAAATATTGCTAAAAACCCTTTGAATAAATCATTTGTAAAAGGTTGAATTCCTTGTGCTTCTTTGGCACTAGTTAAATATCCGATGACCAAACTTCCTAAAATTAGCAATACACTCCCATTGGTGAAAGAATGACGAAGAATTTCAGTTTTATTAATCTTTTGCGTTTGCTCTTTATTAAAAATAGAAATCAATACCAACCCCACAATAATTGCAGGCGATTCCATTAGCGCCATTATAGCTACCATATATCCGTGTAACTCTAATTGATGCGATTCTAAATAGGAAACCGCCGTTACAAATGTTACAGCACTAATCGAACCATAAGCAGCCGCAATGGCTCCCGCATCATATACATTCAATTTACGTTTCAAGATAAAGAAAGTATAAAGTGGAATTATAATGGCAATCGAAATTCCAAACAGCATCGACCAAATGACTTCACTATTTATGGTTTCATGCGATAATTCTTGCCCTCCTTTAAATCCAATAGCAAAAAGTAAATACAGCGAAATAAATTTTGAAGAATTATTGGGTATTTCTAAATCGCTTTTTAAGTAAACAGCAATAATACCTAAGATAAAATACAGTAAAGCGGGGTTTGTTAAATTCTCTAATAATAAATTTAAATCCATTTTTTAATTTTTAATTGTTGTGTTATTTTTTTGAAGCTCGTTCTAATCTATCGTTGATAGAAATTCCTAAACCGTATTCAGGCAAACGTTCGGCAATTATTAAATCCAAATTCATTTTATCTAATTTATGCATCGCATGGTATAATTTGGATGCCGCAATTTTTAAATCGCTTTCCTCTGATAAAACGATTTGATTTTTTCTCTCAAAATCAGGCATGAAAGAATTGTAAAGAAGCAATCCAATTTTCTTATCAGAATACCAATCTAATTCTTCTTGAACATTTCGAGTTAGGATAAAATCCGTTTTTGGAGAATAGTGCTTAAGTAACATTCCTGGAGCAATCGGTTGCTTTTCTTTCTTGTTTAGTAAGGTAACACTTCCTGAAACTTTTTCGATTTCTTCTAAAGCTAATGCTCCCAAACGATACACCACTACTCTATTATTTTCAAATCCAATAATCGTAGATTCGATTCCAGCGGAACATTCTCCACCATCCAAAACCATATTGATTTGATTTCCAAAGTAATTTTCAACATGTTCAGCGCTTGTTGGACTTATACTAGTAAAAGGATTTGCACTTGGAGCGACCAAAGGAAAATCTAAATGTCTTAAAAGCTCCAAAGCCACAGGATGATTTGGGACACGAACCGCTACGGTATCTTGATTTGCAGTGAGTAAGTCTGGAATATAAGGTTGCTTTTTTAAAATGAATGTCAATGGTCCTGGCCAAAAAGCATTTGCTAATTCATAAGCCATTGGCGGAATTTCTTGTGCAACCTGTTCTAAATCTTCAATTCCTTTAATGTGAACGATTAAGGGGTTAAAAGTAGGACGTTTTTTTACATCAAATATTTTATGAATGGCTTCGGTTTCAAATGCGTTTCCTGCCAATCCGTAAACGGTTTCTGTTGGAAAACCTATAATTCCATTATCGTTAAGATGTTGAACCGCTAAATTAATATCTGTACTTATCATATTTTATGGGTTACAAAAATCGCAATACATTGGGTCTTCGGTTTTCTTCCCATTTGGATATAAAACTTTAGACTCGTAATTACAATGTTGGCATTTATAAATATGCACCGAAGTTGAACGTGTTGGCATAGAACAACTACTACATAACAAACCGGCTTCGGCACCAACCACGCCAAAGCCGGGATATAGGCATTCGGGACAAACCGAGTGCAACTTGTTAATTAACCTAAAACTAACATCATTTATAATCTTCATTCGGGTTGGATTGTACATAGCACGCATGTCCGTTTCTATGAAACACGAATTACTAGAAGCAATTATTTCATCAAATTTGGTTTCAACCAAATCATAATCGGTAATATTTTTATAAATTTTAGTCCAATTTTCAGCAGCATTTTTCAAAATAACACCATGCGAAGGAAATTGTACTTTATCTAAAAAAGCTTTTAACTCATCTCGAGTATGAATTTCCGAACTATCAAAATTGGTTTCCATGCTCAAAAAACGTTCTACAATTTCGAGATTGTGTTTTTGGTCAACTAGCATGATCAATTCGTCATTAGCAGGAGCAAAAAATACAGTGGGATGATTTCCAAAGGAACCTTCAGTTGCTATCGCTAAATCAAATCCTTCTGCTTGCATTCCTTCCCAACATTTTTTTCTGAGCGTAGTTAAAGCATCATCTTTTCGATCAATTTCTCCTGAAAATGTGCCTAAACTATCGGTGTCAAAGTCTTCCGTCACAAAACAAGTGACGCCAAGAGCTTTTTCAAGTAAAGGAGCAATAACAGCTTCCTTTTCATGTTTTGTTACAATGAGCAAACGACGTCCAGAAAAAAAATCAGGTTTAGTCTTCATACTCAATTTCGATAAACGATTTTATTTTTAATTTTTTATTGTGTGCTTTAGCTTCTTCTAGAATTTCTGAAATATGAGCTACACTTTCTCGTAATTGATCAATTCTACAAAGTGCTTTTTCATCATCTTCTCCATAACGAATCTGAGAACTAAAATTTTGTATCTTATTGAAATTGATGTTTTTATTACACATATCCAATAAGATTTCACGAGCTTCAAACGAATTAAATTCGCCATTAATCAAATTAATTTTCTTCAGGGTTTCCATAAGTAATGTCTGTTAAATTATGTATTAAACGAATTATTGTAAGCATCCCAAGTATTGCTAGCCCGCCATATAGTTCTTGTATA
>NZ_JAKLJH010000140.1 GCF_023151265.1 Flavobacterium sp.
GGACCAACACATTTAAATGTAAAAAACACTTCGATACAATTAATTAGAGTAACTTCGGCTCAAGAAATGTACGAAGCTTGTCATCAATGTTATAAAGATGTTGATGTAGCCATTGCTGCTGCTGCTGTAGCGGATTATCGTCCAAAAAATGTAGCCAACCAGAAAATAAAAAAGAACGATTCAACGTTCTCTATAGAGTTAGAAAAAACAAAAGATATCTTAGCTTCGCTTGGAGAACAAAAGAAAAATCAGTTTTTAATAGGTTTTGCTTTAGAAACCGAAAATGAAATTGAACATGCAAAGCAAAAAATCCAGAAAAAAAACTTAGATTTGATAGTTTTAAATTCGCTAAATGATAAAGGTGCTGGTTTTGGACAACCTACAAACAAAGTAACTTTTATTTCAAAAGACTTTGAAATTGAACCTAAAGAACTAAAATCTAAAGAAGAAGTAGCTCAAGATATTATTAATAAAGTAATTCAGTTTTATGATGCGTAAAGTAGTACTAGTTGTAATTTTTTTATTTTCAATTGTTAATGTGTTTTCACAAGAACTTAATGCTACTGTATCGGTAAATTTTCAACAAGTAGCTAATGGAAATCCACAGTTATTTAAAAATTTAGAAACACAAGTTAAAGAGTTTTTAAATACAACAAAATGGACAACAAAAGAATATACTGATGTTGAAAAAATTGAATGCAATTTCTTTATTAACGTTAATTCTTTTGGAGCTAATAACTTTGAAGCTACGTTACAAGTACAATCATCAAGACCTGTTCATAATTCAACATTATCAAGTCCTATTTTAAATATAAATGATAAGAACTTTTCATTCCGATTTATCGAATTTGAAAATTTAATTTATGATCCAAATTCTTTTAATTCTAACTTAATATCGGTTTTAGCTTTTTATGCAAACGTAATCATTGGTTTAGATCAAGATTCTTTTTCAGAATTAGGCGGTACTGAATATTTACAAGTAGCTTCAAATATTGTGAACGTAGCTCAAACAAGTGGTTTTAAAGGCTGGAATCAATCAGAAGGAAATAACAACAACAGAAATTTTTTAATTTCAGATATTTTATCAAGTACTTTTACACCTTTCAGACAATCTCTTTATCAATATCATAGATTAGGTTTAGATGTAATGTCAGAAGATGTTAAGAAAGGTAAAGAAGGAGTAGCTAAAGGAATTAATTACTTAGCTGAAGTACAAAAAACAAGACCAAATGCATTATTAACCCGTACTTTTTTTGATGCCAAAACAGACGAAATTGTTTCCATTTTTAGTGGTGGACCAAGAGTTGATGTAACTTCTTTAGTAGAAACTTTAAATAGAATATCTCCATTAAATTCTCAAAAGTGGAGTAAAATTAAATAATACTCATACCTTTTATTATTTATGTTACTTTCACTATCTATAAAAAATTATGCGTTAATCGAATCGCTTGAAACTGATTTTTCTAATCAGTTTTCTGTTATAACTGGAGAAACAGGAGCAGGAAAATCGATTCTTTTAGGTGCTCTAGGTTTAGTTTTAGGAAATAGAGCCGATTTAACATCACTGAAAGACAAAGAGCAAAAGTGTATTATTGAAGCACAATTTGCTATTTCCAATTATAATCTTCAATCTTTTTTTGATGAAAATGATATGGATTATGAAGATAAAACCATCATTAGAAGAGAAATTTTACCTTCTGGAAAATCGCGTGCTTTTGTAAACGATAGTCCGGTAAATCTTCAAGAATTGCAAGAATTAGGTGCGATGTTGTTAGATATTCATTCCCAGCATCAAACCAGAGAACTTACAGAAGAAAACTACCAAATTGATATTTTAGATGCGGTTGCGAATAATGGAGAATTTGTAAATTCTTATAAAAATGCATTGTCTGATTTCAAATCGACTCAAAAAGAGTTGAAACAATTGATTTCGGAAAAAGAGGCTTTGGTTAAAGAATATGAATATAACTCTTTTTTACTGAATGAACTTTTAGCAGCCAATTTAATTGATGGCGAGCAAGAAGCACTTGAGCAAGAATTAGAACAACTAAGTAATGTTGAGTTTATAAAAGAAAATTTCGAACGAATTTTAGCTATTGCCAATGAAGAGCAAGTGGGCGCCTTAGTCAATTTGAAAGAAATTAAGATTTCACTTCAAAAAATAGCTGGTTTTTCTAATCAAAATGCACAATTATTAGAACGTTTAACAAGCAGTTTACTCGAAATTGAAGATATTATTTCGGAATGCGAACAAAGTAACGAAAAGATTTTAGCTGATCCGGAACGATTAGAATTGGTAAATACAAAATTGCAAACCATTTACAATTTACAGAAAAAACATCAAGTACAAACCATTGCTGAATTGTTAGTAATTCAAAACGAATTAGATGCTAAAGTTATTCGTGTAGATGATTTGGATGGCGTTATTAATAAATTACAAACCGAATTAAATTCGAAACAAACTAAAGTTGACGAAATTGCAAAATCTATTTTTGAAAATAGAAAGAAAACGGCTCCAATTTTAATTGAGAAAATTAGAGCAATTTTAGCTCAATTAGGAATGGTAGAAGCTAATTTTCAAATCGAAATCAATCATACCGATTCTTATAATGCAAAAGGAAAAGATGAGGTGATTTTACTATTTTCAGCGAATAAAGGAACGAGTTTTGGATTGTTAAAAAAAGTAGCTTCAGGCGGAGAAATGTCGCGCATCATGTTAGCAATCAAAGCCATTTTAGCGAATTATTCTAAACTTCCAACCATCATTTTTGATGAGATTGACACCGGAGTTTCAGGAGAAATTGCAATTAAAATGGGTGAAATCATGAAGGAAATGAGTGCTACAATGCAAGTGTTTGCAATTACGCATTTACCACAAATTGCGGCAAAAGGAAATTCGCATTATAAAGTATCAAAACGTAATTTAGGTGAAACTACAATTTCAGAATTAAATTTACTAACATCAGAAGAAAGAATCCAACAAATAGCCGAAATGTTATCAGGAAAAGATATAACCGATTCGGCTTTACAACACGCAAAAGCTTTGCTGAATTAATTTTTTAAAGTACTTTTGCTTACCAGTTTAAACGACAACAAACCAATTATAAAAATAGAATATCATGATTATAGAACCAAGAATGCGAGGATTTATTTGTTTGACAGCTCATCCAAAAGGTTGTGAACAAAACGTAAAAAATCAAATTGAATATGTAAAATCAAAAGGAAAAATCAACGGACCTAAAAGAGTGTTAGTTATTGGTGCTTCAACAGGTTTTGGTTTGGCTTCAAGAATTACAAGTGCTTTTGGTTCTGACGCTGCTACTATTGGTGTATTTTTTGAAAAAGAACCTTCTGAAGGTAAAACAGCATCTCCAGGTTGGTATAACTCTGCAGCTTTTGAAATGGAAGCTCAAAAAGCTGGATTATATGCAAAAAGTATAAACGGTGATGCTTTTTCAAACGAAGTAAAGCAACAAACAATCGATATGATTAAAGCTGATTTAGGTCAGATTGATTTGATTATTTACAGTTTGGCATCTCCAGTACGTCAACATCCAGTAACAGGTGTTTTACATCGTTCTACTTTAAAACCTATTGGAAGTACTTTTACGAATAAGACTGTTGATTTTCATACAGGAAATGTAACTAGTGTTTCTATCGAGCCAGCTAACGAAGAAGATATTGCGAATACTGTAGTGGTAATGGGTGGTGAAGATTGGTCAATGTGGATGGATGCTTTAAAAGGAGCAGGCGTTTTAGCTGAAGGAGCAACTACAATTGCTTATTCTTACATTGGGCCAGAAGTTACCGAAGCAGTTTACAGAAAAGGAACAATCGGAAGAGCAAAAGACCATTTAGAAGCTACGGCTTTTGAAATTACAGAGAAATTAAAAGATATTAATGGAAAAGGTTATGTTTCTGTAAATAAAGCATTAGTAACTCAGGCTAGTTCAGCAATTCCTGTAATTCCATTATATATTTCATTGTTATATAAAATCATGAAAGCGGAAGGAATTCATGAAGGTTGTATTGAGCAAATCCAACGTTTGTATGCTGATAGATTGTATACTGGAAATGCAGTTCCAACAGACGATAAAGGAAGAATTCGTATCGATGATTGGGAAATGAGAGCAGATGTACAAGAGAAAATTGCTAAATTATGGGGTGAATCAACTACAGAAACTTTAGTTGAATTAGGAGATTTAGCAGGATATAAACAAGATTTCTTAAACTTATTTGGATTTGGGTTTGATGGGGTAGATTATCAAGCTGATACTAATGAAATGGTTATGGTACCGAGTATCAAATAAATCAAAATACAACATTTTGAATAAAAATTGTTACAAAACTCTAGCTTGGCTAGAGTTTTTTGTTTTTTATCGATGTTTTATTGCTTTTCGTCGATATTAAGAGAAAGTTATCTTTAGGTTGTGTTTTTAGTGATTAATATATTTATTTAATAGTTAAATTTGTAGTTGCTTAACAAAAAATTATAAATACATGAAAAAAATTACTTTATTTTTATTTGCGCTCTTTACGTGCTGGCAAATAAATGCCCAAGTAAGTTCCTATGCTTTTAGTCAAAGTAGTGGTACTTACACACCAATAACGGGCGGCACATTAGCTGCGTCTGGAGCATCTCTCGATGACACTATTCTGAGTGTTACTTTACCAACAGCTTTTGCTTACAATGGTAATAGTATTACTACAGTTGGCTTTAGTCCCAATGGTTATTTGATCATGGGTAATACTACAACTCATGGTTATACTCCATTATCAAGTACTGCTACATCTAATGGTGTTATTTCTGGACTTGGAATGGATTTAGTTTCTAATACGGCTACTTCTGAGTTAAGATGGGAGCAAATAGGAAATGAAATCATTTTTCAATGGAAAGAGTTTAGAAGATATTTAGCTACACCGGAAAGTATAAATTTTCAAATTAGGTTAAACACTTCTAATGGCCAAATTAATGTTGTATATGACGCTCCAACTACTGTTGTCGCTAGTGAAACTAGAATTCCACAAGTTGGATTAAGAGGTACAGCAAATGCGGATTATAATGCTAGAAGGCTTACTACATCTGTTCCAGATGCAACACCTTCATGGAATGATACTGCTGCGGCAACTTCAAATGCACATAACGTAAGATTTACTAATACAGCTCCAGCTGCTTTTCCTTCTTCGGGATTAACTTTTACTTGGTCGCCTCCAGTTCCTTGTTCAGGTGCTCCAGTTGCAGGTACTGTTACTCCAGCGTTACAGAATGTATGTACAGGAGTAGTGCCTGCTAATTTGGTGGGTTCTGGTTATTCTTCAGGAGTAACAGGTCTTACTTTTCAATGGGAAGAGTCAAATGATGATGGTGCAACAGATGCATGGGCACCTGTTGTAGGTGGTACAGGAGCTACAACTGCTACTTATACTCCACCTGCTTTTTCAGGAACACCTATATATTACAGATTAAATGTAACATGTACAAATTCTTCATCTTCTGCTCAAACAGCGTCAGTTTTAGTATCAGCTCCAATTACCCCAACTAATCAAATTACGGCTGTAACAATTCCAGCAGGAACTGTAAATTATGCTCAGGCTGTAGTAAACTGGACTAACGGAAATGGTAATAGAAGAGTTGTTTATATTAGTAACTCAGCTACTTTTACTGATCCAGTAAATGGTAATGCTCCAGCTTTAACAGCGAATACTGTTTATTCTGGTTCAGGACAACAAATAATATTTGATGGTACAGGTACTACAGTTACTGTAACTGGCTTAGCTACTGGAACACAATATTATATTAAAGCTTATGAATATGTTCGTTGTGGTTCAGGACCATACGATTACTACTATAATGTAACAACAGGTACTAATATAGGAACTTTCACAACTTGTGGAGTTTATGCTGTTCCAGCTTTAGAAGATTTTACAGCTTATGTGCCAGGTTGTTGGCAGGAAGCTGATAACGGGAATTTGACAACTGGTCCAGCTACTTTTGGAACTAGTTCTTGGGCTGCTGATGGTTTCGGAAATGTTGGAACTACTGGGGCTATGAGAGTTAATTTAGACTTTACAGGTGATAATGATTGGATTTTATCGCCTCTATATACAATTCCAGCTAATTATGAATTAAAATTTGATGCTTCGGCAAATCAATGGGGTACTAATCCTATAGCGCCAACAACACCATGGGAAGCAGATGATTTTGTTGAAGTTTTAGTTTCAACAGGAACTACAAACTGGAACGTTTTGTACACATATAATAATACAAATGTTCCTTCCAATACTGGAACTCCAAACATAATTGATTTAGATGCATATGCAGGTCAAACTGTTAGATTTGCATTTAGAGGTGTTGAAGGTGGAACTGATGGCGGTGCTGATATTGAATTAATCGTTGATAATTTTGAATTAAGAGAAACTCCTCCTTGTGTGGAGCCAACTACATTATCAGCTACAAACATAACTTTTAGTAGTGCTGATTTATCATGGGTTGATCCTTCTGGAACTCAATTCGATTATTACTACGTTGTCCAACCAGCTGGTGGTGGTGTACCAGCAGTAGCAGGTGATTATGTAGATATAGGTGATTTGCCTTTGACTGTTAATGCTTTAAGTTCAAATACAAATTATGAATTTTGGGTAAGAGCTGACTGTGGAGGTGCTGGAT
>NZ_JAKLJH010000141.1 GCF_023151265.1 Flavobacterium sp.
CTCCTACTCCAACGATTCAAAATGATAGTGTTCCAAAAACTGAACCAGCTGTTCCTGTAGAAAAAGTGGAGTAAAAATATTGGTGTATCATTTTTATTTCTATTTTTAAACAAAATTGAAATTATGAATAAAAATTACCTCCAAATACTAGTTGTTTCAATTCTATTAACACTATTCGCATCGTGTAGTCCTACTAACGGATTAACACTTCCTGTTACAGAACCAGCACCTATTTTACTAAACAAGCAAACTTCTAAAATTGGAATCGTAAACAGAAGTTTACCCGATAAAAAATATGAAGTTTTTGATGCGGTTGATAAAATTTTGTCTGCAGAAGGAAAAGATTTAGATAAATTAGGAAGTTTTACGGCTATTGAAAATTTAAAAAGCGAACTTCTTAAAAATAACAAGATTCAAAATGTTATTCTAATTGATACTTTAGAATCAAAAAAATACGGAATAGATCAGTTTACCAGTGAATTGTCTTGGGAAAAAGTAAACGAAATTTGCAAAGCCAACAACTTAGACGCTATCTACGAACTTTCCTATTTTGATACCGATTCTAAAATAAGCTACAGAACCATAAAAAGTGAAGCAAAAAATGCATTCGGATTAAAAATTCCTGTTATTGAACACGAAGCTACCGTTACTACTTTAATCAAATCAGGTTGGAGAATATACGACAATAATGACAAAGCAATTGTTGATGTATATGCTACAAACAACTCCGTTCAATTAAACGGAAGAGGAATTAATCCTATGAAAGCATTTGAAACGATTAAATCGCGAAAAGACGTTGTACTTTCAATAGCAAAAGATATTGGCACCAATTATGCTACTCAAATTATGCCTTATCGCATAAGAGTTAATAGAGATTACTACGTAAAAGGAACTCCAAATTTTGAAATTGCAAAACGTAGAGCTCAAGCAGGACAATGGGATAGCGCTGCTGAATTATGGCTTTTAGAAACAAAAAATCGTGACCCTAAAATTGCCGGAAGAGCTTGCTACAACATGGGAATCATCAATGAAATAAATGGAAATCTGGATGAAGCGATTGAATGGACAACTAAATCCTACACCGATTATGGAGATAAAATTGCATTGCGCTATATCAATATCCTAAAAAACAGAAAAGCTAAAAACGAACAACTAATCAGAGAAACTAATTAGTATTGTTAAAATAAAAAACACGTTATCAAATTCGCAAAAAGTTTTCCTGCTTTGTGAAAAAATCGTAATTTTACGTCAAACATCACAAGTAAAATTATGGAAACGCATTTTGAAAGCAATCCGCTGATTGACAGATTACCAAAGCATTTAAAACAATTCATTAAACCTCAAGTTTATGAAGATTACACACCCATAAACCAAGCGGTTTGGCGTTATGTAATGCGTAAAAACGTGTCTTATCTTTCAAAAGTTGCGCATAATTCTTATTTAGAAGGTTTAGAAAAAACAGGTTTAGAAATCGATAACATTCCAAATATGTATGGAATGAACCGAATTCTAAAAGAAATCGGTTGGGCAGCAGTAGCTGTTGACGGATTTATTCCTCCAAACGCTTTTATGGAATTTCAAGCCTATAATGTGTTGGTTATTGCTTGCGATATTCGCCAGTTAGAACACATCGAATATACTCCAGCACCAGATATTATTCACGAAGGTGCAGGCCACGCTCCTATTATTGCCAATCCAGAATATGCTGAATATTTAAGACGTTTTGGTGAAATTGGCTGTAAAGCTATTTCTTCTTCTCGCGATTATGAATTGTATGAAGCTATTCGTTTGCTTTCCATTTTAAAAGAAGCAGAAGATACTCCAGAAGAAGAAATTAAAAAAGCGGAAGAGCAAGTGGATTTCTTACAAAATAATATGGGCGAATTATCAGAAATGTCACGCATTAGAAATTTACATTGGTGGACAGTGGAATATGGCTTAATTGGAACAGTTGAAAATCCAAAAATTTATGGTGCAGGATTACTTTCTTCGATTGGAGAAAGTGCTTGGTGCATGACGGATAATGTTAAGAAAATTCCGTATGATATTTCGGCAGCAGACCAAAGCTTTGATATTACAAAACCTCAACCACAATTATATGTTACTCCTGATTTTGCTCAGCTAAATTTGGTTTTAGAAGAATTTGCAAATACAATGGCTTTAAGAAAAGGTGGTCCAAAAAGTGTTCAAAAATTAATAGATTCTAAAGCATTAGGAACTATCGAATTAAGTACTGGATTACAAATTTCGGGTGTTTTTACCAACGTAATTGAACACGAAGGAAAATCGGTTTATGTACAAACAACAGGTAAAACGGCGCTTTCGTACAGAGAAAAAGAATTAGTCGGTCACGGAACAGCATATCATGCAGAAGGTTTTGGTTCGCCAATTGGAAAATTAAAAGGAATCAACTTGGCTATTGAAGAAATGAGTCCGAGAGATTTACGTGCGTATGATATTTATGAAGGCGAACAAGTGACTTTAGAATTTGAAGGAAATATTATGGTTAAAGGAGAAATCATTACAGGTTCTAGAAACTTACAAGGTGAAATTTTATTGATTAAATTCAAAAATTGTACTGTTACTCATAATGATACTGTTCTTTTTCAGCCAGAATGGGGAATTTACGATATGGCTGTTGGTAAAAAAGTAATTTCTGCTTTTTCAGGCCCGGCAGATGTGAATAGTTTTGACATGATCAATCACGTTCCATCATCGCAAACCATTAAACAGAAAAAATCGGTTGAAAGAGAAGAATTAGAAAAACTATATTTAAGTGTTCGTAATATTAGAGAAGGGAAACAGGCTTCTACTACTTTAAAAGAAGCATTTGCTTCGGTTTCTGCTGGTCATCCAAACGATTGGTTATTATCTGTTGAAATTGCGGAACTAGCTAAAAAAGAAGGAAACTCAGATTTAGTAGATAAAGTTCTAAATCACTTAGAAAAAGTAAAAATGAATCGTCCTGAAGTTGCTCATTTAGTGGATAACGGATTGGAGTTGATTTTTGAAAAAGCTAACGCTTAACCAAAGTAACTTTTGTTACTGAAAAGATTTTCAATCAGCTCTATCTTTGTCAAAAAAAGGAAACAATTATGGGAATATTAGATTTTTTAGGATTAGGAAATAAAACGAATGATGTTCAGGAATACATTCAAAAAGGCGCCATTATTTTAGACGTAAGAACTCCAGAAGAATATAGAGACGGTCACATCAAAGGTTCAAAAAATATTGCTTTACAAGTTTTAAACGGAAACATCGAAACCATTAAAAAATGGAACAAACCGATCATCGCTTGTTGTCGTTCAGGAATGCGAAGCGGTCAAGCAACTTCAATTTTAAAACAACACGGAATTGATTGCATCAACGGTGGTGGTTGGAACAGTTTAGAAAATAAATTATAAAAGAAAGTCCCGATTGAATCGGGACTTTTTAATTTGACCTAAAATCAGAATACGCACTTTTTATAATAATTTCTGAATTCGCATAAGGATTTCCTGAGTTTGAAATCATTATTTTCGTTGGATTTCCTTCAGCATCATATTCGTATTTATATAAAGTTGGTGTTTCGTTGTCTTTTTGTTCGGAGATTACATTTCGTTTTTCATCGTACTGATACACCATTTTACTTTTTAAATCGAAAATCTGATAATTTCCTTCTATTAACAAACCGTTTTTATAGATTTCAACGGATAAATTTGCTTCTTTCTTAGCATCTTTATAATACGAAGTTTTAGTGTAACTATCATCAGAAGTGTAATTGGAATATTCGGTAATTTCAGAAAAACCGGTTTCTTTTTCTCTGCAAACTGACTTCACTAACCGATTTTGCTTGTCATAGGAATATTTCGTTTCAGAAAACAATCTGCCTTGCACAAATTCTTGTGATTTAGTTAATCGCAATTCTTTATCATAGAAAAATAAGGTTTTGTCTTGGGTTTCGCTTAATTTATAATCGGTGATTTTTGATACTAAGCAATTATCAATATTGAAATTGTGTCTTGTAATTTCTTTCGCATCGCCCAAATCCACTATTACAGAATCTAAATATTGACTGTAAAACGTATAAGTTTCTGTTTTTGACCATTCTTTTGTATTGGTTTCTGGATTGAAATAATAAATTTCTTTCTGAATAGTTTTCGTTTTTGGAGACCAATTAAAATGTGATGCTAGAAATTGCTTTTGAGCTTGTAAACTCAATCCGAATAAAGCAATAATTGAAATTATTAAACTTTTCATATTTTCAATTTTTTAAATAATGGATATAATCTTCCCGCTTCTGAAGTATCAATATTTTGAATTTGGTAAGTTGTACCATCAACTGATTTTACAACCAAATGGTTTGGATTTTCATCATCTTGAATTGAAAAATTACTGCTTTGCAAATACTTCCCATCTTGATAAAATGAAATTTTAAACGTATTATCTTTTACCCAAAACATTCTTGTTGGTGATTCTAATTTTACAGCATCATGCCATTCGTGTTTTGCGAAATCGTCTAAATAAAATCCTTTCACAAAATGCACGGATTTATCTACTTCATTAAAAATTATTAAACTAGAATGTTCTTGTGTGTCGACTAATTGCACTACTTTTTCAAAATTATTATCATAGGAATCTTGAATCTCAATTTTATCCTTATCACCTTTTAAAACTGATAGATAATCTTTTCTCGAATACGCCACTTTTTGATAGTGTTGCAACAACGAATCTTTTTCTCTAAATACCTCATCGTATTTTTTAACGAAGTCTAAATCAAGCTTTGTGCTTCCAGAAGTTGTTCCATCTGCGTAGGTAATTTTAATAAACGTAAACGAATTATCTTCTGGTAAGGCTTGACTCAGTTTAGCGATTTTGATTCGATTGTTTTTGGAATCAAATTCGTAATTGTAATCGATACGAGAACTGTCGTTATACACTTGACTTTTTATATTTTTAAAAGCGTTGTAAGTATAATTAGTTTCCGATTTAAAATCACCAGAAACAAATTCGGTGCGTTTTACCAATCCGTTTTCAAAGTATTCTTTGGTAAAATCAGTTCCTGTTCCATCGCCATCTTTGTTGAGTTTTGTGTACGTTTTATAGTCTTTGTAATCTTGATACAAGATTGTTTTTACTACTTCATTTCGTAAGTCTTTTTCAATCTCTTTCGTGCAGTTTCCGTTTTTGTCATATTCGTAAAAAGTAGTTTGTATACCTTCAGCAATCATTTTTCTCAATTTTCCTTTTTCGTAATGAAACAAGAACTTCATTGGGTAACCAAATTTTCCTTCGATTGGCTTATATTCGATTTCTTTAATCGTAAAATCAGGATTATAACGATACTGATATTCTCCAATTAATTTATTTTCATTGAAATAAGTTTCAAGAATTTGCTTCTGAAAATAGGTGTTTTTGATTTCAGTTGTGTAGGCATTTTCTATAACAAATTCTTTCGTTTCATTATTGAATTTATACAGCGATTCTTCCACTTTTACCACATCATCAGAATAACCAAAATCGGAAGTTCTAAATTGTTGTTGGGCAAAAATATTGGCAAACCAAAAAAGAAAAAGAATAGAAAATCTCATGTTTAATTGTTTAAAAATTCCAACGGATAAAATGTTTCAAACCCTTTTGAATTCAAATCGCGAATGATGTATTTGTCAATTCCAGCCTCTTGAACGATGAAATCATCCTCTTTCTGCGTTTTTACTAATTTGTATAAAGTTGAATCTAAAATCACTCCATTTTGAATCACAAAAAACTCAGGTTTCTCTGAAAAAATCCAATACATTCCAGTTGGAGAAGAAAATTCTTCCATGTTGTACCATTCGCCAACTTTTGTGTTTTCGGTGTAAAATCCTTTTAACAATACTGTTTTCTTGAATAAAATATCATAAACCAAAATATCATAATTACTTTTTACGGCTTCTACATCATTTGTAATTTCTTCTCCATTAGCATCTTTAATAGTAAACGTATTTCCTTCATTTTTCTTAATTTTATACTTTGGATTAGCGATTGCTTGTAAATCCGCTAAAGCCTTATTTAATACTTCGTCAGAAGCGCCGTGAAAAGAGGTACTCACTTCATAAGAAGCCGAATTTGTATCATATTTTTTAACATAATTTACATCAAATTCAGCATTCCCAGCAGTTTTTCCGTTTGAATAAGTAACTTTTGCGAAAGTGAAATAATTTACATTTTCCTGTGTATCAAAATCTAATTGTTCTATTTGCGAACGTAAGATATTTCCTTTTGCATCATATTCATAAGTGCTTTTAAAAACCTTGTCATCTCTTTTGTATTGCGTTTGATTTCTGTTTTTATCGTATTGATAGGTTTCTGTTAAAGTCGAATATTTTGTGGTATTTTTTTCTGAAATCAACAACCCACTTTTGATTATTTGCTCATTAATTTGATCTTCTTCATTGTTGGCATATTTGATTGATTTTTTAGTATATGAATTTGGTGAAGTGTAATTGGTATAAGTAATTTTTTCAACCATTACCTCTTTTTCATACACTGTTTCTTTGCTCAAATTTCCTTTAGTGTCATATTCAAATACGCTTTTTTTAGTAGTATCCTTTTTTTCAATGATTTTACCATTTTTATACACGTAGTTTTCTGTGTATTCGCCTAATTGAGTTTTAATATGAATCGATTGCAGTAATCCGT
>NZ_JAKLJH010000142.1 GCF_023151265.1 Flavobacterium sp.
AACGAGGCTCAAACAGAAAGAAAAAACATTCAAAAATCGCACAATGCGGAAGCTTGGTTGTTAATCAAATAAATTTTTAACACTTTGCATAAAAATTATTGAAATCCCAATTTTGGGATTTTTTTTTGCATTTAATTATCAAATTCCTCTTTATCTTTGCAAAAAAAACAATGCAACCAAAATTTCCTTCAGAATCGGTAACTACTTTAACCGACTTAGTTTTACCAGGTGAAACGAATCCATTGAACAATTTATTTGGTGGTGAATTGCTTGCTCGTATGGACAGAGCAGCGAGTATTACCGCTAGAAGACATTCGCGTAGAATTTGTGTAACGGCATCGGTGAATCACGTGGCGTTTAACAGAGCTATTCCGTTAGGAAGTGTAGTAACGGTTGAATCGAAAGTATCGAGAACATTCAACACTTCTATGGAAATTTTTATTGATGTTTGGATTGAAGATAGAGAATCAGGAATTAAAAATAAAGCCAACGAAGCTATCTATACTTTTGTAGCCGTTGATGAAACTGGAAGACCAATTCCTGTTCCACCAATTGAGCCAGAAACTGAATTAGAAAAGCAACGCTACGAAGCAGCATTAAGAAGAAAACAACTAAGCTTAGTCTTAGCTGGAAAAATGAAACCAAGCGAAGCAACGGAATTAAAAGCCTTGTTTATGGAATAACAAACGAAAGCCTACTCATAAAGTAGGCTTTTTGTTTAATTGGCATTTTCTAATGCATATTCGGGATAGGTTTCTTTTAAATAGTCTTCTGCTTTTGATGGGATAATTTTAAGAATAATAAAACCCAACAAGAAAAAACAAACTACCGTTGCGCTAATAATTGTAGCTGAAATTATACCAAATTGAGCGGTATCTTCTATTCGTAATCCAAACTGAAGTGGTAATGGAATAAAACCTGTGAATGAACCTAATCCAAAAATGATGTCTTTGTACAGCCATTTTTTTCCAGAAAGCTTCGTTTCTTTTTTGTTTTTTCTTGACATTTTTACAATTCCAATCCAAAACAAGAAAGTAAAAAGCACAAAAATTGAAATTATAATTAAATAAGCATGTTCAAATTTCAACATCAACTGAACTAAAATTGCAAAAACAGTAGCTGTGCCAATTATTTTAGGAATTGTAAAAAACGACTTAAAATGTTTCCAAACCAATTTATTGTATTTTTTTCCTAAAGCAATTTGACGTTCTTCTACAACTGTCATAAACCCAAAAACCCCAAATTTTTTGAATTCCACTTGCAAAGCATCTTCAAAAGAAACTTTAGGGTTTTCTTTCCATTGGCATTCTATTGAATTAGCCAAATGATCTACTAATTCCGTTTGTAAATCAAACCATTCCACGTAATGTTGGCGCGTGAATTGGTAAAGACGGTCTATTTGTTCTGGTGTGAGTTTCATTGGAATAAAAATTGGTTTCTCTGTCTAAAAGACTTCATTTCTAAATAATAAAATTGAAGAAAAGCAAAAAAGACAAACAACACTATTGAATTGAAAATAACATAAGAAGTAAATCCTTCGTTAGCAATTCTGTGTAATGGATTTGCTAATTGATATAATAGAAAAATGATAGAGAAATTTTTATCTATATAATAAAACTTCTTTTTCCAAGTCAATAAATAATGTAAAATCAAAAACACGAAGTAAGTTGCAATTATTATTACATAAATATATTTTGTAAAATCATTAATTCCGAAATATTGAGTAAAAAAATAAACTATAGAAAAAATACCTATTGCTAAAAGTATCTGAATTGGTTGAATTGAAAATAAGACAAACTTTTTCAAAGGTTCTTTAAAGTATAATCCTTCTTCTTTATTTCCTTTCAAAATTCCCTTCTTATTCGTCACCATATAACTTTTGAAAGCATCATAAAAATCTAAATTTTCAGCTTCCATTTTTTGCTCTACTGCGGTGGCTACATGGTCGAGCATTTCCATGCGAATGTCGTAATAAATGACTTCGCTGTTTTTTAGGTAATTGTCTATGAATTGTATGTTTTCAGCTGTCAACTTCATCTTAATAACTCAATTTAGGATTTACAATCGTTTGCATGTTTTTGATGAATTCTTCTAATTCAGCTAAACGGTTTACGGTTTCTGTGGCGCCTTTTTCGGTAAGTTTGTAGTACTTTCTTAAGCGATTATCTACTTTTTCTACCTCAACATCTAGCAAACCTTCGGCTTCTAATTTGTGTAAAGCAGGATACAAAGCACCTTCGGTGATGTTCAATTCGCCTTTGGTAATTTCTTTTACTTTCTGCGTAATTTCATAACCATACATTCTGCCTTGCTCTTCTAAAAGCTTCATAATGATGGTGTTCAAACTGCCTTTATATAATTGTGAATTTTTCATAAATCTAAAATTTCAAAACAAATATATGCATAATTTTCTTATGCATAACATTCTTAAGTATATTTTTTTGACCTCTATTTTCTAAATTCTATCTTCTATTTTCTTGATAAATAGTATTTTTGTAAAAAATAAAATCACATGTCATCATTTTATAAATTAAGCATTAAAGAAATCATCAAAGAAACGGCAGATGCGGTTTCGATTCTTTTTAATGTTCCCGACGAATTAAAATCGTATTATCAATTCGTTGCAGGACAATACGTAAACTTAAAAATTACGCTTGACGGACAAGAAATTAGGAGAGCGTATTCGATTTGTTCTTCTCCAAAAAGTGGCGAGTTACGAATTGCTGTTAAAGCTATCCAAAACGGTTTTTTCTCAAAATTTGCTAATGAAAAATTAGCGGTCGGAAACGTAATTGAAGTAGGAACTCCAGAAGGAAAATTCACTTTCGAACCTAAAGCAGAACGTCAGAAAAACTATGCAGCTTTTGTGGCAGGTAGTGGAATTACGCCTGTTTACTCAATTTTAAAATCGGTTTTAGAAGAAGAACCAAATAGTACTTTTGTTTTGGTTTACGGAAATAAATCTGAAAAAGATACGATTTTCCACAACCAATTACACGATTTGCAATTGCAATATGTGGGGCGTTTATTTGTGCAATATGTGTACAGTCAATCAACTGCTGATAATGCTTTGTTTGGCCGAATTGATAAATCAACCGTAAATTTCATCTTGAAAAACAAACATGCTGAAATGGAATTCTCAAAATTCTATTTGTGCGGTCCAGAAGAGATGATTAATTTGGTTTCGGATACATTGAAAGAAAATAACATTTCAGATTCAGATATTAAATTCGAATTGTTCTCTACCTCATCAAACGAAGGAGAAACCGTTGCAAGTGCTGATGGTCACACTAAAATTTCTATTTTAGTTGATGATGAAGAAACGACTTTCGAAATGAGTCAAAAGCAAACTTTATTAGAAGCGGCTTTGAAGCAAGGTTTAGATGTTCCGTATTCTTGTCAAGGTGGAATTTGCAGCAGTTGTATTTGTAGAATTACAGAAGGAGAAGCGGTCTTGAAAAAGAATCAAATTTTAACCGATGCTGAAATCGCAGAAGGATTAACGTTAGCATGTCAAGCACATCCAACAACAGCTACGATTAAGATTGATTTTGATGATGTATAATCGTTGAAATTCCAAATAATAAATTCTAAATTCCAATTTTATCTAGGTAAGATTGGAATTTATTTTTTCAATAACTTGAGTTGGTAAAATCGTTCGCATTACATCGTCATAACCTTCCACTTTTTTGTTACCATAAATAGAGGTTGGTAATAATGGATATTGTTCTCTGTCCGAATTCAAACAAAAATCATCTGGTTGGTTAAATGGTTTGAAACCAGCATAAGGATGCGTTACTCCCCAAAGCGTAATGACTTTTACACCTAACATCGCAGCAATATGTGCATTTCCAGAATCCATGGAAAGCATGATATCTAAATTGGAAATCACTTCTAACTCTTGTTTGAATTTTAATTTTCCAGCTAAAACCATTACATTTTCGTATTGGTTTTGTAACTGATTTAGCAACTGAATTTCTTTATCGCCGCCGCCAAATAAGAAGATTTTATTGTTTTTATTTTCAGCTAATCCATCAATTACTTGTTGCATTAAATCGATTGGATACACCTTGCTTTCATATTGTGCAAAAGGTGCAATTCCAATCCAATTTTGATTTTTATTCCCTGTTATGGAAAGAATTTCTTCTGATAAAATGGCTTTTTCAGGAAAATGCGGATTCATTAAATCTATTGAAAACCCAAGCTGCTTGAATGTGTCCACATGTCTGTCGACCATTGATTTAACGGGAGCAAAAACTTTGTTGGTTAAACTCGTTAAGGTTTTCTTTTCAGCTCTTCCTTTATCGGTTGCAGCGACTTTTTTTCCGCTTAAAGCGAATAAGGTTCGGATAACTTTAGAACGAAGCACATTGTGTAAATCGGCAACCAAATCAATATTCAATTTTCGTAAATCGGAAAATAAACGAACTAAACCTAAGAATCCTTTGTGTCGTTCTTTCAAATCCACACCAAAGAAATTCACATTCGGAATTCCGTCAAAAAATGGTTGGAAAAAAGGTCGGGAAACTACGGTGATTTTTACTTCGGGATATTGCAAAACTAAGGCTCTCAACACAGGAACTGTCATTGCGACATCACCCATGGCTGAGAGCCTTATTACCAATATGTGTTTTGGTTTAGACATCAATTTGATGACTATTTTTTATTCTGATACAACACTGGATTTAACTCCTCGTCGTTGTACATTTTCATTTGTTTGTACACTTTCATGTATTTGTCACCCGCTTCAATATCTTCGATTAATTGACTAATTGAAGTAAACATATCGTTCTTTTGGTCTAACAATACATTCAATTTTTCTTGACATTTTGCTCTGTGTTCCGCTGTAGCTTCTGCACGAGTTGCCTCTTCGTTCATGTGGTAAATTTTCAAAGCCAAAATCGATAAACGGTCAATTGCCCAAGCTGGACTTTCTGTATTGATTTTTGCATTTGGTTTTACTTGAACATCTTTATATTTATCTAAGAAATAACTATCGATATATTCCACCATATCCGTACGAACTTGATTCGAAGCATCAATTTTACGTTTCAAATCTAAAGCTGCAACTGGATCAATATTTGGATCACGAACGATATCTTCGTAATGCCATTGCACGGTGTCTACCCAGTTTTTTGCAAATAACAAATATTCAATAGTTCCTTTTTCGAAAGGATTTACAACTGGTTGATACACATCGTCAATAATGTGATACGTTTTGATACTTTGTTCAAAAATGGGAAATGCAAATTCAGCAAACATAATTATCTCTTTTAAATTGATACAAAAATAGCGATTTTTTGTACTTTTATCCTGAATTACAAAAAATAAAATCGATGCACATTCATTATATCTCCGAACAAAACAGTATTCTTAATCATTTTTTAGCGCAAATTCGTGATGTGAACATCCAAAATGACAGCATGCGTTTTAGAAAAAATATTGAGCGTATTGGAGAAATAATGGCATACGAATTAAGTAAAACACTTGATTACAAAAATATCGATGTGCAAACGCCACTTGGTATCAAACACACCACAACCATTGCAGAACCTGTAGTTTTATGTTCGATTTTACGTGCTGGTTTAGCATTACATCAAGGTTTTATGAGCTTTTTTGATAATGCAGAAAATGGATTTGTTTCGGCTTACCGCCATCATTATGACAACGATGATAAGTTTGAAATTTTAGTAGAATATCAAGCAGCGCCATCATTCGAAGGAAAAAATTTAATTTTAATTGACCCAATGTTAGCCACTGGACAATCGTTGGTAGCCGTTTTACACAAATTACATTTGGAACAAAAACCAAAAGAAATTCATATTGCGGTTGTTATTGCAACCCCAGAAGGAATTGAATACTTAGAGAAAAATGTGCCTGAAAATTGCCATTTGTGGGTAGCGGCTTTAGATGAAAAACTAAACGAACACAACTACATTGTTCCGGGTTTAGGTGATGCTGGAGATTTAGCTTACGGAATCAAATTATAATTGCATTACAAAGAAGAAAATTCCCAAACCTAATAACGCATAAACCACAATTTCTTTTACCCAATTGTTTTCAATTTTCTCAATGAAATTAGCTCCAATTATGGCTAAAGGTCCAAAACAGAAAGCTAAACTTCCATTATTTTTATTAGCTGAAAGCACGTAAATTCCAACACCTAAGATAAAAGAAAACAAAATCGTTTTGTGTGACGATTGCATGTTCAATGCTTTATTTGGTACATCAAAAACATGTAAAACAAAAGCAAATAAACTTAATGATGTAAAAGTTGCTAAAGCAATTCTTTGGTAAATATTTTCGAAATAATAAAAATCAAAACTGATGTATGTTTTATCCAGCAAAGTACTCATCAAAGTATTATCTAAAATACTATTGGCAAGGAAAAATATAATAGTTACCGCAAATAGTGCGATGAAAGGAATAATCCAATTTCGATAATCTTTAGAAACGTGAAGTATGATAGCAATAAACACTAAAACAATGTAAAAAATACTCCAAAAGTGAAACAACGCCGCTAGGAAAATCCAAAACGATGCATCAAAAATTTTCTCTTTGGTTTGCAATAAAGATTTCAAAGAAATTAATCTTCTTAATGCCAAAAGCAATAAAAAGTTAGAAATAATGATGTTTTTATTCTGGAAAATAGAGGAAA
>NZ_JAKLJH010000143.1 GCF_023151265.1 Flavobacterium sp.
TAATGTCCAAGGTGTTTTAATTCCTATGAAATAATTCGGTTTTATGGTTTTGAAATAATTACCTAAGAATGCAAAAAGCAAGCCGATAATTGCAAGTACAAAACTAGGATTACTTGTTTTCTGCTGTACACTATACAAAATAAAAACTGCTAAACCCGACATTAATAAAGTAAGAATCATTCGTAAATTATTCAATTTGTTGCCCATGTTTTGTAATTTTTGTTTTGGGTCAATAGAAGGAATAATTAGGAAAACAAAATAGGTGATTCCAACTAGCATGAATAATGTCACAACGAGTTCTTTTTTATCTCCATAACGATCAATTTCTCCGGCGCCATTCCAATGCATTGGAACTTTTTCTGGCAAACGATTCCAAATGTAAATTAGATAAACAAAAGGAATTAAAGCAATTGCTAAAAACGGAATTTCTTTTTTAAACTTTTCCATACTTTATTTTTTTAGGGTAATAATCCATTTTAAAATGTCGTCCACAATTGTAGTGTTTAAAGAATAGACTACAAATTGTCCTTTTTTTTCGCTCGTGACTAAATCAGCACGTTTTAAAATATCCAAATGATGCGAAATACTGGGTTTTGAAATATGAAATTGGTCCGCAATATCGCCAGCCGTCATTTCCTGTTTACGCAGCAATTCCAGAATATCTCTTCTGGTTTCGTCGTTTAAGGCTTTGAAAATTGCGTTCATACTTGTTTATATATTTAGACAAATATCTAAATATTATTTCAAATGGCAAAATGATTGAGTAAGTTATTTTTTATTCTGTTGCAAATTCTTTCCAGAATTTGATGATTTCTTTTAGTTCATCTTCAAGATTCTCAAAAGCTTTCGATGTACATTCAAATTTGTCTTTTAGTAGTATTATAGAGACACAATTTATCATTTTTATTGTTTTGAGAGAATTCATAACGGCAAGATTATTGTCATTTGAATCTTTATTTAGCGCACCAACACTATTCATTTGAATTAATGATATAAACTCAGAATGGGCATAATTTGAATATAGTTTGTATGAAGTTGAAAATATATTGGTTTTTAAAGTACTTTTATCTAATAATTCTGCCCAACTTTTTAATCTTGGTAAACCAAACTTATCAAGTTTCCATAAATGTTGTTGTTTTAAGTCTTTATAATAAACTGAAGATTCAATTTTATTTAATAAATTTTCCATCTCTTCTATTTCAGTATCTAGTTTTTCAGTTACGTGTTTTGCTAAATTTTGTCTTTTTTCGAAAAAATCTTGACGAGCTTTGTAACCTGAAAACCTATATATGTGTAATCTAAATAGTTTTTCTGTTTCTTCTAATTCATTGTAGAATAAATATTCAAGGGTTAGAAATGCTTCTATTATTGATCTAGTTAGAATGTTTATTGAGGGAAAGTCTAATAATTTTATCTTATCGTGATTATCTGTTATACTAACATTAATACCATTAATCAATTCCAAGATACTCCGTGTAGTTAAAAATATTTTTATTGAAAGAGTTTCTATAAAAACTTCGCCTTCTTTAAGCTCAGGTTTTGAATCATATATTGACTGAATTATTTTAACATAAGCTTGCGTTATCAACTTCATATCTTCAATTGTTTCATCCATGGAATCAATTTTAGAAGCTTCTTTTAAAGCTAAAAAAACTTTAGAGTTCATAACTTTTAATTTTAATTATTTATTGTGAATATTTACACTAATTAGCGTAATGACAAAACCATTCAAACTGCCAACTGTTACTGAACACTGACCACTTTCCTAATGCGCTTCCAACCAATTTTTACCCAATCCAATTTCTACATCTAACGGAACGGCCATTTTGAAAGCATTTTCCATTTCGTGTTTGATCATCGGTTGGATTTTTTCTAATTCGGAGTTATGTACGTCAAATACTAATTCGTCATGTACTTGCAATAGCATTTTTGATTTCCAATTTTCAGAAGTCAGTTTTTTGTGAATGTTAATCATCGCAATTTTGATAATATCGGCTGCCGAACCTTGAATTGGCGCATTTACCGCATTTCGTTCCGCACCACCACGAACAATCGCATTGGCTGAGTTGATGTCTTTCAAATAACGTCTTCTTCCTGAAATGGTTTCTACATAACCGTTTTCTCTTGCAAAATCCACTTGCGAAGTCATAAACGATTTTAATTTTGGATACGTTTGATAATACGCTTCAATTAAATCGGCACTTTCTTTTCTTGATAAGTTGGTTTGGTTACTCAATCCAAAAGCCGAAACGCCATAAATAATTCCAAAGTTTACGGTTTTCGCATGACTTCTTTGTTCTTTTGTTACTTCATCTAAAGGCACATTGAACACTTTTGCAGCCGTACTTTTGTGAATATCTTCGTGATTTTGAAAGGCTTTTATCATGTTTTCTTCACCGCATAAAGCAGCAATGATTCGCAATTCAATTTGAGAATAATCGGCAGAAAGTAAGGTGTAATTTTCATCACGCGCAATGAACGCTTTTCTAATTTGTCTTCCTCTTTCGGTACGAATTGGAATATTTTGCAAATTTGGATTATTCGAACTCAAACGACCAGTAGCCGCAACCGTTTGCATATAATCGGTATGCACTCTTCCTGTTTTTTTATCAACTTGATTAGGTAAAGCATCAATGTAAGTGCTTTGCAATTTCACCATTTGACGCCATTCTAAAATATCGCGTACAATTTGATGTTCGTTGGCTAAATAACTCAACACTTCTTCACCAGTTGCATACTGACCGGTTTTGGTTTTCTTTTGTTTCGCGCCACCAATTTTTAGTTTGTCGAATAAAATATCGCCCAACTGTTTTGGAGAAGCCAAATTGAATTTCTCACCCGCAGTTTCATAGATTTGTTGTTCGAAAGCATCGATTTCTTTTTGCATGTCAACCGACATACTTTTTAGAAATTCTACATCCAAACGAATGCCTTCTTTTTCCATATCGGCTAAGACTGGAACTAATGGAATTTCGATTTCGTCAAACAATTTTTTAGTCCCTACTTTTTCTAAAATCGGTTGGAAATGTTCTTTTAATTGGAAGGTAATGTCGGCATCTTCAGTAGCATATTCTTTAATGTCTTCCAAAGGGACATCACGCATTGTCAATTGATTTTTTCCTTTTTTACCAATTAACGTTTCAATCGATTTTGGAGCATATTTCAAATAGGTTTCCGACAATACATCCATATTATGACGCATATCTGGATTAATCAGATAATGTGCAATCATGGTGTCGAACAATTTTCCTTTGACTTGAATGTTGTAATTCGAAAGAATTTTCAAGTCGTATTTCATGTTCTGACCTATTTTCTCGATGTTTTCATTTTCGAAGAATGGTCGGAATTTTTCAATTAAAGTCTGTGCTTCTTCCTGATTTTCGGGAAACGGAACATAAAATCCTTTTCCTTTTTCGAAAGAGAACGACATTCCTACTAACTCGGCATTCAAAGCGTCAATTCCAGTAGTTTCAGTATCAAAACAAACAGAGGTTTGATTCAATAAATTCTGCATTAACAATTTTACTGGTAAATCGCCTTGAACGATTTGGTAGAAATGCGTTGTGTTTTCTAAAGTCGCATAATAGGAATGATTCGCAGTTGGTTCATCCGATTCATCACTAAAACCGAACAAATCAAATTGGTCTTCGTTTGATTTTTTTACTGGCGCTTTTTTTGTTGGTTGTTGAATTTCAGAAGTATTGCCATTGCTGTCAATTTCGTCATACTCTTTTCCAGAACCAAATAATTTATCAAACTGCGCTTTCATTTGGCGGAATTCTAATTCCTGAAACAAAGCATCGGTTTTCTCCACATCGGGTTTTGATAATTCATAATCGTCAGCATCAAAAGTCACCGGACAATCGAGTAGGATAGTGGCTAATTTTTTGGACAAAATTCCCAATTCTTTATTCGCTTCAATTTTATCTTTCATCGCACCTTTTAATTGATGCGTATTGGCTAATAAATTTTCTAAAGTACCGTATTCTGCTAAGAATTTTTTAGCTGTTTTTTCACCCACACCAGGCAATCCCGGAATATTATCGGCAGAATCGCCCATCATTCCTAGGAAATCAATCACTTGTTCTGGGCGCTCGATTTCAAATTTTTCTAAGACTTCTGGAATTCCCCAAATCTCGATGTCATTCCCCATTCGGGCAGGTTTGTACATGAAAATATTTTCCGAAACCAATTGCGCGAAATCCTTATCTGGCGTTACCATGAATACTTGAAAACCTTCTTTTTCGGCTTGTTTGGCTAATGTTCCAATTAAATCATCAGCTTCAAAACCTGCTTTTTCGATAATTGGAATGTGCATTGCCTTCAATAATTCTTGAATGTAGGGAACCGCAATTTTAATTGCTTCTGGAGTTTCGTCACGGTGTGCTTTGTATTCTTGATACATTTCAAAACGATAATCGCTTCCGCCTTTATCAAATGCTACGGCTAAATGATCTGGTTTTTCGCGTTTAATTACATCCATCAAAGAATTCATGAATCCCATAATGGCCGAAGTATCCATTCCTTTTGAATTGATACGAGGATTTTTTATAAAAGCATAATACCCACGAAATATAAGCGCGTAGGCATCAAGAAGAAAAAGACGTTTTTGTGACATTGTTCAGAATTTTCATTAAAAATGTAAAAGTACAATTCTTTGCTTAAAAAAACTTTGTTAAAATTCATTTAATGCAGCATCAATTTGCATAACTTGTTGCTTACTTTGCAAAAAAAAAGAGCTAATGATTCGTTGGATTGTTTTTTTAGTATTTGTTATCATTCTGGAAATCTATGCTTTTCAGGCGTTTAAGACTTTGATTAAATCGAGATGGTTTTTCGTTTTCTATTATGTAACATCTGCAATCGCTTTATTTTATATCGTTTATCAATTATATCATTTTGATAGAAGTGTAGGGCAAACACCAAAAACCATGATGACTATGGGTTTATTGTTGTTGTTATATGTGCCAAAATTATTATTGACGATTATTTTATTTGGAGAAGATATTGTTCGCTTTTTTGCTGGATTATTTGGTGTTATAACTAAAAGTGGTTCTGAAGGATTTTTACCTGAAAGAAGGCGATTTGTGAGTCAGATTGCTTTAGGAATTGCTGCTATTCCGTTTGCTTCTTTTTTATACGGAATTACCATTGGAAAATATAATTACAAAGTAATCAGACAAACGCTGTTTTTCCCTGATTTACCAGATGCTTTTGATGGAACTACGATTACTCATATTTCGGATGTTCACAGTGGAAGTTTTGATGATGCTGAGAAAATTCAATACGCAATTGATTTGATTAATGAGCAAAATTCGGATATGGTTTTGTTTACAGGTGATATTGTGAATACGCATGCAACTGAAATGGATCCATGGATTGATACTTTTAAAGGAATTTATAATCCGAAATTTGGAAAGTTTTCTGTTTTAGGAAACCATGATTATGGCGAATACATAGATTGGAAATCACAAACTGAAAAACAAGCTAATTTTGAAGGAATTAAAGCGATTCATGATAAAATTGATTTCAAATTGTTGTTGAATGAACACGTAAAAATCAAAAAAGGCAATCAAGAATTAGCAATCGTTGGAGTTGAAAACTGGGGAAGAAAATTTGGAGAACGTGGCGATTTGAATTTAGCTTCACAAGGTTTAAACAAAGAAGATTTCAAAATTGTAATGAGTCACGATCCAAGTCATTGGGATGAGAAAATTCAGCATGATGACAATCACTATCATTTAACGCTTTCGGGTCATACTCATGGGTTTCAATTTGGGATCGAAATTCCAGGTTGGGTAAAATGGAGTCCGGTACAATATGTTTACAAGCAATGGGCTGGATTGTATGAAAATGAAGGAAGATATATTTATGTAAATCGTGGTTTTGGCTTTCATGCTTATCCTGGTAGAGTAGGAATTATGCCCGAAATAACGGTTATTGAACTAAAAAAAGGAGAAAAAGTAGCGTAATTCAGTAAAAATGCTACATTTGTATATTATTTTCGTGTGAGAATTAATATTTTTGATACTAATAAATTGCAATTTATGTCAAAATTTGGAGAACTTATCGATGCTCAAGTACCTGTACTAATCGATTTCTTTACAGAGTGGAATGAACCTTCAGTAGCTATGAATGAAGTAATTCGTCATGTTGCAGCTGCTTTAGGAGACAAAGCGCGTGTAATTAAAATTGATGTGGATAAAAATCAGGAATTAGCTGAGGCGCTTCGTATTAAAGGCTTACCTACTTTAATGATTTATAAAGAAGGTCAAATGGTATGGAGACAAAGCGGTGAACTTGATGCCAACACTTTGATTTCTTTAGTGCAAGAACAAGCCTAGGAAATCACATCGAAAACAAATCCCTTATTTTTTAAAATTTGTATTGCTTTTGGCAGTGCATATTTCAGATTTTTTTCTGCTTTTAAACTATCGTGAAATACGATAATGCTTCCTTGTTCTGTATTTGAAATTACATTTTCTAAGCATTTTTCTACTGAAATGGTTGAGTCAAAATCATAACTCAATACATCCCACATAATTATTTTGTATCCTAAT
>NZ_JAKLJH010000144.1 GCF_023151265.1 Flavobacterium sp.
GGATATGATGGAAGTAAAGACTATAAGGATTTGGATGCAATGCGTTCAGTTCCGGGGGATGTTGTTACACGATTTAATGATAAAGACCAGGATAATTTTTCTGTATTTATCCATTCTCCATTTAAGGAACAACTTACATCAGCTGAAAAAGACAAGAACTCTACTAGCATCGTATTTCAAGCAAGATTCAAAGAGAAAAAAACTGATACTAAGTTCATTACTTTAGCTATATTTGGTGGTGATTCAGATCATTACACTTGGGATATGATTCTCTCCAAAACAAAAAAATCTGGCAAAGACAAAAGCGAAAATGCACTGGATTGGGATATTTTTCTTTCGCCTCATCATTGCTCATGGTCATTCTTTAATGACCGTCCACAGGCAGATAACCCTGACCCGAAACAGACCTCTTTAGATGTTTTAGATTATAAAAGAGGAACAAGCCCGAAGATTATTGCTTCGTGTAAAAAAATTGTAGCTGCCAAACCGAATCCGCCTCACGATGCTGCGAAAAAACAGTACGTTAAAAAGGTCGGTGATGCTAACTTTTTAAATACTACAACTTATGACATAATTGATGACACACCGCAACCTATCATTTTTGAAGTAACAACTCAAGGACCTGTCAAACCAAAGGTTCAAGAAGGTTCTGCAAAAGTAGCAGGAGCAGCAGGATTGGGCGCGGTAAACTCTACATCTTCTTATGGAGCAGGAACAATTTAGTAGTTCGTTAACTCCCTTTAGTGGAAATATAGAGAATCCTGCATTGCAGGATTCTCTATTATTACTTTATAGTACTTTAGGAATCGATTCATCCAGACTATTTGATTGGTCGGATGGTACGGTGGCTCTTGCTGTGGATATCAATGTTAGCTTACCTACATTAGGAAATCATGATGGAATTGACATCCAACAGGTTGAGCCTGTATTAATTGTTTTCGACCTCAAAAGATACCCTACTTTCGCACCGAGGGTCTTTACCGACCGACTTTCGTTCCCAAAAAACCAACTTGCCCATTTGTACATAGCAAAAAATGACAGACCACCAGCCTTTTGTCTGGTACGTGGTAATATTGATGATTGGTATGCAACGAAAAGAGTAACAGATTTGGTTATCCGCATTGGAAACTGGATGAGAGATGCAGCTACAGGTGAACTTGCTTCGGACAGCAGTCAATTTGACCCGATGAGGTTGGAAGGATATAGTGGTATTGTTATTTACGACTATGACCAAATTGTAGAAGTTGTAAATAAAAAACAGAGTTTTCTAGAAAATGGGAATACAGCAATAGCATTATTCAAACGAACTGATGATGATAGTTCATATCAATTTGTGAAAGTCATAACGAAAGAAAACTATTCGGAAATAAGCAAAGAGATTCAAGAAGCATTCAAAAAAGAAGCTGAAGAATTGAGAACAGACCATTTCCATATAGGATATATTGTTTGGTCACATGATGATAAAGGTAATAACCAATATTTGATTGATTTTCCAAAAGATTTCAAGAATCTAAAAGTGTTCTGTGACGAATACGGAATTAATCTTGATGAAATGGAGAATATTATTGCAGAAGCTGATATAAACTATTTCAAGGGTATACCTATCATTGTAGCTATCCTTCGCCCTAAAAAAGTAATCGGGTATGATGGGAATATTGAATTTTCAAATCATATGATGGTTATCAATAATAGCGACAAAATTGAAGGAAAGATTAAAGATGAGGTTCCAGTCAAACTTTTTTCCCATAATCAGCCATTAACTCAAAAAATGGCAAAAATGATTTCTGGGGCAACGTTAAATGAGGAACAAAGTTTAGTTTTGGGTTGTGGAGCATTAGGCTCAAAAATAGTGATGCACCTTGCTCGAAGCGGACAAAAAAAACTATTACTTTCCGACCCAGATATTATTTCTCCACATAATATGACGAGACATGCATTACTTGGTAATCAGGTAGGATTAAATAAAGCAACTGCAATCGTAAAATCTTTAGAGCAAATTTTTCCTAATCAAAAAACCGGAATTACCGCTGTTGAAATATCAGGCTTAATTTTTACCAAAGCAGATTTTAGTAAGCATTTGAAATGGATATTTGATTTTACAGCATCGGAAAATGTGTTTAATGAGCTTGTCAATGAACCAAATTTAACAACCCATAACGTCTGTAGAGCAAATATCAGTGATTTTGGAAATTTAGGTGTAATGGTAATCGAAGGAGTAAATCGCAATCCAAGAATTGACGATTTACAGGTTTATTTACACAGTTTATATCATAAAAAGTCTAAAGTTTGTGAATGGTTAAAAAGAGAGAATGAAAGTGCAGCCGATAATTCTGTCAGCCTCAATGTTGGTGTAGGTTGCAATTCGGAAACTACAATACTAGCTGACGATGTCATTTCTTCCCATGCTGCATATTTTTCTACCATTATTAAAAAACAGATGGAAAATAAGTCTTCAAATGGAAAAATTTTTCTGAACAGGATTGTTGACGGTGAAAACTACGGTATTGAAACCGAAATAATTGATGTTGAACCTTTCAAGGTCTTGGCTGCTGAAAATGATAAGTCTTGGAGTATTCGATTTAAAGCAGGAATTATTGAGCAAATGACGACCCAAGTAAAAAAAGCAGGAAAAAAAGAAACTGGTGGAGTATTTATTGGCGTCGCAAATTACAAAACCAAAACGATTCATGTGACTGACCTTATTGATGCTCCACCGGATAGTAAAGCAAATGAGGTTTGTTTCTTTCGTGGCCACAAAGGATTACCTGAAAAGATAGCCGCAGTCCGCTTAAAATCAGGAAATCAACTCGGTTATATTGGCGAATGGCATTCACATCCACATGGACCTGATGGATTAAGCTCAACTGATATGGCTACGGTTGCAAAATTCAAATCAGAATTTGATAAAGAAATTTCACCATTACCCGTATTTTTGACAGTAGTGACACCACGATATGTTTTACCTTTTGTTTTTTAATAAAGTATATCAATAAAATTATTTTAATGGCAACTATTCATTTTTTAAATGTTCTCGAAGGAGATTGTAATATTATTCAACATGACTCAGGTCGTATAACTGTAATGGATGTAAGTAATGCTTACAATGATGAAGACACTGAAGAAGAAAAAGCAGTTAAAGCTTCAAAGGAAAGAGAAGAAATGAGAAATAGGACTTTTGTTCCTACTGGTAAGAAAAATTATGACCAAAAAAAATCTCCCGATAATCCTATTGAATATCTAAAGAGAATTTTAACTCATAATAACATTTTTAGGTTTATAATATCACATCCTGATATGGATCATCTTGATGGAATTAAGGATTTATATCAGGAATTTAATATAGCTAACACCTGGGATACAGATAATAATAAGATAATCGATTTGAATACTCCTTTTGCGGGATATAACAAAGAAGATTGGAAGTTTTATATCAATTTGAGAGCTGGCAAAAACACAAATACTTCGAGAAAAACATATTCTTCTAAGAATTATAATTCATTTTATAAGGAGGATGATATTACAATTATATGCCCAACATCAGAGCTTGTGCAAAATGCTAATCAGACTGGAGATTATAATGATGCATCTTATGCTGTTTTATTTACACCTCCAAAAAAAGGAGGAGGTAAATGGAAAATACTTTTTGCCGGTGATACCCACGATGATTCTTGGGCTTATATCCTAGAAAATCATAAAGAAGAAGTTTCAAATATTGACATATTGATGGCTCCACATCATGGGAGAGATTCTGGTAGAAATTATGACTTTTTGGATGTATTAACCCCATCAGTCACATTATTCGGAAATGCTAAGTCGGAGCATTTGGCTTATGATAAATATCCTAAAACAAGAATTACTAATAATCAGGCAGGATATGTGGTTTTAGAAACATCTCTTGACAAAATTGAAATTTTCGTGAAAAATTTTGAGTTTGCTAAAGATTTCTGTGCTAAGTATAAGTTCGGAACACCAAATTATAATATGAAATACGAGGCTTATTCTATTGGTCAACTTAATCCAAAATAATAAACTATGAAAATTAATAACTATTACCTAAAAGCTAGACTCTTTCCAACTGTGCTTACTGCCATACCGGCTTTAATTTTATATAACAAGTTTGTTGCATCAATTTACAGCGATAAGCTTGAAAATATATATAGTGCTCTTCCAACTATCACAAATGTTATATTTTCCTCGGCAATTGTCTTTTTGCTTGTACAAATAAATCGATTTTTGTCAAAAGAGATTTTTCAAAAGATTTATTTTAAAGATGAAATTAATATGCCTACAACAGATATGTTACTAAAATCAAATAGTAAAATTGATTCAGGTATTAAACAAAACATTGAAACTAAAATTAAAGATAAATTTAATATCACTCTACTTAATTCTGCTGAAGAATTTGGAGATGAATCAAGAGCACGAAAATTAATAGCAACAGCAGTCTCACAAATAAGAAATGTTTTAAGGGATAATGAAATGCTGTTACAACACAATATTGAGTATGGATTTTTTAGAAATCTAATTGGTGGGGCATTTTTGTCACTATTGATGTCTATAACGATTGTATTATTTTCATATTCAGCTAATGATTTACCATTAATAAACTTAGGTTGGATACTGGTGTTAATTTATTCATTGCCGATACTTTTAAGTAAAGTTATTATAAATAGATATGGAAACTATTATGCTAAAATTCTCTACGAACAATTTTTAACTCTTTAAATTTATAGAATTACCAAGTTAAACAAGATATTAATCCAGTTCAAAAGTTAGATTTATGCACAGTTATTTAGGAATATTAAGTTCTGACTCGTTGAATAGAGATGGATATGTAATAGCATTCGAGGCTCTTGAAAAAAGTTTGGGAGAAACTGCAATTAATGGCATGCCGTCATTAATAGACCATGATTTTCATAGACCAGCAGGATGGATATTTCCATTTGGAATACTCATTGAACCTAAAATTAGTAAAACCGTTGGAAACTTTCATATTTGTGAAAATGAAGAAGATAGGAATATTGTTTATCCCAAAATACAGGACTACTGGCAATTCATTAATTATGATGCTTGTAAAGATTATATTGACGAATTTAAAGTGCTTCTTAAGGATAATTTTTCAAATGAAGGGAAGTTTATTCACAAAGGCTGTGTGGCTTATAATTTCTCTAGCATTGCTGAAAAAGAGTTTCCAAAATTGTTTGAAAATTTAGACAAATCCGGATTGATTTTTTTGGATGATATTTTAGTCGATTTTGAATATGTAGGTTCAGGAATTTTCAAAAGTAAGAGTAACGATTTTTGCATATTCTGTCATCAATTTTTCAAACGAAATCTTTCTCTAATAAACAATTATAATACATATTTTATTGATGAGTTTATACAGATGAATTCCAATAAAGAAATAAGACTAAGAATAGCCATCGACCGTAATTTAATTGGATTATCAAAAACATACCAAGGAGTTTTGGAATTTGATTATTGGTGGGGACCAAAATTTAATAACGATATTTCAAGTCTTCCTGACCAAGTAACAAGATATGAATGTAATGATGAGCAAAAATTCTATAATGGCATTTTAGGGACTGAGTTTTGGTGGAAAACTGATGAAAATGAAAAAACACTCGAAATTGAAGAAATTAAAGAAAGCCCATCGTTAGGTATTGACGCAGGTTCGTATGGTTGTAGGTACATTCATTCTATATATGATAATGATAAGAAAGAATTTAATCATTTTGATGGAGCAGTTAGGATGTATACAGAAGACCAAATAATGAATAGATGGGAGACCAATATAAATAAGGCGGGTAAAAATACTGATTATACAAAACTTTTTAGGATAGATGGAAAATTAGACCTTGCAGATTGGAAGAAATTATGTATTCTTTATTACAAAGGAAATCCATTATTATTTGAATATTTTGGTGCAAAAGAAGAATATGAAAGTGTAAAAAACTCTGTCAAAGTTCAAGATCAGTTAACAAAGTATATACCTAATAAAATTAATGCTGAAGACGGTATAAGGCTATTTACATCTTATCATCCTAAGGGTTCCGATTATAGTTCTTTTCAACGGAAAATAATTCATCCAGATATAATAAAATTTCAAAATGGTGAATCAATAAATATCTTAGAATATGATATTATTGAAATTGATAAGTATCTGAAAAGAACCGGGAGTAAAATGGATTACCCTGCTGAAATTAATTTTCTAAAACCATTTGATTTTTACACTAATTATCCAACCATTTTACATGCTTCTGAAAATACAGAAAGACTATTACAAAATACTATAGAGGCTTTTAAAACGATTTTTGAAATTCAAAACAGAACATTTAATAAAACTATTTCC
>NZ_JAKLJH010000145.1 GCF_023151265.1 Flavobacterium sp.
TTGTTACGTAAGTTCCTGTAATGTTTGATAAAGTAGCACTCCATGTGTATGTTGTTCCTGGCACATTACTACTTAATACAAAATCTAAAGGATTTCCATCACAAATAGAATTAGTTACTGTGTAAGTTAAGATTGGTTTTGGAGTTATTTGTACCGTCAAACTTGTAGAAGAAGCACATTGACCTGGGTTAGGTGTAAAAGTATAAGTTTGAGTAGTAGTATTGTTAAAATTAGGTGACCAAGTTCCTGTTATTCCGTTGATAGAAGTTGCGGGAAGAGGGGAGTTACTTGTGCCTTCACAAATTGGAGCAATTGCGTTAAAAGTTGGAGTAATTCCTGAAGCAGATAATGTAATACTACCTCCTAAAGTAACCGTTCCACAACCGCCAACAGTATTAATAGAATAAGAAAACCCAGAAGCTGGAGTTCCGCTAATAGTAACTGTATTTCCAGAAGTAGTAGCAGTAACGCCAGTTGGTAATCCTGTTACGTTCACACTTGTTGCTCCACCACCAAAAGTATATTGAATAGGCGTAATAGTATTTCCAGAACAAATACTTTGAGTGTTGTTAGCCGAATCTAAAGTTAAAGTAGCATTAGATGATACTGAAACAGTTCCATTTAAAGTTACGGTTCCACAACCTCCAATAGTATTTACATTGTACGAAAAAGGATTAGCAGGAGTTCCGCTAATAGTAACTGTATTTCCAGAAGTTGTAGCGGTAACACCAGTTGGTATTCCTGTTACATTAACATTAGTAGCACCACCACCAAAAGTATATTGAATAGGCGCAATAGCATTACCAGAACAAATACTTTGAGTGTTGTTAGCTGAATCTAAAGTTAAAGTAGCATTTGTTGAAAAAGTAATACTTCCTCCTAAAAGTACTGTTCCACAACCTCCAATAGTATTTATATTGTACGAAAATGGATTAGTGGGAGTTCCGCTAATAGTAACTGTATTTCCAGAAGTTGTAGCTGTAACACCAGTTGGTAATCCAGTTACATTCACGCTAGTTACACCACCACCAAAAGTATATTGAATAGGAGCAATAGCATTACCAGAACAAATATCTTGATTGTTATTAGCAGAGTCTAAAGTTAAAGTAGCATTTGTCGAAAAAGTAATACTTCCTCCTAGAGGTACTGTTCCACATCCACCAATAGTATTAATAGAATAAGAAAAACCAGAAGTAGGAGTTCCGCTAATAGTAACTGTATTTCCAGAAGTTGTAGCAGTAACGCCAGTTGGTAATCCTATTACGTTCACGCTAGTTACGCCACCACCAAAAGTATATTGAATAGGAGTGATAGCATTTCCAGAGCAAATATCTTGATTGTTATTAGCAGAGTCTAAAGTTAAAGTAGCATTTGTTGAAAAAGTAATACTTCCCACTAAACGTACTATTCCACATCCACCAATTGTATCTACAGTGTATGAAAAAGGACTAGTAGGAATTCCACTAATAGTAACTGTATTTCCGGAAGTTGTAGCTGTTACACCAGTTGGTAATCCTGTTACATTCACGCTAGTTACACCACCACCAAAAGTATATTGAATAGGAGCAATAGTATTACCAGAACAAATATCTTGATTGTTGTTTGAGGAGTCTAAAGTTAATGTACTGCCAGAAATATTAATTGTTATTTGGTCTGTTATGGTTGTCCCACAAGAGTTTGTTGCTGATAAGGTTAGGGTTATCGAGCTCCCGGCTGTTGCGGTTGTTGGTATCGTGTAAGTAGTTGACAAATTATTTGGAGTTGAAAAGCTTCCTGATGCTGCACTCCAAGTAACGCTAGTTTGTCCTTGAGCAGCTCCAGATAGATTTATCGTTTGTCCAGCACAAGAAGCTATTGGGGTTGTTCCTGCTTCAATAGTAAAAGGAGGAACAGGAGCAATACAGCCATTATTTACATAAGAAGCGGTACCAGAAGGAGTGAAGTTAACTGTTGATCCATTTAGATCTGATATTGTGCCACCAACACCTCCAACTGAGTTTACAAGATTGGCACGTTGATAAGTTACGCTATCGGTACAACCTCCTCCAAAAGAAACACTTAAAGTTCTTGTAGCAGGTGTAGCATTATAATTTCCAAAATGACCTGCATTAGGATTTGAAGGTGTATTTTGAAATAACATATATATATCTGAAGTTAAAGCTCCGAAGGAATTTAAAGTTGTGTCTAAATTGGGGCTTGTAACAACAATAACTGTTGCATTAGCAGGAAGAACTCCTCCTGTTGGTTCTAAAATTTGACCACAACCTCCAGCAGCGGCAATTGCAGTATTTAGTTGACTAACTTTTGAAGCTGTAGTAGCGTTTTGAACTAAGTTTAGCCAAGCTTGAGCTGGCCAGTTGATACTTAAACTACTTGTATTTAGAGGTGCGGGACCAATTTTCATTCGAAACATTTCATTAAATCCTTCGTCTGAACCGTTATCACAAGCATCAACTAAAATACTCTCAATTTGAAAACATTGTGAAAAACTATTATTTGATACTAAAAATAGACTTAAAGATAGTATCAAAACCTTTAAAAAATTCATTTTGTAAATTGCTTTATTTGAAAAGCGGATGCAAAATTACGAAAAAGCTAAAGTTTAATATTACCAAACAATTAATATTAAATGAAAAAGGTGTAAATTAACACTTACACCTTTTAAATTCTTTATTTTGGAGGATATTGTTCTAATATCTTTGAAACAAACTCTTTTATTCTTGCATCTTTTTTATTTGTATCTTTAGTAAGATAACCACTTCCTTCACCTTGCCAAACTAATTCTTTTGTTTTGGCATCTATTATGTCAATAAAAAGTGTTCCTTCAGGAGTAGTGGTTACATTTGAATATCCCATTCCCCAGTAAGGATTCCAACCCCAACCAAAACCGTAGTTCTGATAAATATCAACTCGTTCTCTTTCTTTTGTAAAAATACTGATTAAAACATCTGGGTTTTCAGATTTAGTAAAGCCTTTGGTTGCCATTACTTCTTCGATGGAATACAAAATTCTTTTTTTATCTAAATCAGAAATTTCAGCTTTATCAATACCGCTTTTTAAATAAGCATAAGTTTTGTAGTTGGTAAAAGTTGCTTTTTTATCATAATCAGCATTTACCCTTACTGAACTACAAGAAGCAAGGGTTGCTATAAAAAGAATCGAAAGTAATTTTAGTGTTTTCATAATATTAAGTTTTAAGTTCTTGATTTCAGGAATTAGAAGCTCAACTTGAAACTTGAAACCTGAAACTATAATAATGATTCATCTACTATATTAGGGATGGTAATTTTCAATAAAGGTTGCGTCTCCATAGCTCTTTTTATTGCGAAAATAGCTCCTTCGTTTCTTGCCCAACTTCTTCTTGAAATTCCGTTGTTGACATCCCAGAAAAGCATTGACTCTAAGCGTCTTGATGCTTCTTTACTACCATCAAGAACCATACCAAAACCACCATTAATTACTTCGCCCCAGCCAACGCCACCGCCATTGTGAATGGAAACCCAAGTTGCTCCTCGGAAACTATCTCCAATTACGTTTTGAATGGCCATATCAGCTGTAAATCTTGAACCATCGTAAATATTTGAAGTTTCACGATAAGGAGAATCTGTTCCTGAAACATCGTGATGGTCTCTTCCTAAAATTACGTAGCCAATTTCACCACGAGCAATTGCTTGATTGAAGGCTTCGGCTATTTTGATTCTTCCTTCTGCATCAGCATAAAGAATTCTTGCTTGTGAACCCACAACTAATTTGTTTTCTTGCGCGCCTTTTATCCATTGAATGTTATCCGCCATTTGTTGTTGGATTTCTTCTGGAGAATATTTCATCATTTCTTCTAAAACATCACAAGCAATTTTGTCAGTTTTAGCTAAATCTTCTGGATTTCCTGATGCACAAACCCAACGGAATGGTCCAAATCCATAATCGAAACACATTGGTCCCATAATATCTTGAACGTAACTTGGATATTTGAAATCGATATGATTTTCTGCCATAATATCGGCTCCAGCACGAGAAGCTTCTAATAAAAAGGCATTTCCATAATCGAAGAAATACGTTCCTTTTGCTGTATGTTTGTTAATTGCTGCTGCATGACGACGTAAGGTTTTTTGAACTTCTTCTTTGAATTTCTCAGGATGATTAGCCATCATTTCATTTGATTCTTCAAAAGAAAAACCAGTAGGGTAGTAGCCACCAGCCCAAGGATTATGTAAAGAAGTTTGATCTGAACCTAAATCAATGTGTAAATTTTCTTGATCAAATCGTTCCCAAACATCAACCACATTTCCTAAGTAAGCAATAGAAACTACTTCTTGATTTTCAAGTGCTTTTCGAACTCTAGCAACTAATAATGTAATATCTTCTACAATTTCGTTAATCCAACCTTGTGAATGACGAATATGGGTGATTTTTGGATTTACTTCAGCACAAACTGTAACGCAACCTGCAATATTTCCCGCTTTTGGTTGAGCTCCACTCATTCCTCCTAATCCAGAAGTTACAAATAATCCACCTTTTGGAGATTTTTTAATTTTTCTGAAACCGTTTAAAACTGTGATTGTTGTTCCGTGCACAATTCCTTGTGGACCAATATACATGTAACTTCCAGCTGTCATTTGTCCGTATTGCGAAACACCTAAAGCATTCATTTTTTCCCAATCGTCTGGTTTGGAGTAATTTGGGATAACCATTCCATTCGTAACTACAACTCTCGGTGCGTCTTTATGTGATGGAAATAATCCCATTGGGTGACCCGAATACATGGCTAACGTTTGTTCTTCGGTCATTTCGGCCAAATATTTCATGGTTAATAAATATTGAGCCCAGTTTTGAAAAACCGCACCGTTTCCACCATACGTAATTAGTTCGTGCGGATGTTGTGCCACAGCATAATCCAAATTGTTTTGAATCATTAACATAATCGCTTTCGCTTGTTCGCACTTTCCTGGATATTCATTAATTGGTCTCGCATACATTTTGTAATCTGGACGCAGACGATACATGTAAATTCTTCCGTAAGTTTCTAATTCAGCTTTAAATTCTGGAATTAATTCGGCATGATGTTTTGCATCAAAATAACGAAGTGCATTTTTTAAAGCTAATTTTTTTTCTTCGTTTGAAAGAATTTCTTTTCTTTTTGGTGCGTGATTTATTTCAGTTTCATACGGTTTTGGATTTGGTAAAACCGATGGAATTCCTTCTAATATTTGTTCTTTAAATGTCATTTTTGTTGTGTTAATTCGTTAATTTATTTTCTTCCTCAATTTTGATTTGAAAAACTAGGGATAACGAATATCAGACCTATGATAGGACTTGTGAATTTTAATTCGGTATTTGAATAATTGTATATCCATTTTATTTTTTCTTGGTAGTTCCGGTTTTTTTATCAAAACCATAAGGGCAATGTCTGCACCCACTTTTACAACAATAACCTCTTTTTAGATGGTATTTTTCTGTGAAACACTTGTATCCTTCGGGTGTATAATAGAAATCTTCCCCTTCTTTTAAATTATTCGGATTTAAATCGTTATTCATATCGACAAATTTAGCAACTTTGCATGAAATGATAGTACTAGTTTTTAAATATTTAATTCCAAAAGGTTTCCGTGGGTTTACTTTTTTTCCGTTTGTGTTTTTATCGGATAAAAAAGATAAATCGCATTCTGTTTTACTAAATCATGAAAGAATTCATATTAGACAACAATTGGAACTTTTGATTGTCTTCTTTTTTATTTGGTATGGAATTGAATTTTTAGTTCGATTGGTGCAATATAAAGATAGGAGAGCAGCTTATTATAATATTTCGTTTGAACGTGAGGCTTATTCTAAAGAAAAAGACCTTTACTATTTAAAGCAAAGGTCTTTTTGGAGTTTTTTAAAATATTTATGATTAGTAAATTGCTTTTTTACTAATAACTGATCCGTTTGATAATGTTACTTGAATTATCAATCCAGCATTGTTTTTCTGAATTGTAGTTAAAGGAACTTCATAGCCATCAACATTTGGATAATATGCTAAGTGTCTTCCTAAAACATCAAATACTCTTACCGATTGAATTGTGTTTTTTGTTGATTTTACAGATAATACATCTGAAGAGTATACCCATAAATTAGCATCATCAGCTACTAAATCATCGCCACCTAAAGTTTCGTTCGTGTATCGTAATACAAAACGATTTGGATGATTTCCTGCGTTAGCTGTAAAGCTGTAAGGATTAAGTCTTAAATCGTGAATTGTATTGTTTTCTTTATCTTCTAGATAAATATTTTGATCGTTTGTGAAGAATCCGTCAACAGCGCCAATACCAATTGTATAATTTCCATTTTGAGGAACTTTTATTC
>NZ_JAKLJH010000146.1 GCF_023151265.1 Flavobacterium sp.
TTTTTCGGGAAATAAACACACTTTATCCGGAAGATATGCCAACAAAAACTGGATGATTTGGAGCAATTCGAGCATAATGAAAAGCGATTCCGAACTTTCCAATTCGTCTTTTGCTCGAAGTGAAAATCGTTCGTCGTATAAATTGGGTAAAAATTGGGTTGGTGCTACGGTGAATTTGGAAGATAATTCGGAAAAACTGAAGGTAACCAACACATTTTCGGCCTTGAGTCAACGTTTTTTAGAATATGGTGCTTTTGTAGGAAGAGGCGATTCGACTAAGGTTTTTGTGGAATTGGGATTTTTACAACGTCAGAATGATAGTTTGCAAAACAATCGCATTGAGCGCGTGAATTATTCGAATTCGTATTACTTGAAATCGCAATTGATTAAAACCGAAAAAAGCAATTTGAGTGTGTTTTTGAATTATCGCACCTTGAAATATGAAGATTCAAGCTTAAAAGACGAACCATCTTTAAATTCACGAATTTTGTATTCGGATAGATATTTTGGGCAATTAATTCAGACAACGACCGCTTATGAAACTAGTTCGGGAACGATTGCCCAACAAGAATTCACCTATTTGCAAGTAGAACCTGGGCAAGGCGTTTACATGTGGAATGATTACAATGGCAACGGAATTCAAGAATTGCAAGAGTTTGAAATTGCTCCGTATTCAGATTTGGCGATTTACGTTCGGGTATTTTTACCAAATCAGGTTTTTGTTCGAACGCATCAGAATAAATTTTCTCTAGCCTTGAATTTAAACTTTAATCAATGGCAAAATGAGACTGGTTTTAAGAAATTCGCTTCCCATTTTTACAATCAAACTTCATTTTTAATTGATAAAAAGAACTTTCGAAATGGTGCTAATTTTGATTGGAATCCATTTTCAAAAAACGATGATGAGTTGATTGGTTTGAACAAGAATTTTAGAAATAGTTTGTTTTTTAATCGTGGAAAACAATATCATTCCACCACTTATTCCTTTTTAATTAACGAAAGTCAGAATTTACTTTCTGTGGGAAGTGTTTCTGCTAAAAATCAATCGCATCAGTTGCAATACCAACATTTGGTAAAGAAAAGTTGGTTGTTTAATTTTTCGGGAAGCACTACTTCAACGGAATCTACTTCTGAGAATTATCCAAATAGGAATTTTGAGATTGAAAGTTATCAAGTGGAACCAAAAATTGGCTATTTGTTTTCCAAAAATGCGAGTTGGGATGTTTTTTACGAATATCAACAAAAGGAAAATCAAATTGGCGCTTTTGAAACCTTAAAACAAACTCGTTTAGGAACCTCATTTACCTTCAACAGCGAAAAAGGATTTAGTATGAATGGCGAGTTTTCGATGTACAACAATTCGTATGATGGAAATGCCTTATCAGCAGTGGGTTTTCAAATGTTAGAAGGCTTACAACCAGGAAAAAATCAAACTTGGAGATTGCTTTTACAGAAAAATTTGACCCAATATTTAGATGTTAATATCAACTATCAAGGAAGAAATAGTGAAACCAGCAAAACCATTCATACAGGAAATATACAACTAAGAGCGTTTTTTTAGTTAATATTTAGATTAATTCTACATTTCTGCTTAATTTTACAAGCTATCTCCAAAAAGAACTATGTTTCTAAGAATTTTATACATATTGCTTCTGTTTTCTAATGTTTGTCATTCTCAACTTAGCAGCAAACATTGGATACCACCATTGCATTGCAGAGATGCATCTTCGGTAGGCGATCATTATTTATACCTTTCTACACAAGAAACAACACCTTTTCAAGTTACAGTAAAAGACGGTGCAGATAATCCAATTGGTTTAGGCACTTATACAATTTCTAGTGCAACACCTGTAACAATTAATCTAGGCAGCGGACAAAACACAAAAATGTTTGTTGGACAAGAAAATGTAAATATTGTCCTAAACGATAAAGGAATTATACTAGAAGGATCGAAAGATTTTTACGTGAGTTTCAGAGTTAGATCGCAAAACCATGCAGAAATGTTGGTTTCCAAAGGAAGACCAGGAATAGGAACAAGTTTTAGATTAGGACATATCATAAATGAAAGCTTTGATCCACGAAAATCATTTGTTACAAGTGTAATGGCAACAGAAGACAACACCAATATTACTTTGTCTGATTATGATCCAAATGTAATTTTTACCACAAGTACAGGTTTTATAAATGCTGCTTCCCAAACTTTCTTATTAAATGCTGGGGAAAGTATTATTTTCACAGGTTACAGCGATACTTTAGAAAATTTAGATGGCGCTATTGGAGCATTGATTTCTTCGGACAAGCCTGTTGCTGTAAACTCTGGAAATGCACTTGGAGGAATTCAAAATACTAGAGCTGATTTTGCTTTAGATCAGATTGTATCCGCTTCTCAAATTGGAGACGAATATATTTTTATAGAAGGAAATGGGCTTCCTACAATGGAATTACCCTTAATCGTTGCAAATGAAGATAATACCGAAATATATATTAACGGCTCTTTAACACCAAATGCTGTTATAAATGCAGGTGATTATTTCTTAATTGACAATTTTTTCTATCAAGGAACTATCAATAGAAATATTTATGTAAAAACATCTAAGAACGTTTATGCATATCAATTACTAGGTGGCGGAAATGATACTGCTACTGCGGGATTAAATTTCATTCCACCTTTGAGTTGTTTCTTTCAAAATTCAGTAAACATTCCAGATGTAAATAGAATTGGAGGAACTTCTTACGATGCAGATTTAATGGTCTTAACCTACGCATCTGCAACAATTACTCTAAATGGGACTACCATATCAAATACAGGAGCACAAACCGTTCAGGGTAATACAGATTGGGTTACTTACAGAATAGCAGGTGTAAATGGAAATGTCAATATTCAATCAACAGGTCCTTTAGCGGTTGGTGTTTTTGGTTATTTCAATGACGTTGCAGGTTTTGCAGGATATTATTCAGGTTTTGGAAGTAATCCAGAAGATACGGACGTTGCGGTTTGTTCAAATACAACTGTTAATCTTTTTGAGGCCATTATTGGAAATCCTGGTGAAAATGGAAATTGGATAGTTCCAGCTGGCGGAGTTCCTTTAAATAATGACATTTTTGATCCAGCTATTAACATCCCTGGCGAATACACTTATACTTTTACAAAAGATTGTAATGCTGCGCTTTCAACAATTCCTGTAAAAGTAAACGTTACAATAACTCAGGCTCCTAATATTGGAACTAGTAGTAATTATTCAACTTGTGTAAATGCAAATCCAATCGATTTATTTTCGCTATTAGGAAGTAGCATAACAACTGGCGGAACTTGGTCTCCAGCATTGTCATCAGGAACGAGTATTTATAATCCTGCGGTTGATGTATCGGGAGTTTATACTTACACTATAACTGCTAATGGCGGATGTCCAGAAGTTTCTGCAAGTATTACTGTAACCAACAATCCTATTCCGACTGCTCCAATAATTTCTAATTTTGGTCTTTGTGATAACACCCTTGATGGAAATGACACTAATGGATTAGTTACTTTTGATTTAACTCAAAAAAATACCGAAATTTTAAACCTTATTTCTGGATATACGATTAGCTATCACACTGATATAAATGATGCAATTGCAGGAAGTAGTAGTATAAACTCTATTTATTCTGGAAACAGAACTATACATGTAAGATTAACAAACACTACAAATGGTTGCTATTTTACTGCCAGCTTTAACTTAATTGTTTTTCCTAAACCTGTTGTAAATTCAAATGTAACTTTGAAACAATGCGACACTGATTCTGATGCCACTACAACATTTAATTTAACCCAAGCTAATGTATTAATTTCTTCAGATACTGGACTAACTTTTACATATCACAACACTTTAGCTGGTGCTGAAAATAATAACGATTTAGTTTCAAATGAAATTGTATTTATTGCTTCAAACGGAAGTTTTGTATGGGCAAGAATTACAAATGCTAATGGCTGTTTTAGAACTTCAAGAGTTAATTTAGTTGTGTCGGCAACAACAGTTCCTCAATCGTATAGATACACAATTGATGATATTTGTGATGATTATTTAAGTATTACAGATCCTAACGGAGATGGAATTGGATATTTTAATTTAACCGAAATAGAACCTGTTTTAACGAATCAATTCCCTACAGGTCAATCTTATAATTTTACATATTATTTAAATCAGGCTGATGCTGAAACTGAACAAAACGCAATCCTAGATATTACAAATTTTAGAAATACAATTCCAAACAACCAACTTATTTGGGTTCGAATTGAAAGTAATTTGTATGAATGCGCGGGGCTAGGTCCTTTTTTAGAATTAATTGTAAATCCTTTACCTGATACAGAATTGGGTGATAATTTTGTAATTTGTATTGATCCCGTTACAGGACAAGGCTCACAAACTATTGATGCCACGCCAGCTACTTCGGGCAACTATTCGTATGTTTGGACACCGGCTAACCCTAATGGAAATTCTCCTTTTTACAACATAAACGCTCCAGGAATTTATACCGTTGAAGTTACTAATTTAGATACTTCTTGTAGTTATACAGATTCAGTTGAAACTACTTTCTCTTCTGAACCTGCAAGTGTTAGTGCTGAATTATTAACACCTGCTTTTTCTACTGGTTTAACTTCCATTCAAGCAACTGCAATTGGAGGTTTTGGAGTGTATGAATACAGTTTAAACGGAATCGATTGGCAGCCAAGTCCAATTTTTGATAATTTACCAAATGGATCTTATACAATTTACGTTAGAGATATTCTGGGTTGTGGCTTATTACTAACAAATACTATTAAAACTATTACTTATCCAAACTATTTTACACCTAATAATGATGGTTATAATGACAGATGGAATATTGATTTACCTGAAGATTACAACGGAATTATTTCAATATACGATCGTTATGGCAAATTAATGAAACAAATGAGTGCTTATGGTATGGGATGGGACGGAACATATAATGGGCAATTATTACCATCAACAGACTACTGGTTTAAAGTAGAATACAACGAAGACAATACAAGAAAAGAATTTAAATCACACTTTACATTAAAAAGATAATTTATAATGGGATCAATTGAAACTGTAATTCATAACAATGTTGCAACAATTACTTTTTATCATCCATCAAGTAATTCATTTCCAAGCACATTATTACAAGAATTAACAGACGAACTAAACACTTTAAGCAAAAATGAAACTGTTTCAATACTTATTTTAAAAAGTGCTGGCACGGGTGCATTTTGTGCTGGAGCGTCTTTTGACGAGTTACTTTCTATAAGCAATTATGAAGATGGAAGTAGATTTTTTTCTGGATTCGCAAATGTAATTAATGCTATGAGAAAATGTCCAAAACTAATTATCGGCAGAATTCATGGAAAAGCTGTGGGTGGTGGAGTTGGATTAGCAGCTGCATGTGATTATTCATTCGCAACTAGCAAAAGTGACATTAAACTTTCAGAAATTGCTATCGGAATTGGTCCTTTTGTAATTGAACCTGCTGTTTCGAGAAAAATTGGAAAAATGCCTATGTCAGAAATGACTCTTAACCCAACTGCTTGGAAAACGTCAAAATGGGCTTTTGAAAAAGGACTATTTACCGAAGTATTTGAAACAATAGAAGAGTTAGATAGTAGACTAGAACAATACGTTGCCGAAATTTCATCTTACAACAAAGAAGCTTTGTATGAAATGAAAAAAGTACTTTGGGAAGGAACAAATCACTGGGAAAGTTTACTTTATGAAAGAGCTGCTATTTCTGGTAGATTAGTATTATCAGATTTTACAAAAAACGCATTAGAAAAATTTAAAAAATGAGAAGTTTAATCCTTTTTTTACAACAAGTAAACGTAGAGCAAAAATTAAAAGATGCTCCTGACAGTCAATATCAAATTGGAGTGCTAATAGGTTCTTTTGTACCATTTATTGTACTCGCTGTAATTGCATACACACTTTACTACAGAGCTAAAAAGAAAGAACAAAATTTAAAATAAAAAGACATGTCAAATATTAGAATTACCAAACAATTTAACTTTGAAACAGGCCATGCGCTTTACGGTTACGATGGGAAATGTAAAAACGTACACGGACATAGTTATAAACTATCTGTTACTGTAATTGGCAAACCTATTAAGGATACTTCAAATGTAAAATATGGAATGGTAATTGACTTTGGCGATTTAAAAAAAATTGTAAAAGAACAAATCGTAGATGTTTTTGATCATGCCACTGTTTTCAATAAAAACACACCTCATATTGAGTTAGCGCATGAGTTAAAATCTAGAGGACATGATGTGATTTTAGTTG
>NZ_JAKLJH010000147.1 GCF_023151265.1 Flavobacterium sp.
AATTCGTTCGTAACCTATATATTTCAATCCTTTTTTTAAGACACGCTGTAAACTTCCAAAAGAATAATTAGTGTTTTCAGAATCCAAAACTAAATACCCATTATTCCAGGTAACTTCCAGATTTTTACTATAAACCGATTTCTTTTGATGAATTTTTATAGGAAGTAAAAAACTCAATAAGCGCTTAATCATGTAACTTTGTTTGTAATCGTAAATATAATTTTATTTTTGTATTAAAATCTATCCCATGAAACAAATTATATACAAATTTATTTTCTGCAAAATTTTTGGTTGGAAAGTAGTGGGCTCCATAGCTCCAATAGTTAAAAAGTGTGTGATTATTGCGGTACCGCATACGAGTTGGTGGGATTTTTTCCTTGGAATTTTTTCTCGAGGCATTCTAAATATCGAAATAAATTACGTGGCTAAAAAAGAATTATTCGTATTTTCATTTAATTATTTTTTCACTTGGACAGGTGGAACACCTTTAAATCGCCAAAAAAACGAAAATAAAGTAGATACAATTGCTAAAATATTTCAAGAAAAAGAAGTTTTTAGGTTAGCAATCGCTCCCGAAGGAACTCGAAAAAAAGTAACCGAATGGAAAACAGGTTTCTATTACATGGCTCTAAAAGCAAATGTACCAATTGTTCCTGTAGCTTTTGATTACGGAAGAAAAGAAGTGGTTTATCACGATCCATTTTATCCAACAGGAAATATTGAGGCTGATATTAAATTTTTAGAATCGTATTATAAAGGAGTTATAGGAAAAGTTCCAGAACTAAGTTATGTTCCAAAGGAATAATTGATTGTTTGATTCATTTTCAAAAAGATAAAAAAAGTCATTTAAAATAAAACCAAGTAACATAGTTTTTCGTAGATAGAAGAAATCAAAAACTCTTAACAAATGAAAAAACTATTTTTACCTCTAGCTTTAGTAGCTGTTTTATTTACTTCTTGTAATGATGACGACTCTTCAATGGTTACTCCAGAACCAGAACCAATTGACCAAACTCCAACTCCGGCTCAGGAATTAAAATTGATAACCACAAGTAATACTTCGGGACAAATTTCGTTTACCGATTTATTAGCAACAACCCCAACAGCAAAAAGTTTTTCAATAAGCTCTACCGATGCTGATGGAGTTTATTATGATGTATTCAAAGACCAAATCGTGTTAGCTTCAAGAACAAATAATAGAGTAGAAGCTTATAATGGATTGAGAAATGCTATTATTTCTTCAGCCACAACTTTAGATTTATCTTTTTCATCTTCAACAGATTTTACAAATGCTCGTGAAATAGCTGTTTCAGGAGATAAAGTAGTTGTTGCACAAGACCAAAATGCAGGAAATAGTAATATTAGTAAATTTTATGTTTACCAAAGAAATACATCTGGATTTACGCTTTTGAACACCTATACAGTTGATATTAAACTTTGGGGAATTCATTTAGACGGAACTACTATGTACGCAATTGCTGATAATACAAGCGATTTAGTGGTTTATAATAATTTCTTTTCTAATGCTACAGGAACAATTTCAGCTTCAAAAAGAGTTACAATTGAGGGTTTAGTTAGAACACACGGAATTACTTATTCTCCCCAAGATAATGTAATGGTGTTGTCTGATGTAGGTTTAGCTTCAAGTGCAACCGACGGTGGTTTAGTGGTTATTAATAACTTTACTTCTGTGCTAAACATGACGAATAATTTGGGAACAATTGCTATGAACAATCAAATTAGAGTGTACGGACCTAATTCTATGTTAGGAAACCCTGTCGATGTTGCTTACGACCATGTGACGAATGCTATTTTTGTAGCGGAACGTTTGAATGGTGGCGGACAAGTTTTAAAATTTGCTTTCCCAACAATATCAGCTGATGCAACACCTCAAATGAGTAGAGCAGAAGCAGGAGTAACTGCTGTTTATTTACACAGAAGATAAAGGTTTGTTATTTAATTATTTAAAAACTCTGGAGAAATTCAGAGTTTTTTTATGGCTTATAGTTTTTGAAAGTTCCATTTTTAAAAAATACTACAATACGCTCAATTTCTTCGTTAGAATTATTTTCTGTTTTAATCGATTCTACAGGATTACGTTCAGAAAGAGTAGGGCTAGTTCCTTTTTCTACAGTCGAAAATAAATCAGGTTCAGAATTAGTTGTTTCTATAAATGATAATGAAGAGGCTTTTGTTTCTTCTTCTAAAACTGTCTGAGTTGCATTTTCTGATTTTGGAAAATTTCCTTTACCATTTAAAATCCAATACAAATCTACTTCCGGAAAAACCTCAATTACTTTGATGATAAAATCTAAGCTAGGTTTGTTTCTGCCAGAGAGTAGGTGAGACAAACTCGATCGCTGTACATTTATTTTATCCGCAAAAGCAGAAGCCGATAAATTATAATAATCGAGTATAATTTCTAACCGTTTAATAAAATCATCAATGTTTACCATTGTAAATAGTTATTTAGAATTATAGAGTTACAAATGTAAACAAAGTAATAGAGATATACAAGTTTACAGATGTAAATAGTGGTTATGTTGTTAATATTTTACTTTATTTAATAAGTTATAACTTATTGATTTACAAATATTAAAATTGAATTTTGTTTATGTGATTAATATTGTGAATTAATGCAATTTGGATTAATAATGATGACAGTTAAAACCGTTTACAAAAGTAAATTATATAATAATTTACAGTGTTTACAAATGTAAAATTAAAGTTGTTTACATTTGTAAATAAAAATAAAGCCATGGATTATTTACAATTAGCAACTCAATATTTAGAACCTAAACTTAAAGGAAAGTATATTCATTTAGAAACTATTTTACCTGTTTTGAAATCGTTAAATCCAGATTTTGAAATTACAGAAATAGGTAAATCGGTTCAAGAAAGAGTGATTTATCAGGTTAAAATTGGAACGGGAAAAACAAAAATTTTGATGTGGTCGCAAATGCATGGAAACGAATCGACTACTACAAAAGGATTGTTTGATTTCTTTAATTTCTTACAATCGGATAACGAAACAGTAAAAAGAATTAAATCGGATTATACCTTATTATGTATTCCGATGTTAAATCCAGACGGTGCTTTTTTATATACGAGAGAAAATGCGAATAAAGTAGATTTAAATAGAGACGCTTTTAATGCTACTCAGCCTGAAATGCAAGTCTTGCATAGTGTTTACAAGAGTTTTCATCCAGATTATTGTTATAATCTGCATGATCAACGAACAATTTTTGGTACAGAAGGTTTTAATTTGCCGGCAACTATTTCTTTTTTATCGCCAGCTTATAATGAAGAAAGAGAATATAATGATGTTCGATTAAAAGCAATTCATATAATAAACAAGATGCATATTGCGTTACAACTTTATATTCCAAATCAAATTGGTCGTTTTGATGATAGTTATAATATAAATTGTACGGGTGATTATTTTACAACACAAAATACACCAACTATTTTATTTGAAGCTGGACATTATGAAGATGATTATGATAGAGATGTTGTAAGAAAATATGTTTTTATTTCGCTTTTGAGTTCATTTGATGCGAGTTACGAAAACGTTATAGTTAATAAAGAATTGAATAATTATTTGAAGATTCCTCAAAATAATAAATGTTTTTATGATTTTATTTATAAAAATGTCAAAATTATTGATAATAGTGAAGAAAAAATAATTAACTTTGCTGCTCAATATACTGAAGTAGTGCAGAATGGTCAGTTGAAATTTGTAGCATCTATTGTCAAAATAGATGATTTGCAGGATTTTAAAGGACATTTAGAATACGATTGCGCAAATGGTTTGTTTGAATCTAAAGGAAGATATTTTCCACAATTAGAGGATAAAGCCGATTTTTTTATCAATAATTTAACAGAATTTAACAATGGTGTAAAAATTATTTGATAAATTTGCCTCAGATTTGAATAAAACTCAAAAATTTAACAAATATTATAAGCACTTATGAGTAAGTTTCGTTTAGATGAAGTAGATCATCAAATTTTGGACATGTTGATTGATAACACGAGAGTTCCTTTTACAGATATTGCAAAAAAATTATTAATTTCTGCAGGAACGGTACATGTTAGGGTGAAAAAAATGGAAGATGCAGGAATCATTCAAGGTTCTTCTTTGACATTAGACTATGAAAAATTAGGTTACTCTTTTATTGCTTATGTTGGAGTTTTCTTGCACAACACGTCGCAAACTAAATTCGTTTTAGAGCGTATTAATCAGATTCCATTCGTAACTGTTGCTCACGTAACTACAGGAAAATTTAATATTTTCTGTAAAATTAGAGCTAAAGATACCAAACACGCTAAAGAAGTTATCTTCATGATTGATGATATTGAAGGTGTGTACAGAACTGAAACCATGATTTCTTTAGAAGAAAGTATCAACGACAAAAAACGATTGATGCATACGATTTTTAAAGAATTGTAAAATACGAAAGCCTCAATATTGAGGCTTTTTTTATATCTTTAAGTTATGAAAAATTTACAACTAAACGAATTTGCTCCCTATTATGAGAATTATATCAAATTAGTTCCAGAGCAAGATATTATTAAAGGACTTATTAAGCAAAAAGAAGAAATGTTGCATTTCTTTAAATCGATTCCTGTTTTTAAGCATGAATTTCGTTATGCAGAAGAGAAGTGGACAATTAAAGATATTATTTTGCATTTGATTGATGCAGAACGAATATTTGCTTATCGTGCTTTAAGAATTGCAAGAAATGATAAAACTGTTTTACCAGGATTTGAAGAAAATGATTATGTTGTTACAGCTAATGCTAATAATCGTGAATATGAAAGTTTATTGGCAGAATATGAAACTGTACGAAATGCTTCTGTGAGTTTATTTGAAACTTTTACAACTGATGATTTACTTCGTTTAGGAACGGCTTCTAATAACAGTGTTTCAGTAAGAGCTATTGGATATATTATGTTAGGACATGAATTGCATCATAAAAACGTAATTTTAGAAAGATATTTATAATAAAAAAGGGATTCAATTTTGAATCCCTTTTTATTTATGTTAATCTTCATCGTCTTCGTCAGCATCATCGTCGTCTCCGTCTTCTGAATCTTCGATATCGTCTGAATCATTTGAATCGTCATCGTCGTCATCGTCGTCTTCAATATCTAAGTCTTTTAGAGCTCCGATTTTTTCATCTGGTACTGCTACCACATCATCTTCGATAATGTCATCTTCGTCGTAATTTTCAATTCTGTCGGCTAGTTTAGTACTTACTTTTACTAAATAAATAGTGTCTTCAGTACGAACTTCTACAGCTTCAACAGTTTCATTCTTAGCATTTTTAAAACGAATAACATCCGAATCATCATATCCGTCAGGAAATTTCTCAACTAGTAAGGTTAAGATTTCATTTGTTAATTTAGCGTAATCAACAATAACTCTTTTCATTGGGTAGGTTTTAATCTTGTAATTTCGTCAAATGTAATATCCTCAGCTTATATTTTCAAGTAAAATTTAATATTTTTTTAAAAAATTTTACCAACCTAAAACGTAAGCAAACATCAATGGCGCAACTATCGTAGCATCAGACTCTACGATAAATTTAGGCGTTGTAATATCTAATTTACCCCAAGTAATTTTTTCGTTTGGAACTGCTCCAGAGTACGAACCATAACTAGTTGTTGAGTCAGAAATTTGGCAGAAATAGCTCCAAAACGGCACATCATGCATTTCCATATCTTGGTATAACATTGGAACTACACAAATTGGGAAGTCACCAGCAATTCCTCCACCAATTTGGAAGAAACCAATTCCTTTTCCAGCACAGTTTTTTGGATACCAATCTGCTAACCACATCATGTATTCAATTCCACTTTTCATAGTTGTAGCTTTGAATTCACCTTTAATGCAGTAAGAAGAGAAAATGTTACCCATTGTACTGTCTTCCCATCCTGGAACTACAATTGGTAAGTTTTTTTCAGCAGCTGCAACCATCCAAGAATCTTTTGGGTCGATTTCATAGTATTGTTCCAAAACGCCTGAATTGATCATTTGGTACATAAATTCATGTGGAAAATATCTTTCTCCTTTTGAATCGGCATTGTTCCAAATATCAAATAAATGTTGTTGTAATCTTCTGAAAGCTTCTTCTTCAGGAATACACGTATCCGTTACACGATTGTAATGGTTTTCTAATAAATCCCATTCTTCT
>NZ_JAKLJH010000148.1 GCF_023151265.1 Flavobacterium sp.
ACACAAAATCATGCAATTCGACATACAAAATACCGAATCTTCCGCTTTATATAAGCTCTTAACAGGTACAGTAATTCCTAGACCAATAGGATGGATTTCTACAATTGACAACAACGGAATCAACAACCTTGCTCCTTTTTCCTTTTTTAATGTTGTGAGTGAAGATCCACCTCATGTTATGTTTTCAACCGTTCGGACAGGAAACAAAAACAAAGACACTTTAAATAATATATTAGACAACAAACAATTCGTTGTCAATTTAGTTACAGAAGAAGTTGTAGAACAAATGAACACTACTTCTCAAAGTGTAGCTGCTGATGTTGACGAATTCGAATTAGCTGGCGTTACTCCAATTGATTCAATTTACATCAAACCAAAACGAGTAAAAGAAAGCTTAGTGCATTTTGAATGTGAAATGGTACATCATTATTTCATTGAAAATCATCAAAATGGTGGCGCTTGTATTATCATTGGAAAGATTATTACCATGCACATCGATGATTCCATATTAATGGAAAATCACCGAATCAATTTAGATAAATACAAACCTGTTGCCCGTTTAGCAGGTTCTAATTATAGTAAATTAGGAGAAATATTCTCCATCAAAAGAGGTTAATCATGAGTTTAGAGCGATTAGAAATAAATTGTGCTATTCAAATTCAAAAACCAATTTACGAAGTTTTTGAAGCCATTGTAAATCCTGAAAAAATGACCAACTATTTCATCTCTAGTAGCACTGGAAAAATGGAAGAAGCAAAAAACTTGATTTGGAAATTCCCTGAATTCGATTTCGAATGTCCTGTTAAAGTTGGGAAAATAGAAAGCAACAAATACGTTTCATTTTATTGGGAAAACTCAGGAGTTGACTTATTAGTAGAAATATCTCTTTCTGAAAAAGAAAATAATTCAACTTTAGTTACGATTACAGAAAAAAGTATGGAAAATAATGAATCAGGTTTAAAATGGCTTTCCGGAAATTCATTCGGTTGGTCAAATTTTCTTGCTTGTTTAAAAGCCTATTTAGAATACGGAATCAATCTGCGCAAAGGTGCTTTTGATTTCATGAAACAATAAAATTATTAAATAAAATCTGCGGAAATCTGCGTTTTGCCAAAGCAAATCCGTTTCATCCGCGTGCTAAAAAATATGAAAATAACAGTTATAGGTGGTGGTCCAGGCGGACTTTACTTTTCGATATTAACCAAAAAAGCAATACCACATTGCCAAATCGATATTTACGAACGCAACAAACCTGATGATAGTTTTGGATTTGGTGTGGTTTTTTCAGACGAAACTTTGGGTGAATTCCTAAAACGCGACATGCAATCGTATGAATTAATCCGAAGCAAATTTGCGTATTGGGATGATATTATCGTAGCTCGTGATGGTGAATCGGTTAATATTGCAGGAAATGGTTTTTGCGGTTGTTCTCGTAAAACACTTTTACAATTATTACAGCAACGTTGCATTGAAGAAGGTGTAAATCTGCATTTCGAACAAAATGTAGATGATTTATCGCAATTCGCAGATTCAGATATCATTTTAGCTTCAGACGGAATCGCAAGTGCAATTCGTACACAATACCAAAAAGAATTCGGAACCAAAATCGAATTAAAGAAAAACCGATTCGTTTGGTTAGGTTCCACAAAACCTTTAGATGCTTTTACTTATTTCTTCAGAAGTACACCTCACGGAACTATTGTGGCTCATAGTTATCAATATGAAGAAGGCATGAGTACATGGATTTTCGAATGTTCTGACGAAACATGGCAAAAACATGGTTTTGAAGTGACCAATGAAGAAGATACGATAGCTAAAATCGCAGAAATTTTTAAAGAAGAATTAGACGGACATCCACTAATCTCAAACAAATCACATTGGCGTCAATTTCCGCATGTTACGAATGAAAAATGGTATCATAACAACATCGTTTTATTAGGCGATGCCAAAGCTACAGCCCACTACTCTATTGGTTCTGGAACTAAATTAGCGATGGATTGTGCTATTGGATTATCTGATGCCGTAATTGCGAATCCTAATAATGTTCAAGCCGCGTTCGAACAATACGATAAAACCAGAAGAAATACAGTAGAAATGATTCAATATGCCGCTGTAGTTTCTTTAGATTGGTTCGAAAATATGGACCGCCACATGCAACATCCATTCCAACAATTTGCGTTTGGATGTATGACACGTTCTAAAAAAGTAACATACGAGAATTTACGTTTGAGAGATAGTTCATTTACTGATAAAGTTTTAAACGAATTTTTGGAAACTTCCAACTCGAAACTCCCAACTTCCAACTCTGCAGCTTTCACTCCTTTCAAATTAAGAGAACTAGAACTTCCAAACCGCATCGTTATGGCGCCAATGGGACAATATTCTGCTATTGATGGTTTAGTTTCTGATTGGCATTTAGTGCATTACGGAAGCCGTGCTAATGGTGGCGTAGGATTAATAATCACCGAAATGACTGCCATTTCCGAAACCGGAAGAATTACTGAAGGGTGTGCCGGAATTTACAATGCAGAACAATTGAAACAATGGAAAAAAATTACTGAGTTCATTCATAACAATACAGCAACAAAAATCGGAATTCAATTAGGACATTCGGGAAGAAAAGGCGCTACCAAAAAACCTTGGGAAGGAAACGGACCAATGGAAACACCTTGGAATTTAATTTCTGCTTCCCCTATTCCATTCAATGAAAATTTTGCTACTCCAAAGGAAATGTCTTTGGAAGATATGGAGGAAATCAAAGCACAATTCGTTCAAGCAGCTAAAAATGCAGACGAAGCTGGTTTTGACATGATTGAATTACAAGCGCATCACGGTTTTTTGTTAGCTTCTTTCTTGTCGCCTCTAACTAATATTCGTACCGATGAATTTGGTGGTAGCATCGAAAATCGTTTAAAATATCCTTTAGAAGTATTTAAAGCGATTCGTCAAGTATTCCCAACGGATAAACCAATTTCAGTGCGAATTTCAGCTACGGATTGGGCAGAAAACGGAATTTCAGAACAAGAAGTAATCACTATTGCAACCGCTTTCAAAAATGCTGGAGCAGATATTATCAATGTTTCAACAGGAAATACTGTCGCAGGACAAAAACCACTAACAGGTAGAATGTGGCAAACACCTTTTTCAGATGCGGTTAGAAATACCGTTCATATTCCAACCATAACCGCTGGATATATTCAAGATATTGACCAAATCAATACGATTCTTTTAAACGGAAGAGCCGATTTAGTAGCTTTAGGAAGACCTTTATTGTTAGATGCTAATTTCGTTAGAAATGCTCAAGCATACGAACAATTTCAAGCGAATGATATTCCAAATCCATACAAAATGGGTGTTTCGCATTTGTATCCACTAAAAGCTTCGGAAAGAAAACAAATGGAAGGCATGAAAAAAGCATTAAAACCTAAGAGTAATAAGAAGTAGAAATAACTATGATAATGAAAGATATTGAAGTAAGATATATAGACGGATTTTCAAAAGAAGAGTTTGAGATTTTAAAAGAAATAGATGGTTTAGAAATTAATATTCCAGAAAACAAGAATAACATTTCTGCGGTATTATCAACCCCTGAAGATTACATTCTTATATTTTCTTTATATTTTGGATCAAAAGTTATTGAAAAACTATTTGATAAAGTCTATGAAAAAATTGCAGATAAAATTATATCAAGTATAACGAAGATTTGGAATAAGGCAAAAGAAAGTAAGCCTTGTATAATTAAATCTGATTGTGATCCTATATATAAAAAACCTAAAGCTAAAATAATTTTTAAAATTTCTGAAAATGATACATCAGAATTTGAAATTACTCCAAATATGTCTGAAAAGGAAATCAAGAAATCTATGAAGGCATTTATAAAATTAGTGAAATTACAATACAAAAATCGCCAAAAAGAGAATGACTTGAAATTAAAGATTAATAATTAATAATCGGATGAAAGACTATCAAGACAATTTTGCAAACAATAGCTTACCTGCTCTAGAATTACAACCAGAATATACCTTTTTGGATTTACCTCAATTCCAACATCCAGAAATGTTGAATTGTGTGGATAAATTGCTAGATAGCCACATTCGAGAAGGTCGTGGAAATAATAGTTGCATTCGCACGTTTGAAGAAACTTGGACGTATCAAGATTTGTTTGAAAAAGCGAATCAAATTGCACATGTCTTGGTCGAAGATTTAGGATTGAAATCAGGCAATCGTGTTTTAATTCGTTCGGCTAATAATCCGATGATGGTTGCTTGTTGGTTTGCTATTTTAAAAGCGGGTGGAATTGTCGTGGCAACCATGCCATTACTTCGTTCCAAAGAACTAACAACCATTATTGATTGTGCTGAAATTTCACATGTATTGTGTGATAAGGAATTAGAAGAAGAAATCCATTTAGTAAAATCAGATTTTCTAAAACAAACGTGTTTTTATGGGAATTCTCAATTGGAGGAATTAATGGCTTCTAAACCCAAAACTTTCGATAATTATCATTCCAAATCCGATTCTGTTGCTTTGATTGGTTTCACTTCTGGAACTACGGGTTTACCCAAAATGACCGCACATTATCATAAAGATATTTTGAATATTTGCGAAGCGTTTCCAAATTATTCTTTACAACCAACACAAAACGATATTTTCACAGGAAGTCCGCCACTAGGATTTACATTTGGTTTGGGTGGATTGGTGTTGTTTCCAATGTATTTCGGAGCTTCTACATTTCTAATAGAAAAACCGAGTCCAGACTTATTATTAAAAGCTATTCAAGATTTTAAAATTACGATTTGCTTCACCGCTCCTACTGCTTGGCGCATTATCACCACAAAAGTTCAGGATTACGATATTTCGAGTTTAAGAAAATGTGTCTCTGCAGGCGAAACTTTGCCTTTAAAAGTTTGGCAAGATTGGTATGATGCTACAGGTTTAAAAATCATTGATGGAATCGGTGCTACCGAAATGTTGCATATTTTTATTTCGTCTAATGAAGAAAACATGAAGCCTGGGGCAACAGGTAAAGCGATTACGGGTTACGAAGCCAAAGTCATAGACAAACAAGGCAACGAATTACCAAGAAACGAAGCCGGAAGATTAGCCGTTCGAGGAATTACAGGTTGCAAATACCTAAACCGAGAAGAAAAACAACGCGAATATGTTGAAAAAGGTTGGAACATCACAGGCGATATTTTCCGTCAAGACGAAGAAGGTTATTTCTATTTTGTGGCACGTGGTGATGATATGATTATTTCTTCTGGTTACAATATTGCGGCAATTGAAGTAGAATCCGTACTTTTAACCCACGAAGATATTTTGGAATGTGCTGTAGTAGGTTTACCTGATGAAGAACGAGGAATGCTGGTTTGTGCACATATTGTGTTACATGACAATACTAAAGCATCAGATGTAATGAAGAATCGTATTCAACACTGGTTCAAAGAAGTAGCGGCTCCATATAAATACCCAAGAGTAATAATTTTTGTGGAGTGTTTGCCAAAAACGGAGACTGGAAAAATACAGAGATTTAAGTTGAAATAAGAATATTTAGTAAATAATATTATAAAACACTTACTCATTATTTGGAGTAAAAAAATAAATTAAAATGGAAGAATGCTTTATTATTTGTCCAATTGGAAATGAAAATTCAGAATCAAGAAAACGTTCAGATAAACTACTAAAACATGTTTTTAAACCTGTTTTAGACAGAAACGATTACAAAGCATTGAGAGCAGATCAAATTCCTAAAGTTGGATTAATTACAACTCAAATAATAAATTTGATTATAGAAAGTCCACTTGTGATTGCAGATTTAACCGATTCAAATCCAAATGTTTTTTATGAACTAGCTATAAGACATGCTATCAAAAAGCCTTATATTCAAGTAATTGAAAAAGGTCAAAAAATTCCCTTTGATTTAAGTGGAATTAGAACAATTGAGATAGATATTACTGATTTAGATAATGTTGAAAATGCTATTAAAGAAATTGAAAAACAAATACATGAATTCAAAAAAGGCTATATTCCAGATTCACCTATCTCAATAGCTAGTTCAGCAAAAATTATTCAAAACGATAGTGATTTGGCTGAAGAAATAGCTGATAAACTTGGTTATTTCACTCATTTCTCAGATTATTCAAGTTACAGTTA
>NZ_JAKLJH010000149.1 GCF_023151265.1 Flavobacterium sp.
TCGATGAGAAACTTCAAGGGCTTGCGCAAGAGCCAATGTCGTCCAGTGATCATCGGATCTCAGTAGACCGAGGAGTCGGCTCATTCTATTTTGTACTGACCTGCTATTATTTTTAGCCATACACATAACCCTATCACAATATATGCCTTAAAGTGACATATATATTCATACACTGGTCTCACAAGGAGATTGATATGAAACTAATATTCATAGGAGGTTTAATTATGTTATTTTCTAACTTGGCAACAGCGGGAGATGCTTTTGAGATTGTATCGGTAAAGTTCAAAGAAGGAGTCAATATAGAAGAGCAAAAAAAGCTCATGATGGACCTTAACAAGGTAATCAAAAAGTTTGAAGGATTTAAATCCAGAGACTATTATTATAGCGCAGAAAATGGCCGATGGATCGACTTTGTAGTTTGGTCGGATATCAAATTAGCAAAAAAAGCTTCTGAATATGTGATGACTGATCTGACGGCCGGAGCTGTGATATCTAAAATGGATGAAAAAAGTATGATTTTTTCACATTACGAGCGAGTTGGCGGTGTTAAAAAATGAGAAATAAAGTCAGGAAGAGTAATAGACCAACCTGTGTTTTTAAAGCAAAGCTGTGGAAGTATCGTGGCCCAAATGGATGGTACTTCTTGACCTTGCCAAAAGGCCTTTCATTGAAAATTCGAAAATACCATCTCTCCTCGGAAGAGGGATGGGGGCGGCTTAAGACGACATGTGAAATTGGTAAAATCAAGTGGCGAACAGCGGTTTGGTTCGATACAAAGATTGGATCATATATTTTGCCTGTAAAGGCGGAAATTCGAAGCAAAGTATGTCTTGAGATTGATGATGCCGCGACATGCTCGTTAGAGTTCGATGACAGTAATTGGTAGCCGATTTGGATGGTACTGAAGGGGCTACTAAATCACTTTTAGAAGATGCTTTTGGTGCGATTTCAGTTCGCTATGGGATTAGCTGATACATTTTCAAAAGCTCATTATTGCCAAGTGCTATGGGTAATAGCCTTCATTTTAGTTCAATCCAACTAAAATATTTTGAGAATTTAGAGACTGGACTCGCGGATTTATGTAGTTCAGAGTTTTCATTTTTAGCGGACGGAAAGCTTAATGCTGTATCACTGAGTTTCTGTTGAAATATAAAAATATATTATTTTAGCTTGAATTGATCGAGTGCGTGGCTGAATAAAATGAATTTGTAGATTTAAATTTGTTCGAGATGAGAAATAATTTGAGAAAGATCAGAAAAATTGTTTATGACTAAACTAGCACTGCTCCTGTCGTCTCAAATAAATTAATCTCGTATTTACATATTGAGAAAAATAAGATTCTAAAATTAATTTTAAAGACTAGAAATGAGAGCTACTAGATTTTCTTTTCGTCAATAGACCAATCCAAGAGCAATTGTTTTAATAAATTTAATTCTCTTACTAAAATGTTTGGTCCAGTTATCTTCAATAGTGATATATTTTTCACTCGAAATGAGATTACTATTTATCCATGTCTGGAAAAATTTTAAAAACTTCTTTCGATGGTCGCTATGCCGAACTTCTTGTTTGTAATCAAGTCTTCAAGATTGGTCATGTTTTCAGGGAAAATGGTTATGTTGATATCGGAATAGATGGCGAAATTGAATTTATGGAAATTGAAAAATCAAAAGATGAGGAAGAAAATGATGCAGAAAATAAGAATCTTAAGTCTAATCGAACAGTAAAATCTTTGGGTTTTTTTATAAAATGCCAAACAAAGTCTTTTACTAATTTAAAGTCATTAAAATCGAAGTATAAAAGTAAAGTTAAAAAAAAAGAATTTGATTATTACTCCATACTTCGGGAGCCCATCATTTTATTTTTTGTTGCTCGAGATTGTGAAAAAATATTTTTTGATATTGTTGATTTCAGGTATCGAAATTCGTATAACGATTTTAAAAATAAAATAAATTTAAGAAATTTAGGTGATGAAAAGCAGCAAGCATGGCTATATGAAGTTGCTAAATTATATAGATTTTCCGTAATTGAAGTTGTTAAAAATATTCATGATACACTTGAAAATTCTCTCGACACTGTCGAAATTGATAATATGCGGGAGTTTTACACCACTGAACTTTATAATCAGGCTAATTTTTACATCGCACAATGCTTTCCAAAGCTCGAGTCTAATAGCCTGCTAAAAAGTGCAAAACATTTTAATTACGGGCCTTTAAAATATTTATCCAGAAGAATTGAATCGGAATTTAGATTTAGGATTGGTAACTCTGTCCACGGGATGCGATAATTAAGTTTTTTTATTTAGCGAACAACTACCATTTTTACAGGATTTCTCGCCGTGGACAAATATTAATCCACTTTTGAAAATTAAACGGAAATTGAAAGTAACTAAATATTAAAACCCGAAAGTAAGGTATGTAAGGCTCCATTAGATGGGAAAACTCAGTTTCAGTTTTCAAATTAGTCCGATGACAAAACGCGGGCTTTTGTTGAAAGCTGGTTTCACCAATCGAAAATCTTAGCCAGACCTTATCGTTAATAAGCGCCTTAGATTTCACCCAAGCTCCTTTTAAGTATTGATCATTGTTTAAAGTCGATTAAATTTAACGAAAAAACTCAATTGTCATAACCAAGCCGTTCGGAAACGCGAACACCCCTGTTTTTTACGTACAGCACTTATCATATTGAAAACTCAAAACATTTTTAAATCAGCCGTTCGTGATCACGTACAAATTTGATTTTTCAAACTCACACAAAAAATTCAAAAATTTAATTTTCTAAAATCATCTCAAGCACTTAAGCCGTGCCAGCAAGTGATGGCACTTTCATTGAAATATATCTCTTTGAGTGGCGCGCACTCGAAACACAAAAACAGGGAGATAAAAAAATGAAAACAGAAGCATACAATGAAGAGAAAAGACTCTTCGATCAAATTCATGCCGAGTGTTGCCACTGCAAAGTGACCCGAAGAAAAATTTCGGAAACGATGAGGCGCATTCGATGCTGGTTCAATAAAGAAATTCACGCTGAGGAAGTTATTCCTAAAGAGTTTCGTGAATTCTGCGAACCACACAGTCATGCAGATCACACAGAACGTTTAAGAAAAATGTGGGACAAATTTTTATGAACTATGAGCTACAAAAAATAAGACAACTCTTTCGTGAGTTCTATGGGCTACTTCCAGTGAAAGAACTGGTTGAAAACGAAGATCTTATTAAAAAAATTGAAATTATTGAGAAACAATTGCGGGGGTTATTAGATGCAGATCCAGCCGCTTAAATTAAATCAACAAAAACTAGATCAGCTTGAAAAAGCCTTGGTCGATCTCTGGGATGTGATGTCGCCACAACTGAGATCAAGAAAACTTCTGTGGGATAAATTTTTTAACCTACAGACACGAGTGCGATTAATGAACTTAAAAATGGGGAAAGAATTAAAAAATGAAACAGTCAAATAAAGAAATAAAATCAGATAAACACGAAATCTTCACGGGGTTTCGCAAAGATAATGTTATTGAAGCTAAACTTTTGGTGGGTGCTGCATTTAAGGATGAAAATACAGCGTACTACAAAATCAGACTCATGATGTTTCCAGGGTACACTTACTACTTGGTTAAAAATCACAACGTGGTTGATAAATATACGGTTTACGCTCGAATGATTGTTGATGAAAAAAATAAAAACCAAGTCAAATTTTTGAATCCTGTCGGAAGCGCAACGTTAGACTCAAAATTACAAAGCTATTTGGAAATTCGATTTCCGATGCTTCGAGCGACTGTGTATATGTCGCTTTATCCACAAAAACAGAACTAAAGGATTTTAAAGAGTGAAATATCAAAAAGTATTTTCGGTACTGACATTGATTCTAATTTTGGCTTTTCTAAAGAGAATCGCGGTGAGCGCGGAACATAAGGGTTTTCGGGTTGCTTTGTTAATAAAGGGGCCCGAGCCCGCCGGGGAATACTTTGGCAAAGAGCAAAATCAGCTTTTATACGTCCTAGCCCTGTTTTGATATTGATATACCAGAAAACTTTTTTACGCCGGAGTCGGTGCAGTTTTGTCATCAAGCAAGAATTCCTCAAACGGCTTTGTTTTTTGCTGAGCATGGTGACTATCAACTTTTGGTGGCGATTGATCCAAAAAAAAGACAGAAGTTTTTGAAGTTAAATCCACAGGCTATAAAAATAGCGGTGGCTTCTGGTAAAAGAAAAGCTCACCGTATAAAAAATCTAAATAATGAGTGGATTGTTTTTGAGTTGGACTTTCTATATAAGGCGCCTAAAAGTACAATTTTTTTGTTAAGAAAAACTTTTAAAAGTTGGCTAAAGTTGGCACGTAAAGCTAATTTGTAGCGCAACAATAAGTTATAGTTTGGTTTAAATTAGCTTAAATAGCGATTAATTCATAAAGCAATTTTTGCATGTTGATTAATAGGGAAATGAGGCATCGTAGGCTGCGCCGTTCATATAAATGGCTTTTAAAATATCGCAGCGGTATTTGTTTGTTTCGGAATTACAGGTTTCGGCTTGAATTTTCATAAAGGTTTGACCAACACGCTGCGATTCATCAGGTCTCAGGATATTAGAAATAAATAAACTTTTTCCGGTAGTGTATGGCGATTTAGCCTCTGCAAAATGACAACTGACACAGCTAGAGTTTGTGCCTCCAGAGGAAAGGTGATTGTTGATTTGCTCGTAGGTCACACTGTTATCAATTGGAAATTGGATTTCAGCTTTGAAACTCTGTCCTGATTTAAGTTCTCCAAACTCAAGAAAAGTTCTTCCTGATCCACTTGGTACTACACTAAGAACTAAAGTGTTTTGTATGATAAAAATTCTTGGACTTGAATTTCCTTGAGCTGGTTGTGCGCTGAAAGTGCTATTAGTTGCAAACACTTTTAATGGAGGTTTTAGTGCAAGAAGAAAACAATCAAGGCCTAGCGGTTTTGGAAGAGCATTGATGAGATTTAAGGCCTCGGCAATGGTTTGGGGTTGCCTGAGAGAGCTATCAACAGTTGTACAATCATAGCTCACTTCTGAAGATGATTTTTTTTCAGAGCATGACAAAAGCCAGATAGTAAAGCCTAAACTTAAAAAGATTAAAATTTTTTTCATGGTTACTGTCATCCTCATCTCTGATGCTGATGTTAACTGTTACCTTAATTCTAGCATACTAAGTAGTACTTCTGAAATGGCATTTTTGACTTCTTTCAAGAGCTGAGTTTTTTGTTCTTACAAAAAAGAAGAACACAACGGGTCCAGTCCCAATTTAGTACATTTTGACTTAAAAGATTCCAAGTTTAAATATAATTTTATAAAAATCTAGTGGTAGTTGTCTTCTTTTAAAGAGAATTTTTATCTTCTTTCAAAAAAGAAAAACTCTTTTTTCTAGATTGAAACTTATGTTCATGAGAAAAGTGTCCTTCTGTTAAGCCATATTTTTCTTGGGTTTTGAGGTGAGTAAGTGTTTCTTGTAAGCCTTGTTTTCCTTGAAAAAAGTTTTCATAATGTTTCAACTTAGAAATGAGTTCTTCTCCAATTTCATTAAGCGCTTCGTAGCGAAATGAACGAAGTCCTTGATCAAGCCACGGCTGGATAAAGTTAAGTGCTGTTTGGGCTTTAGAGTTGAACATAGTATTGCGACACTCAGGATCTGGTTTGATTTCATGGAGATTGCCAAACTGATCTTTTAATTGCACTCGATGCTTTTCACAAGGCTTGCCACAGTCTTTGTAGCTAGATCCTTGACTCAGAAAAGCAGCAAAAACACAATGCTCCATATGGAAACTAGGCATAAATTGATGAAGCGTAATCTCCAACTTTGAAGCGTTAGTTTGTTGTAGTATAGATAAAGTTTGTTCTTGATTCTAAAGAGAATCGCGGTGAGCGCGGAACATAAGGGTTTTCGGGTTGCTTTGTTAATAAAGGGGCCCGAGCCCGCCGGGGAATACTTTGGCAAAGAGCAAAATCAGCTTTTATACGTCCTCGTATAGACGGCCCCTTCGTCAAGAGAAATTTCCTTGGTTTTTTAAAAGAGTTTGGCTTGTGACCGTGAACTAACATCCTCGTATTCGTGCGCTGGTTAACACATTAAGATTTGTTCGTTATCGGGGTTACCACTATCGGGGTTACCACTATCTATCCACAGGTGCTTTAACCTAAGGACGTTCTCGTGGGCTTCCCAAATTCTGTCTTAGCCTCTTCTTTAAAACCTTTCTCTTACGAACTGGTTTTTTTTGATCAAAATAAATATAAAATTATTTAGGCAACAGTTTTCAGTGATTCCCATACAAAGCCAACCATTTCACGAGCACAAGCGACTTTGACTTTGTTTGGATGTTTCCCTGCATACAATAAACGACTGCCTTTTTTCGCTAATCTCTCTAAACATCTATCAGCAATATGAACAAGTGCCGGATCTATATCTTTTCTTCTATATCTTAGTTTGTCATGTATCCGCTTCGTTCTTGGTAGCTTCTGATTGGCTTCAACAAAAGCTGTTCGCAAATATCGATTACCATGCTTTGTGATACCAAACCGATTATGTTTTCCACCAGATGAGTATTCTCTAACATCGAATCCAATCCACGACGACAGCTGATTCGGATGTGCAAAGCGATTGACGTTACCAATTTCAGTGATCATCACCATCGCAAAAATATTTTTTATTCCATGATAGCAAATCAATGAACTGACTTGTTTCTTGTATCGTTCTGTTTGAGCGAGCTCTTCGATGGCTTTGTCATATTCTGCCAATGTATACATGAGCCACTTCATCTGCTGCAGTAATAACTTCAAATTATTTTTCAGCGAGCCATTTAACGACTCTGCTTTTTTGTCGAGCCAAGAAATATGCAGCTTCGTCCAGTGGGATTTGTTTTCAGTTTCAGATTTGAAATTAATTCCATTTCTTCGAAGCAATGATTGAACATGTGTTCTGATTTCTGCTAACTGATGCAAAATATACTGTCTGGTTCTAGTTAAATCACGATCAGCTTCCATTTCTTTTTCTGGAATAGATACAAATGTCAAAATTCCAGTTGCGAAAAACTGTGCAAGTTTGCCTGCATCAATACGGTCTGTTTTAACCTGATTGCCATGAACCCGAGGAATACTGCTTGGTGCTACAACTTGGCAGTCATATCCGGCAGCAATAAGATCGCGACAAAGTGAAAATCCCAAATAGCTCGCCTCGTAGCAAACCCGAACATTAAAATCTTGAAATTTTGCCTTAAGCTCTGCCAATCGACTCAATAGCCCATGAAAGGTGGGTTTACATTTGTATTCCAAAACCTCCCCAGTTTCAGGAAACAATGCGGTAGTATGGAATGCATTATCATCGACATCAACTCCGATATAGATTACTTTTTTATTCATAGACGGCTCCTCTCAATGTGTTTGGAGATTCATTTGAACTCCAGTTGAGGTACCAATCAAACGGTTATGCCTTTTGTCGGTAGCCCTCGGTTAAAATGAGGGCCGTCTATATCTTCTATCCTCTATGTTGGCTCAGTTTAGTTTATATCTGGGTGCTGATTTTTATCTATCAGCGGGAAGTTCTTATTCTGAAGAAAAATTAGATGTTTTAAAGTACAACCTAAGCTCAAAACCCAAGTTTAAAAATAATTTAGGCATGTTAGGATTTTCGCCAACTCTTTTAGTGGAAAAGTTAGAACAGCATCAAATAGAATTAATGAAAGAACTTCCTCATTCTGTTTATTATTATCGCTTTCCAGTTTCCATCAGAAGGCTTGCACCCTATATTGGATATCAGGACAATAAATCTTACGATCTTAGAGCTGACTTCATTAAAGAAAATCTTACCTTTTTAAATATTGGGCTTGAAGCAGAAGTTCTTTT
>NZ_JAKLJH010000150.1 GCF_023151265.1 Flavobacterium sp.
GATGCCATTAACAATTCACCAATTTGGTGCTTTAGGAATGGTTGGAGGAGATGAAACAAAAGCATTGCCTTCGTATGCAGCTTTCATGGCAGATTATCAAGATGCCTTCAGGACTTTTAAGCATGGTGCTTTGCATGGTTTTATGTCAGGTTTATTCATTGCATTGCCAATTGTAGCTACTAATTGTTTATTTGAACAAAAATCATTTAGATACGCAGCAATAACTTCTGGTTATTGGATTGTGGTGATGACCTTAATGGGTGCTATCATTTGTGGCTGGAAATAAATTGAATTTTAACATTTAATTATATAGGAATCGCTCTACTTTTGTGGAGCGATTTTATTTTTACATTGGACCAAATTACATTCAAAATATACAATTCAGTTAAGGAATTACCTTTGCTTTGGGACACGGTGGCTCAGAGTAATGTATTTTTGCAAACACCATATTTGACAGTTTTAGAAAAATCGGCTCCTGTGAATATGGAGTGTTTTTATATTGGTATTTTTGAAAATTCTGAGCTAATAGGTGTTTCTTTAGCGCAATATTTAGATTTAAATAAGTTAGAATCGTTTGGAGAACGAGATAAATGTTTTAAAACCATTATCCGAAATTTTATATTCAAAAATTTTGCTTCTCATACTTTGTTTCTTGGGAATAACATGATTACAGGTCAAAACGGATATGTTTTTTCTAAGGAAATCGACTTCAATCATATAAGTGAAATTCTTTTACAAAGTGCTGATGAAATAACGCTATACTTCAAGAAAAAAGGAATTTCTATTCACTTAGTTTCGTTTAAAGATTTTTATGATCATTGTTCGGTAGAGTTGAAAAAGTACCGTTTTTCAAATATGTACGAATTCAATACGCAACCTAATATGATTTTCTATTTGGATAAAGATTGGAAATCATTAGAAGATTATGTCGCAGCTCTCTCCAAAAAATACCGCGATCAATTTAAAAGAGCTCGTAAAAAGTTCGATGGCATTCAAATGAAGAATCTTTCTTACGAAGATGTGCTTCAAAACGAAGAGAAGATATACGATTTGTATCATTATGTAGCTAAAAATGCCCCTTTTAATACATTTTTCTTATCCAAAAACCACTTTTCGACTCTAAAAGGTCAATGTGGTAATCGATTCCAGATTTTTGGATATTTTTTAAATGAAGAATTGGTCGGATTTCATACGTTACTTTTGAATGATGAAACTTTAGAAACCTATTTCTTAGGGTATAACGAGAATATTCAAAAAGAAAATATGCTGTATTTGAATATGTTGTACAACATGACCGAGTATGGAATTGAAAACGGATTTAAACGTATTATTTTTGGTAGAACAGCTTTGGAAATCAAAAGTTCTATAGGAGCAACACCCGTTCAAATGTCAGGATTTATTTATCACAACAATAAATTAATTAATAAATTTATTGGTAAAATCTTCAAGCAATTGGAGCCAGAATTGCATTGGCAACAACGTCATCCTTTTAAATAAAATACGGCATATTACGTATGCTAGCTTAATTCTAAAAAATTATATTTGTAAAGTTAATACAATCAAATCTTTACAAATATGCGATTTACTTTTACCCTTTTAACTTTTTTCTTTGTTTCAACTTTAGCATTGGCTCAGAATATAAAATTCAATGATACTTTTGATGATGATAAAAATACTTGGTCATCCAATTCTGATGGTTTTGTAACGTCTGTTAATAAAGGAAAATTAACATTGGAGAACAATCATGAAAAAAACTCAAAATGGATTTGGAAAGCAATTGTTGATGATGGTACCGCTACTGATTTTGACGTTGAAGCCACTTTAATTTTGGATAAAACACCAAACGAATATGCTACTTATGGTTTAGTTTGGGGAATGTATAGCGATAATTCAGATTACCGAGTTGTGCAGTTATCAGCTAATAAACAACTTCAAATTTATCATTATTATGCAAGTGATTTCCATTATGATAAAAAATGGGAGCCTTCAAAACAAGTTAATGGTAAGGATAAAAAAAATAAAGTAAAAGTTGAGAAAAGAGCTAATCTTTATAAAGTATTTATAAATAATGAATTGGTTTTTCAAACAGGAAATAATTCCTATTATGGAGGTAGATTTGGATTTATTGTAGATGCTGGGGTTACTGTTTTAGTTGAAGATTTTAAGGTAATTGAATATCCATCTTCAATTAATGTGGTGAAAGAATTTAATTCGAATTTAAAAATGATAAAATTGCCAGAAACAGTTTCTAGTCCTACAATAGAAGAAACAAATCCGGTAATTTCTGCAGATGGAAACATCTTGTATTTTGATAGAAAAAGCAACCCATCTAACGTTGAAACAGATAAAGACGATATTTGGTATTCGGTTAAAGATAAAAATGGAAAATGGGAACAAGCAAAGAATATTGGAAGACCATTAAATAATAGAGATTATAACTTTGTAATTTCTTCATCTCCAGATAACAACACACTTTTGTTAGGCAATAAGTATGCATCTGATGGAGTTTCTCCAAACGGACCAGGGGTTTCAATGGCTCAAAAAGGATTACGTGGATGGGAAATTCCAAAAGATGTGGTGATAGAAGACTATGCAAATAAAAATGATTATGTAGGTTATTTTCTTTCGAGCGATAATAAACATTTACTTATGTCGGTTGAACGACCAGAAGGCTATGGTTTAAAAGATATTTTTGTTAGTTACGTTAAGGAAGATGGGACATTTTCGAAACCTAAAAATATAGGAAATGTTGTAAATTCTTTTGAAGATGAAACCAATCCGTTTTTAGCTGCCGATGGAAAAACACTTTATTTTGCAAGTAAAGGACACCCTGGATACGGATATTACGATTTGTTTGTAAGTAAACGACTAGATGATTCTTGGACCAATTGGTCAAAACCTGAAAATTTAGGAAATATCATCAATTCTCCAGGGTATGAATTAAGTATTTTTCTTTCAGCAAAAGGCGATAAGGCTTATGTAGGTAGAGAACAAGATATTTGGGAAATTGATAATACCGTAAAACAAGATCCTGTTGCATTAGTTAAAGGAAAAGTGTACGATAGCAAAACAAAAAAAGTAATGAGTGCTCCAATTGTTTACAACGCGCTTAAAACCAACAAAGAATTAGGAACCGCTATTTCAGATCCATCAACTGGAAGTTATTCTATCGTATTACCTTATGGCGAAAAGTACAGTTTTATGGCGGAGAAAGAAGGATATTATGCGGTTACCCAAAATGTAGATTTATCAGATTTGAAGGAATACAAAGAAATAGAAGTAGATTTATATTTGAACCCAATTGAAAAAGGAGAAATCATCCGATTAAATAATATTTTCTTTGCTTCAGGAAAATACGAATTGTTAGCAGAGTCATTTGCCGAATTAGATAAATTACTTCAGGTTTTAAAATCAAATTCAAAAATGAAGATTGAAATTTCAGGTCATACAGATGCTGTTGGAGCGGATGCAGATAACTTAACATTATCTAATAATCGTGCTAATGCCGTTATGAATTACTTGTTAGGAAAAGGAATTGCAAAAGACAGATTGTCTGCAAAAGGATATGGAGAGACAAAATTCATAGCTACAAATGATACCGATGAAGGCAAACAATTGAACCGTAGAGTAGAGTTTGTAATTCTTGAAAAATAATTCAAGTAACTTTTCTATCTTCGTGTAAAATTTATACCATGGCACGAACTAGTTCTACTGAAACCGCAATAAAAAACATGCTTATTCCATTAGTACAAGCAATTGGACGTTCGGGAAAGTTAATTTATTTGTTACTTTTTTTAATTGTTGGGTTTTTAGCGTATCAGTTTTTTACTAAAAAGTTAAATACAACAACCATTGAATATGATACCAATTTAATTCAAGTTCAAATAAAAAATGTTGGAAAATTAGTGGTAACCGAAGGGCATTTTGCTGAAGTTTTAACCTATAAAGACAAAAAAGAAACCTACATTCCAGGTTTGTCTTTTGATAAAAAAGCATTGGTAGTGATTAATGCCGATGTTACCGTTGGCTTCGATTTAAGTAAGGTTACCTATGATATTGATGAGAAAAATAAAATTGTAACCATTACCAATATTCCAAAGGAAGAAATAAAGATTAGTCCCGATTTTAAATATTATGACACAGAATCTTCAACTTTTAATGAGTTTACAGGTGACGATTATAATAAAATAAATAAAATTGCTAGAGCAAATTTGTTAAAAAAAATCGAGAAATCTACCTTAAAAACAAATGCTCAAAATAGGTTGTTGAGCGAGCTTTCTAAAATGTTGATTGTAACAAATTCTTTAGGCTGGACGTTATCTTACAAAGGAAATGTAGTTAAAAATGACAAAGATTTAGAACTCAAAATAATCAATTAAATACGCATTTATTCGTATTGAAAAAACCAAGTCATTAAATCAAATTTGTAATTGATTTAATGACTTTTTTTATGGATAAAATAATATTGGTAACCCTTGTGTTGCTTTCAGTTTTTGCAATGAAATTGATAATAACAAATAAAAGAATTAAGAAGTTGCATTATCAAAAGATGAAGCAATTAAAAGATATTTTCAAAAGTTTATCAAGTAAGCAGGAAATATTGAATCATAAAGCTTCTATTTCAACCGATTTTCAATCCAATTATAAATCTGATATGAAGAAATTGAGTGAAGAAATTTTTGTGCTTCAAAAAAGAATATTTGAATTACTTACAAAGAAATAATTTAGTACTTTTAGATAACAATTGAACCTAAGATTTAAATGAAAAAATACGCTCTTTTATTGGTTTTAATAAGTTGTTTTGGTTTTGCACAAGATTTGCAACAACATATCGCAACGTTAAAAAAAGAATTAAAATCGAAACCTAATTTAGAGAGAACTACTCAAATATATTCTGATTTAACTTGGGATTATATCGATGTTTCTCTTGATTCTGCATTAGTTTATGGAGAAAAAGCATTATTGTTCGCCCAGAAAACGAAAAAACATCAACTGATTTCTCAATGTTATTCTAATTTAGGAGGTGTTTATTTGCGCAAAGAGAACTTTAAAAAATCGGAAGAAAATTATCAAAAGGCAATCCAAATTAGAACTGCTAATAAAGATTTTGAAGGCGTTGCTAAAGCAAAAATTAATATCGGAAATGTATTGGCAAGCAAGCAAGATTATGTGCCAGCAACAAAATATTTCATAGAAGCAATACAATATTTTGATGGTAAAAATGATACGATTGTAAGTTTGACAAAAGGGAATCTAGGTTTGATTTTCTATGAAATGAAGAACTTTCCTAAAGCCATTAAATATTTAGAAGAGTCAACCGATTTTTTGAAGAAAAACGACATGAAGCAAGGTTTGTGTCACACCTATCTTTCTCTTGGCGATGTGTATTTGGATAAAAAAGACACTTTAAAAGCCTTGAATTCATATAAAATAAGTCTTGAAAATTGCAAATCATGCAAAGATAATCTCGGAATTTCAACTTTAAATCAGCGAATTGGTGCTGTTCATTCCGCAAAAGGAAATTCGGAAAGCGCTAAAAAGTATTACCAAATTTCAGAGAAACTTTTAAAAGAATTAAATTCCGAAATTGAGCAAACGAATGTGATGTTATCAAAATCGGAAGATTTCATTCAACAAAAAAAATATCGCGAAGCTTATGAGATGTTGTTACAAGTAAAAAAGATTCACAAAGAATACGAGTCTGACCGATATTTATTAGAAACCTATAAAAAATTAACGCTTGTTTGTTTGTATCAAGAAATGAAAGACAGCAGTGCTTTTTATTTTAATCAATACACCAATTTGAAAGATGATAAATTGAAATCATCTGTCTTAGAACAAACAGCAGAATTAGAAACCAAATACCAAACCGCCGAAAAAGAAAAGCAACTATTAAAAAAAGAAGCTGAAGCTAAAAAGAAAACCACAACTATAATTATTCTCTCGCTATTAGCCTTTTTCATTGCGATTGTTGGATTTTTAATTTACCGTCAACAACGTTTGAAAAATGTACAGCAAAAACAAGAATTTGAATTACAATCGGCTATTGCCCAAATTGAAAATCAAAATAAATTACATGAACAAC
>NZ_JAKLJH010000151.1:0-4861 GCF_023151265.1 Flavobacterium sp.
TTTAGACGGATTGAAAGAAAAATTAAATGCAGCAGGAGCAAGTCGTTTTGGTTCTGGTTGGGCTTGGTTGGTTGTGACTAAAGAAGGGAAATTAGTAGTGAGTTCAACTCCAAATCAAGATAATCCATTGATGGATATTGCAGAAGTAAAAGGAACGCCAATCTTCGGAATCGATGTTTGGGAACATGCCTATTACTTAAAATACCAAAACAAAAGAGCCGATTATTTATCTGCTTTATGGAGTGTTGTAAACTGGACAGAAGTAAGTAAACGATACAAAGCAGCGATGCCAAAACCAGATACCTTTGCTGCTTGGCCAGAAATCAAAACGTTTCACAAAGTGATGTCACAAACTTTTCATTCAAGTGAAGAAGGAAATTTACAACCTATCAAAGAGAGAAGTGCTGAAATGGCTGAAAAAGCTAATGCTTTAAAAATGGCAAAAATTCCAGCGGAATTCAATAAAAAACAAATTGTAGCTTCGGTTAATAAATTAGCTAAAGATAGTAAAGCATTAGATAAATTAGTAAAATCAAAAGCTTCTGACGAGAAAATTACTAAAGCTTTAAATGGTTTACATGATACTTTTCATACGATAGTAGGATTGTGTACCCATGACGAAGAATAATATTTGAGATTAAAATATAAATGCCTTGTGATGAAAGTAAATCACAAGGTTTTTTATTAGAAATTATTTAAGAAATTTTTCTATTCAATTTCTTATCTTGCAACACTAAAATTAATGTTCGTTGAACTATGATTAGCACCAAAAACATCACTTTTTCCTACACCAAAGACCAAATCTTTCACATGCCCGATTTGTATTGTGAAGCGGGAAGTACTTTGTTGATTACAGGTGACTCTGGTAAAGGAAAAACTACCTATTTACATATTTTAGCAGGTTTGTTAAAACCAAAAACAGGCGAAATCGAAATCGATAAAACCGATATCGTTTCTCTTTCTGAAAAGGCAACCGATAAATTTCGTGGAAAGCATATTGGAGTGGTTTTTCAAAAATCGCATTTCATTGGTGCGTTGACCGTTTTAGAGAATCTGGAAATGGCAAGTTGGTTAGCAACGGGTAAAAAGCATACGAAAAGAGCTAGGAAATTATTAGAACAATTGGGAATCGAAAACCAAGCATCTAAATTACCATCGCAATTAAGTATTGGTCAACAGCAACGTGTTTCGATTGCACGAGCTTTGATGAATGAACCAAAAGTGTTGTTAGCTGATGAACCGACTTCGAGTTTAGATGATAAAAATGCGGAAAAAGTAATCGAATTGTTGACTTCGTTGTCGAAAGAATACAAAGCGGCTTTGCTAATCGTTACGCACGACAACCGAATTAAAGAAAGATTTATCAATAAAATTACCTTGATATGATAGCAAAATTAGCATGGAAAAATATATGGTTCAAACCATTAAATACCATCTTGAGTGTTGTTTTGCTAACCTCAAGTGTTGCGATTATTACGACTTTAGTTTTGGTCGAAAAGCAATTTGAAGAAAAATTTTCTAGTAATATTGACGGAGTTGATTTGGTAATGGGCGCGCAAGGAAGTCCATTACAATTGATTTTATCTTCGGTGTACCAAGTGGATTCTCCAACAGGAAATATTAGTTACGATTCGGCAAAAGTTTGGATGCAACATCCGTTTGTTCAAAAAGCGATTCCTTTAGCATTTGGAGATAATTACCGTGGTTATAAAATCTTAGGAACAACACCCGATTATTTAGAAAAATATGGAGCAACAATTTCCGAAGGAGAACTTTTCGAAAAAAACTTCGAAGTCGTAATCGGAAGTGATATCGCTCAAAAATTAAGTTTAAAAATTGGTGATGAGTTCTTCGGTTCGCATGGTGATGCAGCTGAAGGAGAAGTTCATGACCATTACGGATACAAAGTTGTCGGAATTGCAAAACCAACAGGAAAAGTCGTTGATAATTTAATTTTATGTACGATTCCAAGTGTTTGGCAAATGCACGGCGGACATGGTGAAGAAGAAAATTCTGCTCATGGTGAAGAAGGTCACGTTCATGTAGAAGGAGAAGAGCATCACGAGGAAGCTGATATGACTTTAGACGAACCTGGAATGGAAATCACAGCCGTTTTACTAAAATTCCGCAACAAAATGGGAATTGTAACTTGGCCAAGAATCATCGCACAAAATACTAAAATGCAAGTCGCTTCACCAGCTATCGAAGTAAATCGTTTGTTTTCTTTATTCGGAATTGGAATTTCAGCATTGCAATATTTGGCATATGGGATTATGTTGATTTCAGGAATTTCGATTTTCATCGCACTTTACAATACATTGAAAGAACGCGAAAACGAATTTGCCTTAATGCGTGTCAACGGAGCCAAAAGATTACAGCTTTTAAAAGTCGTGATGATTGAAAGTTTACTTTTATGTGTGGTTGGATTTGTTTTTGGTACGATTTTGGGAAGGGTAGGATTAAGTATGTTGTCTAACTCAGCTGAAGAAGATTTCAAAATGAGTTTCAATCCATACGAATTTATTTGGGAGAAAGAAGGAACTTTATTTTTACTAACTATATTTGTCGGCTTTATTGCAGCGTTAATTCCAGCTATAAAAGCATACAATTTAAATATTTCAAAAACATTAGCAAATGCGTAATTATATTAAATTAAGTTTGGCTTTAGTCGTTTTCATTTCAATGATGAGCTTTTCAGATAGTACAACTTCATCAGTAAAAACTACTAACAAATCATCAGTAGCAGCAGATACACTTACATGGAAAATGTTGGGTGATATTAAATACGTTCGTAAAAAACACGCGACTTATGGCGAAGTAGAATTTCCACAAGTAAACATGAAATTGAAAATGATGCAAAAGAAAACCGTTTTCATGAGCGGATTCATTGTGCCAATTGACAACAAAAACTATGCGTTGAGTAAAAACGTATTTGCAGCTTGTTTCTTCTGTGGAAAATCAGGACCAGAAACTATTGCTGGAATCAAATTTAAAGGTGGTGCTTTTCCAAAGTTAAAAACAGATACTTATGTAACCTTAAAAGGAACTTTTAGGTATAACGAAACTGACGTTGAAGATTGGATTTATCATATCGAAGACGCCATAATTATCTCTCAAAGCAAATAATTTAGAAGCCCATTCGTTTGGGCTTTTTTAATCATTTAATCATATAACATTGCAGTCATTCCAACATAAAAAACATCTTTTTTTTGATTTAGATCACACGCTTTGGGATTTTGATAAAAATTCAGGTTTTGCTTTTGATACCATTTTCAAACAGCAAGGTTTTGATATTGAATTATCGGATTTTCTAAATATTTACATTCCAAGAAATCAGCATTATTGGAAATTGTACCAAGTGAATAAAATCTCTCACGACGATTTACGTTATTTTCGTTTAAAAGATGTTTTTGATGCTTTAAAATTTGAAGTTTCGGACGAAATGATTCATCACTTATCCGAAGAATACATCAAATATTTGCCCGAATACAATCATCTTTTTGATGGAGCAATTGAATTATTGGATTATCTAAAACCAAAATATCAATTACATATTATTACCAACGGTTTTGCATCGGTTCAAACCAAAAAAATGAAAAATTCCAAGATTGATCATTATTTTGAAACGATTACTAATTCGGAAATGGCTGGAGTTAAAAAACCACATAAAAACATATTTAATTTTGCCTTATCTTTGGCAAACGCTTCAAAAGAAGAAAGCTTAATGATTGGTGATAGTTACGAAGCCGACATCATTGGAGCACAAGAAGCTGGAATGGAAGCGGTGTTTTTCAATGAACAAAATATCGAAGTTGAAAATACAGTTTTACAAGTAAGTCATTTATTAGAATTAAAAAAAATATTATAGTTATGAAGAAAGTAGTTTTAATTATCGGATTGTTCTTAAGTTTTGTTTCTGTTGCTCAAGAAAGTTATAAATACATCATTATTCCGTCTCAGTTTTCTTTTTTTAACGAAGCTAATAAATACGGTCTGAGCGAGTTGACTAAATCTTTTTTTCAAAGTGAAGGTTATGAAGTGTATTATGACAATGAAAAACTCCCAGATGATTTAATGAAAAATAGATGTTTGGCTTTGTTTGCAAATGCCTTTGAAAGCAATACAATGTTTATGACTAAAATATATTTTGAGCTTAAAGATTGTACAACTAATACTTTGTTAAAGAGTCAATTAGCAACAAGTAGAGAAAAAGAATATAAAATAGCTTATACGCGAACTTTCAGAGAAGCCTTATCATCACTTAAAGGGAAAATAAATTTTAAAAAAACAGACGAAATTCAAAATGTTGAAGTTGTGGAAACTCCAAAAGAAGTAGTAGAAGTTTATAAAAACGAAATTAGTACTAGTGCTGAAGCCACAAACAATTTATTTGCAATTACAACGGCTAACGGTTATAAACTTGTAAACGATAAACCAGAAACGATTTTTGTTTTAAAGAAAACTTCTGCGGATAATATTTTTATAGCTCTGAAAGATTCTAAATCAGGTGTTTTAATGAAAAAAACTAGTGGTTGGTTTTTTGAATATTACGAAGGTGATAAGTTGTTTTCAGAGAAGGTTGAAGTTAAGTTTTAAGACTAATATCCATACTTATCTTTCCATCTATTTTTCAAAAACTGACGTAATTCTTTTTCGCGAGCATTTTCTCCAGGTTCAAAGAATTTTGTTTCCGAAATTTCAGTAGGTAAAAACTCTTGCTCGGCAAAGTTGTTTGGGAAGTCGTGTGAGTATTTGTATTCTTCACCATAACCCAATTCTTTCATTAATTTGGTTGGTGCATTTCGTAAATGACTTGGAACGGGTAAATCGCCAGTTTGTTTTACCATTTGTTGCGCTTTTC
>NZ_JAKLJH010000151.1:4901-10965 GCF_023151265.1 Flavobacterium sp.
GTAACTCGCGTTACTTTTAGCTGAAGTCGCCAAATAAATCGCACATTGACTCAAAATAATGCGGCTTTCTGGATAACCAATAGTTGCCACCGCTTGAAAAGCATTATTCGCCATAATAAACGCTGTTGGATTAGCATTTCCGATATCTTCACTGGCTAAGATTAGCATTCGTCGGGCAATGAATTTTACATCTTCACCACCTTCAATCATTCGGGCTAGCCAATACACCGCTCCATTCGGGTCACTTCCACGAATCGATTTTATGAATGCGGAAACAATATCATAATGTTGTTCGCCAGTTTTGTCATACAGTACCGTATTTTTTTGTACCAATTGCATCACTTTTTCATTTGTAATTTCAATGGTATCGCTTTCAGTAGCATTAATGACTAATTCGAAAATATTCAATAACTTTCTTCCATCTCCACCCGAAAGTCGCAATAAAGCTTCAGTTTCTTTTAATTGGATATTTTTATTTTGAAGTTGAACATCGGTTTTCATTGCACGATGCAATAAGGCTTCTAAATCGTCTTTGGTAAACGCATTCAAAACATAAACCTGACATCTTGACAATAAAGCGGGAATGACTTCAAAACTTGGATTTTCAGTCGTTGCGCCAATCAAAGTTACCCAACCTTTTTCCACAGCAGCCAACAAAGAATCTTGTTGTGATTTACTAAAGCGATGAATCTCATCAATAAATAAAATCGGATTTTTTGCGGTGAAAAGACCACTGCTTTGTTTCGCTTTTTCAATTACCTCACGAATGTCTTTTACACCAGAATGTATCGCACTCAGTTGGTAAAACGGACGTTTGCTTTCTTGTGCCATGATTTGTGCCAAGGTTGTTTTTCCAGTTCCGGGTGGTCCCCATAAAATCAAACTTGGAATTAATCCTTTGGCAATTTGTTGCGTTAACGAACCCTCAGGTCCAACTAAATGCAATTGGCTGATGTAATCCGATAATTGTTGTGGGCGAATGCGTTCGGCTAATGGTTGATTCATGACGTAAAATTACAATTTTATGACAAATGTGCATAGAAATATTTTTGGCTTTATCTTTGAATTCAAATCAACATGGAAAAACAGCACGATAATCCTTTTCAGTTTACAAAAGCGGTCATTTTATTACCGCTCTTTTTTGTATTGACTTTATGGTTGGTCTTTTGGTATGAATTACAATTTCAACATAATTTGTCTCATTTTGGAATCTACCCAAGAGAAGTGTATGGATTAAAAGGAATTCTTTTTAGTCCTTTTTTACATGGCGATATTGAACATTTGGCAAACAATTCCGTTGCTTTATTAGTGTTGTTGCCAATATTGAGGTATTTCTACAAAGAACAATCGTTTGTGGTTTTGTTTTTAGGAATTTTATTTTCAGGATTAGGAACTTGGTTATTGGGAAGACCAAGTTATCACATTGGCGCTAGTGGATTAATCTATGCTTTAGTGAGTTTCATTTTCTTTAAAGGCATTTTTACTAAATATTACCGATTAGTTGCATTGTCCTTTACCATTGTTATTTTATACGGAGGAAGCGTTTGGTACATGTTTCCCAATGTAAAAGAAGGCATTTCGTGGGAAGGCCATTTAGCAGGATTTCTTGTGGGATTAGCTCTAGCGTTAATTTTGAAAACACCTCAATTTTCTAAACCTATTTTCTACGAATGGGAAAAACCCGATTTTAATCCTGAACTCGATCCATTCATGAAAAACTTCGATGAAAAAGGAAATTTCAATCCACCACCAAAACCAGAGGAAGTAATTAGAGAATATTTCAATTCTTCTATGAAAGTGGTTTATGAGTTTTTGGGAGGGAAGAAGTAAAAGCTTATTTTATAATTACTTCTATTGTCTCTTGTTCTAAAAGTCTTTTCAAAATCGCAAGAATAGAAACGTAAATTTCTTTTGTTTCTGAAATTCCAAAAATTCCTGTTCTTTTTGTAAGTCCCTTTTCAATTAAATCATCGATTGAGTTATTGTAATTAAATTTAATGTCTAATGCTCTAATTTGAATGCATAATTGACTAACATCTGATATGATTTCTTCGTCAAGATCTAATGAATGCGAATTTATAATCGCTTCTAATTTTGAAGAAAATAAATCTAGTCTTTCTTTCTCTTTTTTAATTTTTTCAAATTGTTCATCTGGAGTTAATTTTTCAAATTGTTCAAGAATTAATTCTTGTACTCTTAAGTGAGTTATTTCTTTGAATACATTGAGATTAGTAATTCCGATGAATCGATAGTTTTTAATATCTTTTTTGTTAGTATAGATAGATAAACTTTCGTTTGTTATATCAGAGCTTTTGAAAGTTGATTTTTCAATGAATTGGCAAAATTCTTGAATTACATATGAAACTTTAGTAATGATATTTTTCTTCCTTTTCTTCTTTAATAGTTTTAAAGTAAAATAAGGAATTAGTTTAATTGAAATAAAAATACTAATAATTAAGAAAATTAAATTTATAAATGAACCCATCCAAAAGGATTTCCAGTCAAAATCATTAAAAAAATTCTCCATTTATTAATTTTACTAATTACATTCTCTGTCTCAATACCTCATACAAAAAAGCACCACAAGCCACTGAAACATTTAAAGATTCAATTGTGCCAAACATTGGTAATTTTGCTTTTTCATCAACAATTTTTAATACCGAAGGATTTACACCTCTGTCTTCGCTACCCATAATAATGGCAACGCCTTCGTTGAAGTTGATGTCGTAAATGTGTTGGTCTGTTTTTTCAGTAGCAGCAACGGTTTTGATTCCGCTTCCTTGTAAATAAAAAATGGCATCTTTTATGTGATCAACTTTACAAATTGGCACATTAAAAACAGCTCCAGCCGAAGTTTTAACTGTATCACCATTCACAGGAGCCGAACCTTGTTTTTGGATAATAATTCCATCAACACCCGTACATTCTGCGGTTCTGATGATAGCGCCAAAGTTACGCGCATCTGACAATTGATCTAAAATTAGGAATAAAGGTTTTTTACCACTTTCAATAACACTTTCAACCATGGTTTCTAATGCAACAAAAGAAATAGGAGCAATGGTTGCCACGGCACCTTGGTGATTATTTGGAGTTAATCGGTTTAGTTTTTCAACAGGAACGTAGGAGAAGTTGATGTTGTTTCTTTTCATTGTTTTCATCAAATCTTGCATCAAGTCGCCTTGTGCATCTTTTTGAACGAATACTTTATCAATTTCCTTTTTAGCGTTAATTGCTTCAATTATTGCTCTAATCCCGAATATTTGGTTGTCTTTTTCCATGTGGCAAAGGTATAAAAAAACCACTTCAATTGAAGTGGTTTTAAATTTATGTTTTTAGAACTTTTTGAGTTTATTTTTTTAAATTAACTCTGTTCCCTGTTCTTTTTGCCATTCTTCCTTGGAATACAACTTGGTTGTCTGGATTTGTAATGGTAAAAGTATGACCCACTTTTGTAATTTCAAATGTTATAATTGCATTCGAATTTCCATCATCTAATCCGCCTTGATCCATTGGGAAATAAGAAGACACATCTTCAGTTTCTACTAATGGGATTCCTGGTTTATTAAATGTAACAGAAGCAGGAATGTTTATAGGTTGACTATAACCTGAAGTTGTCCAAAGACTAACATCTAAATAATAAGTTCCATCAGACATTGAAGTACTTAAAGTTAATTGTTCTGGACAATTGCTGTAACTAAAATCAATGTAATTGCCATCATTATCGATAAGCTCTAAGTCCATATCTAAGTCACAGTTATCAACGGTTGTTCCACCATCATCAAAAGTACCTGACCAATTTAAGTCGATTACTAAATCGCTTGAATTTTCAATGTTGATATCAAAAACTAAATCACCAACAGTTCCTAATAATGTTCTGTTAGAAACTACTTTTAATTTTAAGTTCTCTGTGCTTTCAATATCTAAATCGTTAAGTAAAGAGATGTCAACACTATAAGAAGTAGTATAAGCTGGAATTTCAAAGATGTAACCAACTGGTCCTCCATTTTCTTCAATCGCAACACAGTCAGGATCGTTACTACGACAACCAGGAATTGAATAGTCTTCAAGATCTGTTGCTGTACTTTCGTCTAACATAACCAATCGGTATTGAATAGGCTTGTTGATAGCTTTATCTAAAGTGAAGTCTAAAGTTACTACATCACCTTCTTTAGCCGTGAAAGTTGTAGTGCTTGATGTTAAAACAGGTTTTACTTTACTACCTAAATCAACATCGTCGTCGTTACAAGAGGTAATTATTACAAGTGACGAAAAAAGCGCCGTTGTAAATAAGAATCGTAATATATTTATTTTTTTCATAATGAATCGATGTTAAAGTTTAGTGTATACTGCTGTAAAAGTTCTTCGTGCTGTACCGCTACTAAAGCCTCTAATTGAATAATACATGGTTATAGATTCTACTTCTCCTGTGTCTGGATCAAGTGTTACAAAACCTGAGTCGCTATCACCTTCAACAAGATTTGTGTAGTAGTCACCAAGATATTGTTCTTCAATTTGTATAGATTGACAAACATCATTGAATACAAAACCATCTCGAGGAGCACCATCAGAAGTTAAATCTCCATTTCCATAAGGGCCTGTTGAAGAAGTTACATATTGACCAATACCAATTTCTGTAATTTCTTCATTTGGGAAATTGTAAGTTGTATTGTTATCAGTTCTTGTAACAACAAGGCTATATGTTCCAGCTAAGTTAGATTCACATTTTGCAATGGTAATTGTAATTTGCTTTTTATCATCAGCAATTACTGCATTATCTGAGTCTGTTCCTTCTAAATTGATTACAATTGTTTTAGGAGTATTTCCTGGAAGAATCGAAGGGTCTACCATAATTGGAATTTGAGTAAAATCTGAACCTGCAGCCAATGTTGTAGTTGAACCAGTAATTGTGTAATCAGTGCCTTGAATGGCAGTACTACTTGGGTCAATTGAAAAAGAAACAACAATATCTTCATTTGATGGTGTTCCGTTAGCACCACCAACAAGGTTAATTTTTTCGTTGATTAAATATGGCTCAGTGTCAGCTCCTGTAAAAATATAAGAGTTAAAACTTTTGCTAAATCCTACAACTCTAGCACCATTTCCTGTGTTTTCATCATCGTCTTTAACACACGATGTTATCATTAAAAGAGCGAATAACGCTAATGATAAAATTTTAATTTTTTTCATATTTCTTTTTTTTATTCGTTCCAAAATATTTTACTAGTAAATGCTTGTGCTTCTGTTTGTTGAGGAACGTTTGCTGTGTTTCCTGCGATTTCAGAACTTGGATACAGAAGACGAATTGGTCTTGAACTTCCTGGAGCTACTGTAGATAACGGCACGTGAGCTGGGAATCCAGTTCTTGTGTTTTCAATCCAAGTTTCGGCACCATTAATTCCGTTTAAAGCAATCCATTTTTGATTGATAATTGCCTCAATTTCATTTCCTGCTGAACTATCCCAGTTTACAAGTGAAATGGATTGACTATAGTAAGTAATTGCATCACCTTCTGTCAAGCCTAAAATTTTGTATGATTCTTTAATTCCGCTTTCATATAAATCTTTAGCAGAACCAGTCATATATCCTCTTTGTACAGCTTCGGCTTGTAATAAGAAACTTTCTGCTGCAGTAAATATAATTCCGTCTTGAGCAGAGTTAATTAACAAACCAGGACCAATATGAGAAACAGGGTAGTTAGTAGCAGGTTCTAAAATGTCTCCTTGTTGATGACCTGCATATGACCCGTTTGATGCTGCTGCATAAATACGATTTCTTCTTGTGTCGTTTGTATTAGTTAAATATTCGATAGTGTATTTTGTGGCAGCAGTAGAACTATAATTGTTTACAAAAGCATCGTTTACATTTAAAAATAAAGCTGCAAAGCCGTTTTGTTGATTAGTAGCTGCTGCATAACCTGGATTAATTTTTACATTATCATTAGCGCCTAAAAATTCAGCTCCATCTGCTTCCATTTCATCAATTTTATCTTGAACATAAGTTCCAGATGCAGTTCTTCCTGATTCTCTTAGAAGAATTCTTAGTTTTAATGTGTTAGCAAATTTTT
>NZ_JAKLJH010000152.1 GCF_023151265.1 Flavobacterium sp.
AGTGTTTCTATAATTCGTGAAATTGGTCCCATCATCACCGCTTTAATTTGCGCCGGAAGAATTGGTTCAGGAATTGGTGCCGAATTAGGTTCCATGAAAGTAACCGAACAAATTGATGCGATGGAAGTTTCGGGAACCAATCCATTCAAATATTTAGTCATTACTAGAATTTTAGCGACTACCTTAATGTTACCGTTACTTGTAATCGTAGGCGATTTCATCGCTATTTACGGTTCGTATTTAGTGGAAAACATCAAAGGAAATGTGTCGTTTACCTTATATTTCAATCAGGTTTTTAATATTTTAGAATACAGCGATATTGTACCGGCTACCATCAAAACCTTCTTTTTTGGGTTTGCAATTGGTTTAGTGGGTTGCTACAAAGGCTATAACTGTAAAAAAGGTACGGCTGGCGTAGGAAAAGCAGCAAATGCAGCGGTAGTTTATACTTCGATGTTGCTTTTTATAATTGACTTTGTAGCGGTTTTTGTAACGAACATTTTTTACGATATGTAGCCATGACAACTCCAACTAAAAATGCGATTATCACTATCAAAGATTTGCACAAACAATTTGGCAGCAATGTGGTATTGAATGGTTTCGATTTGGAACTCTTTGAAGGAGAAAATTTAGTGGTAATGGGAAAATCGGGTTCGGGAAAATCAGTGATGATTAAATGTGTGATTGGCTTAGAGCAACCTGATAGCGGTTCGATTTTAGTCATGAATCAGGAAATCAACAAACTAGAACAAGAAGATTTAGACGAATTACGCACCGAAATCGGATTTCTATTTCAAGGAAGCGCGTTGTACGATTCGATGTCCGTTCGAGAGAATTTAGAGTTTCCGTTACGTCGTCACACCAAAAAATTTGGCGTTATTGAAGACACGACGCCTTTGGTTATGGAAGCTTTGGAAAGTGTTGGTTTAGCCCATGCGATTGATTTGATGCCGAACGAACTTTCGGGCGGTATGAAACGAAGAATTGCTTTAGCCAGAACCTTGATTTTAAAACCAAAAATCATCTTATATGACGAACCCACAACCGGTTTAGACCCGATTACGTCAAAAGAAATTGTACTTTTGATGAATTCGATACAAAAACAATATAACACGTCTTCGATTATCATTACGCATGATGTGGATTGTGCGAAAGTCATTGCCAATCGCATGATTTTATTGATAGACGGCGTTAATTATATAGAAGGAACGTTTGACGAATTAGCCAGTTCAACCGATCCAAAAGTGCAAGCATTTTTTAAATAGTTTTAGCAATGGAAAAATCAAATTCTCAAAAAATACAACTCGGAATCTTTGTTATCATCGGCACTTTAGTGTTCTTAGCCGCGATTTATTTTATTGGAAACAAGCAAAATATGTTTGGTAATACCTCACACTTGAAAGCTGTTTTTGTCAATGTAAACGGATTGCAACCTGGAAATAATGTTCGCTATGCCGGAATTGACATTGGAACCGTAAAAGAAATCGAAATGATTAACGACACAACTATCAGTGTACACATGATTATCGATAACAAAATTATGGAACACATCAAAAAGAATGCTATTGCTACCATTAGTTCCGATGGTTTGGTGGGCAACATGATTATCAATATTATTCCAGGAAAAGGAGCAGCGGAAAAAGTCGAAAATGGCGACACCATTCAATCCTATAGCCGAATTGGAACTGATGCGATGCTTGAGACTTTAAATGTAACCAATGAAAATGCCGCCATGTTAACCGCTGATTTATTAAAAATCACACAAGAAATCACACAAGGAAACGGAACCGTTGGGCTTTTGATACGAGATACACTTATGGCGCAAGATTTGAAAGCCACCATGAGTTATTTGCGACAAACTTCTAAAGGAACTTCAGAATCAGTTGCAAATTTGAACAAATTAATCACCGATTTAAACCGAAAAGATAACGTTATTGGTACTTTAAATGATACAGTAGTTGCTAATCGAATGAAGAAAATTATAATCAATTTAGAGAAATCAAGTACTGAAATTGATAAAGTAGTGACTAATTTAAATGCTACAATTACGAATGTAAAAGAAGGAAAAGGTGTGATAAATTACCTTTCAAATGATCCGAAATTAGTAAAACAAATTGATTCTACGATTACCAACATCAACAAAGCGAGCATCAAATTAAATGAAGATTTAGAAGCTTTAAAACACAATTTCTTGTTTAGAGGTTATTTTAAGAAACAAGCGAAGGAGAAAGCTAAAAACAAAACAAAATAAAAAAAGGCTGTCATTTTAAAGTGACAGCCTTTTAACTTTTAGAAATATTATCTGTGATATTCGGTAAATAGTTCACCTGTTACACCACTATCGTTTATTAACGTTTTAATTTTCATGAAATTAGCATTCAAAACTACTACTTTCGACATTTCTCCATCAATCTCTAAATCATCAGTTGTTTGGTCATAATAATATGCTCCTGTTGTTGAAGATGCTTCAATGGGAGTTGTTTCAGAATAATTCATAGCAGGAATCGAAACAGTTAAATACGCACTTATAATGTTACTATCATAAGTTCCATCAGATTTAAACTCCATAGTTCCCTCTGAGTCACCTTCTAAATTGGCATTCATTCCTGTGTAATTGGCTGTACCATACATTCTTCCTAATTGCCAAACACCTTCAATATTTGCAGATGTTTCGTCGCTATCTTCATCACCACTACATCCATTAAAAAATAAAACCGATAATAATAAAAAAGTTACCTTTAAAGAATTACTTAAAAATTTCATATTGTTAATTGTTTAGTTATTTATAGTTTTTCTTTCACCAAATTCATAACCAATTCAAATTGCTCTTTCTTACTTAGCGAAGAATTGTCAATTTCAATAGCATCTTCTGCTTTCACTAAAGGAGAATCTTCTCTGTGCGTATCGATATAATCGCGTTCTTCTACGTTTTGAAGTACGTCTTCGAATGTGATATATTGTCCTTTTTCTACTAATTCATCAAAACGTCTTTGCGCTCTGGTTTTAGAACTCGCTGTCATAAATAATTTCAACTCAGCATCAGGAAAAACAACTGTTCCGATGTCTCTTCCGTCCATTACAATGCCTTTGTCTTTACCCATGGCTTGTTGTTGCTCCACTAATTTGGCCCGAACTTCTGAAATTTCGGCAACTTTACTTACCATACGCGAAACTTCAATTGTTCTGATTTGAGTTTCTATATTTTCGTTATTCAAATACATTTCAGCAAATCCTAAAGCAGGATTGAATTGAAAACGCAAATTGATATTCGGCAATTGCGCCACCAAACCTGATGCATCTAAATGCGATTCCGAAACCAAATTGTGTTGCATCGCAAAATAAGCCACCGCACGATACATCGCGCCGGTATCTACATAAACATAGCCTAATGCTGCAGCCAATTGTTTAGCCAATGTACTTTTCCCTGTTGACGAAAAACCGTCTATTGCTATGGTAATTTTTTTCATATATTATGCCAAGAATGCGCTAAAGCGCTAAGTTTTTATTTTATTAATCTTATAAAATCATTTAATCCAGTTTTAGAAAAAAATTGTCCATTAATTGAGAATTTTTTTGAATTTATTAAATCTAATTTTATATCTATCATTTGATCATATTTATCTCCAAACAGCAACATAATATTGTTGTTAAAACATTGATTTTTAATCACTTTACTTCCTTTTATATCTTTAAAATTAATTTTATTTAAAGTAAAACCATAAATATTTTTAAAGTGAATATAATTTGAATCAAAATAAACAAAACACTTATAGAAATTAAACAAAAATAAAGTTATAAATATTACTATGATAAATTTCAAATTTTGAAGTTCTAATTCAAAGAAAAAATCAATTAACAAAACAATGATGAAACTAAAAATTATATTTAAAACAAATAAAATTACCAAATATCTAAAATCAGTTTCTAATTTTCTCATTTCTTGTTTCTTTCATCTTGCTTCTTGCTTCTTTTACTCCAAATCAATCATCAAACCAAATAAACTGGTATTGGCAGCAACAGTATATCTCGAATACGAATAATCAAATTTAACTTTTCCAAATCGCAATCCAAAACCAACTGATATTCCTGAGAAATTACGTTGTTCTAAAATTCGTAACTCTTCGCTTCTTCTAAAATTATATCCTAATCGAATATTAAAACCTTTCTCTGGGAATAATTCGGCTCCCAAAATTACATGTCGTAGAGCGTTATTAAAAAATGAAACTTTTTCTTCTTCCGAACCTCCATCTAAACTACCTTCTGCCCTATTTGGGTTGGAAAAAGCAATATTCCATTGTTGTAAATTTTCAAAAGTCATGTGCCAACGAATAGGTACATTTTCCATCAATTGCGAAATTCCAGCATCAATGGCTAAAGGCAATTTTTCATTCGTATCTTCGTATGGTTTGATTTGAAAACCTAAATTTCTAACCGTTAATCCGTAGTTGATATCATTGTCGTAATCCACATACAAAAATCCTAAATCTACAGCGGCTCCCCAAGAATTATAACTTTCTAAAGTAGATGAGATTAATTTGGCATTAGCTCCAACAAACATATCGGTCCAAGGAATATTATAGGCATATCCTACTGACAATGCGGCTTCACTTCCAGTAAAATCAGAAGTTAAATTTCCTAGCTCATCTCTTCCCTCAAAAGTTCCGTAATTAACATAACTTATTCCGGCATGAAACGTTTGCAAATGTCGGTCGTAAGTATAAGCATAAGCGGCTGTTCCGTAAGAAACTTCTCCAAAATAACTTCCATAATTTACCGATAATCTTTTGTGCATTTCGGCATTAATTGTTGCTGGATTATAAAACGCTTGATTTACGTCATAATCCACAACTGTAACCGTTTTTCCACCTAAAGCTGCTTGTCGTGGTGATTGTGCTAAGTTCAAAAACTGATATACTGCTTTACCTCCTATTTGGCTAAAAGACACAGCCGATAGTAGAAATGAGAGTAGTAATACGAGTTTTCTTAGCATTTTTTGGTGTTAATCTTACTTATAACGCAACTGCGAAGATAAAATTATATCGGTTAGGAAACAAAAAAAGAACTCCCAATAAATGAATTATTGAGAGTTCGCATTTTAATTGTTTTGAAATTACTTTTTAGTTTCTAAAACTTTAGCATTTTTCACCTTCTGATTTGTAATGGCGATGTCTAAAACTTCACTCATTCTGTCCACGTAATGGAACGTTAAACCTTCTATATAATCAGCTTTGATTTCCTCGATATCACGTTTGTTTTCTTTACACAAAATGATTTCTTTGATATTAGCTCTTTTGGCTGCTAAAATCTTTTCTTTGATTCCGCCAACTGGTAACACTTTTCCACGAAGTGTAATTTCTCCTGTCATGGCGATGTGTTTCTTTACTCGTTTTTGGGTGAAAGAAGACACCATTGAAGTCAACATGGCAATTCCGGCACTTGGTCCGTCTTTTGGAGTTGCTCCTTCTGGAACGTGAATGTGAATGTTGAAATTATTTAAAACTTCTGGATTAATTCCTAAAAATTCAGCGTTAGCACGTATGTATTCCAAAGCAATCGTAACCGATTCTTTCATAACCGTTCCTAAATTTCCGGTCATCGTCATCGCTCCTTTTCCTTTCGAAATTAAAGATTCGATAAATAAAATATCGCCACCAACTGATGTCCAAGCTAAACCAGTAACAACTCCAGCTACATCATTATTTTCATATTTATCGCGCTCCATACGTGGCGATTTCAATACTTCTAAAATATCAGCATCCGAAATTTTTACGTTATATGGTTCTTCCATGGCAATCGATTTTGCAGCATGACGCACCATTTGAGCGATTTTCTTTTCTAAACCACGAACACCTGATTCACGCGTGTAACCTACTACGATTTTTTCTAATTGCTTTTTACCTATTTGTAAATCTTTAGCGGTTAATCCGTGTTCTTTTAATTGTTTTGGTAACAAGTGTGTTTTAGCGATTTCCGTTTTCTCTTCAATCGTATAACCAGTCATCTCAATGATTTCCATACGGTCGCGTAGTGCTGGCTGAATGGTTGACAAACTATTTGAAGTA
>NZ_JAKLJH010000153.1 GCF_023151265.1 Flavobacterium sp.
CTAAAAAAAGAAGTAAAATTTGAAGGCAAAATTACTGGAGTTGAAATTGATGCAGCTGTTGTAGAATTGGCAACAAAATACTTCGGGTTAGGAAAATATGAAAACGTTTCAATTGTGGTAGACGACGCTTTTGAGTTTGTTTTAAAGACCAAAGAAAAATATGATTTGATTATTATTGATATTTTTCAAGATACTACAATGCCTAATTTTTTATTTGAAGATTTCTTTATTAATAGAATTAATTTTTTACTTAATGTAAATGGATTTATATTATTCAATACCATGACTTTAGACTATCAAGACAGAAGAAGAAACGCTACTTACAAAAGTAAATTTGATAGCAATTATTCGGTGCGATTATATCCCAAAATAGAAGTTCACAACGAATTGTTTACTATAAAAAAACTACAATAACTTTCTAGCTTTTTCTAAATCTTCTGGAGTGTCAATTCCGATGCTTCCGTGCGAAGTTTCTACCATTTTAATGCGTTTTCCGTATTCTAGATAACGAAGTTGTTCTAATTTTTCAGAAGCTTCTAAGGACAACATTGGTAATCTGTAAAAATCCATTAAAGCTTGTTTTCTGAAAGCGTATATTCCAATATGTTTCATATAACGAACTCCTACATTCTCTTCTCGTGGAAATGGAATTACCGAACGCGAAAAGTATAAAGCAAATCCTTGTTGATCTGTGATTACTTTTACGTTATTCGGATTATTAATCTCTTCTTTATCAGAAATTTGAAACATTAAAGAACCTAAATCAACTTTCTTTTCAGTATCATTTTTGAAGACTTCAATTAATTCTTTTAAAGGTTTTTTATTGATAAAAGGCTCGTCGCCTTGAACGTTAATTACAACGTCAACATCCATATTTTCAACAGCTTCTGCAATTCTATCGCTTCCGCTTTCGTGTTCTTTTATCGACATGATGGCTTTACCTCCATTCGAAATAATTTCATTATAAATTAAATCAGAATCGGTAACCACAAAAACATCATCAAATAAAGTCGTGGAAATAGCTGCTTCATACGTTCTAAGAATTACGGTTTTGCCTCCCAAATCTTGCATTAATTTTGCAGGGAAACGTGTGGAAGCATATCGAGCAGGAATTACAGCTATAATTTTCATATTGATTTTATTTGATTACAAAAGTATTAATTTTCGAAAAACTCGTCCTTAAATCCGATTAAATATAATTTTTCTTCTGCTCGGGTGATGGCGGTGTACAACCAGCGGACATAATCGATATCAATTCCGTCTGGTAAATAAGGTTGTTCTACAAAAACCGTTTTCCATTGACCACCTTGCGATTTGTGACATGTAATAGCATAAGAAAATTTCACCTGAAGTGCATTGAAATAAGGGTTTTCTTTTACTTTTTGCAGTTTTTTATATTGTTGGCGTTCTTCTTCATAATCTAATAAAATTTCCTGATACAATTTATTCGATTCTTCATAAGTTAACGAAGGTGATTCGCTCATAATCGTATCTAAAATAATAACGGTGTCAAACGGAATTTGATTTGGATAATCGACCATTCTGATTTTTACGGTGGCGAATTTGAATCCGTACAGTTCTTGAATTTTTCTAATTTCTAGAATTTCTACAATATCGCCATTAGCAATAAATCCGGCTTCTGATTCTTCTTTTAGCCAGAAATAATTGTTTTTCACCACCATTAAATAATCTCCCGTAGAAATTTCACTTTCTTTAGATAAAATAGAAGCTCTAATTTGTTGGTTGTATTGATTGGCTCTTTTATTCGAGCGCAAAATAAAAACGGTATCTTCTATACTATAATTGTCATACGCTTGATGAATTGCATCTTGAATATCATAACCATCTTGCAAACGAACAATGTCTTTAAATCCTTTTAATTTGAATTGGAACGTATCAATAAAATGCGAATGCAATAATTCTCGTAATTGAGTCGCATTATACAAAATTCCAGAATGCTCGGCTTGTCGCATGACTTCATCTAACTCAATATGATGTACATTTTTTTGATAATGAAGCGAAAGTGAATCAATATCCAAAGCTGGACTCACACTCATATTAACTGGTGGCAACTGAGCGGTATCTCCTATTAATAACAACTTGCAATTTTTTCCGGCATCCACATAAAAAAACAAATCATCTAACAAAGAACCATTTTCATATAATTTAGAATCTTGATTCGTATCGGAAATCATGGAAGATTCATCGACTATAAATAAGGTGTTTTTAAATTTATTTTGCTGCAAAGTGAAACTTACTCCACCTGCTTTATTTTTTTTAGGGAAATAAATACGTTTGTGAATCGTAAAAGCTGGCTTTCCTGAGTAATTACTTATTACTTTTGCTGCTCTACCTGTTGGAGCAAGAAGCACAGCTTTCATATTAACATCTCCTAAATTATTAATTACGGTAGAAATTATTGTTGTTTTACCTGTTCCGGCATAACCTTTGAGTACAAAAATATCATCAGAAGTCGAGTTTAAAATAAAATCGGCTATTTTCTGAAAAAAAATATCCTGTTTTAGAGTGGGTTGATGAGGGAAATTATTCTGTAATAAATTGTAAAACAGCTTATATGTCATAAAAAATGATTTGGCCAATATTAATTTTTCAAATATACTGAATGATTTTTACAAGAAATTCTTTTGTGTAGAAAAAAAAATTGTAGATTTGCGTACCTATTTAACTAAAAATAAATTATTCAAATGTTAGAAATTGCTATTTATTTAGTCGTATTGATTGTTTTAATCTTTGCATTGGTTAAACTAATTGATAAATTTGTTACTCCAGGAAATAAAAAAGTATTCACTATTCTATTATGGGGAATTTCTTTTTTTCTTGTATATTTAATATACTCTTCAATTATGAAACCTATTGAGTTTCAAAATGAAAAAGAGGCTCGTTTTGAAGTTGCTGTTAAAACTATGCTAGACATTAAAAAACTTCAAACAGGTTACAAATCAGTACATGGAAAATATGCAGATACTTTTGATGAATTAATCAAATTTGTTGAAAACGGACAATTTGAAATCGTTTCAAGAAGAGATACTGCTGTTATTGATGCTGCTAAAAATGCTGCTTTTGGTATTAAAGTTGGTGCTGATGGTGTTGGAGGTTTCTTTAAAGATGAGGTTGTCATCACAAAATTAGGTTCTGTTTCTGTAAAAGATTCATTATTTAAAAACTCTGATCGTTATAAAAGACTTAACGCTGTTAAAGTTGGAAGTATTGAAGTTCCTGTATCAATGAAAACTGGTGTTGTTAGTAGAAACGACATGAATCTTTCTGTATTCCAAGCTATTATTGACAAAAATGCTTTATTAAAAGATTTAGATCAAGAATTAGTAAAACAAGAAAATAAAGTAGAATCTATTGACGAAATCAATGGTCCTCAAATTATTTTAGGTTCACTAGAAGAAGTAACTCTTACTGGAAACTGGCCAAAAAAATATGGTAATAACGAATAACGACATTACTCAAAAAACATATAAAAAGTTGTCCATTCAGGTTTCCTTGAGTGGACTTTCTTTTTGTGTCTTTGATTTACTATCAAACAAAGTAATAAACACAATGTCAATTCACTTTGAAAAAAACAAAGTAATTGAAGAACAATTGTGGCGTAATTTTGTCGATTATCCTATTCTTACAAAATCATTTGATGAAGTAATGGTAATTCATGACAATAACTTAAATTCTTTTGTGCCTACTTCCTTATTTGATGTTCATTTTTTAGCAAGTTATTTACAATACAATACCAAAGTTTTTGAAACCGATTTTTTTACACACGACGTTATTTTTCCTTACGAAATGAATAACGTGTATGTTCCTTTCGTAAATATTAACAACTTCTTGTTAGACCAATACGAAACATTTGAATACCAAAATGCGAATTCTATTTTGGTAAAACAACTACTCGATTTGTCCAAAAACAAAGAAGAAAAACAAGTTTTTGTTCACATACAAAAAGAGCATTTTGAAATTGTTGTGGTAAAAAATCAACAATTATTACTTTTTAATTCGTTTCAATATAATACACCTGAGGATTTTATTTACTTCGTTTTATTTACTTGCGAACAATTGCAATTAAATCCAGAAACTATTTCAGTTCAACTTTTTGGAAATTGTTCTGAAGAGGATGCGTTTTATAAAATTGCTTTTAAATACATAAGAAACTGCACTTTACTTGATGTTTCAAACAAAGCTTCAATCTTAGATGTTTCCTCTACCGAATTGCGAAATCACTTTATACTTTATCATTCATGAGAATTATCTCCGGAAAACACAAAGGGCGCCGTTTAGTAGCTCCAAAAAACTTACCTGTTCGTCCTACAACCGACATGTGTAAAGAATCGTTATTCAATATTTTGAATAATTACTTTAATTTTCATGGATTAAAAGTTTTGGATTTATTCTCAGGAACTGGTAATATTAGTTACGAGTTCGCTTCTCGAGGCGCTGGACCAATAACCAGTGTTGATGGCGACATGGGTTGTGTGAATTTCATTAAAAAAACGGCAACTGAACTAGATTTAGATATAAGCGTAATTAAAAGTGATGTTTTCAAATTTTTAGAAAAAAGTAAAGCAAATTATGATATCATTTTTGCTGATCCACCTTATGATTTGAGTCAGGAGAACTTTGAAAGAATCATTCAACTTATTTTTGAAAACGAGCTTTTGGACGAAGAAGGAATGTTAATTGTAGAACATTCAAAACATACTAAATTAGATCATTTGACTAATTTTTCTTTTTCAAAAAATTATGGAGGTTCTGTATTTTCTTTTTACGAATTTGAAAGCGATGAAGAAGAAGATTATGAAGAAGAAGACGAAGGTTAAAATTGTCATAAAATAAAAAAGCAGACCTATAAGCCGGATTCTGTCTCCGATAAATCGAAGCCTTATCATTTATCTAGATTACGCATTACTACGTAACTCAAGCTGCCTACCCTTCAACATCGGACGAGTCGCCCTTATTCTGATTGCTCAAAAACTGCTGATATACTTGGCATTTCACCGCATAGAGTTTACCTGGTTTCACTACAGCATTACCTGTACATACTTTCTGTTGCACTTGTCCTCACCTTTCGGCGGATGGGCGTTACCCACTATGCTACTCTTTGGTGTCCGGACTTTCCTACCATGTTTACACACGGACGATAAGGCGGTCTGCGGTGCAAACTTACAACAAATTCTATCGTTTTAAAGAAATTTTAATAGATAGTTTAACATAATCTTTAGCTTTTAAGAGCTAATATATTCGTAAATTTATAGGTCGCAAATTTATAATACTTAATTCTTATGTCAACTATTTATCACTATGCTTCTGTCTCTGAAGCGCTAAGAAAATTAAGAGAAAAAGGGTTTACATTTGATTTCAATCAAAATGAAGAAGATATAATTTTGCATCCCGAAAATTATACCATCAATCATATTTATCATTACGAAGGTAACTCCAATCCAGATGATGAAGCAACCGTTTACGGAATTGTTTCAAAATATGGATTAAAAGGCGTTTTTGTAACTGGAACTTCAGCTAATTCTTCTGATAAAAATGCTGAAGCTATTTCTAAACTTTCTATTAAAGACAAGCATTCCACAACGCTTTAATAGCAAAATACTAAATTGTGAATAACTTTTATAAAGATTCGCTTCAATTTGGATTTCGGAATTTGCTTTTTGGAAATTCACAACCTATATTTGTGTTTCAATAGAATTTATGGAACAATTTATCGTATCAGCTCGTAAATACCGTCCGCAAACATTTAAAGATGTTGTGGGGCAACAAGCTATTACCAATACTTTGTTGAATGCTATTGAAACCAATCACCTAGCGCAAGCCTTATTGTTTACTGGACCTCGTGGTGTTGGAAAAACGACTTGTGCTCGTATTTTAGCGCGAAAAATCAATCAAGAAGGTTATGATGATCCGTATGAGGATTTTTCGTTTAATGTAT
>NZ_JAKLJH010000154.1 GCF_023151265.1 Flavobacterium sp.
ATATTTTGAAAAGTTCCCATTCCAACTTTTGATGGATTTGGTGTTCCAATTAAATTTGGGTCATACTCACATATACTTTTAAAGCTATTCGCTTCTAAGTACACAACACTATCATAAGCACCATCACTTATATCCATTACAATTAATTTAATGTGATAGGTTGCGCCAGGTGTTAAACCCGTTTGTTTAGCCGTTAATATTCTAGTATTTCCGTTTAATTGAGTTCCATCAATAGTTCCTAGAAATTCAGCAGTTGTATTATTTTGGACCCAACTTGGATTCACAGAAGAACATCGACTAGCATTTGGAGCACCACCACTTGAACCTACAACTCCGTTATTTACAGAATTTATCGAAACTTCAGAACCATTGTCCAATCTTGCTATGTTACGAGCATCGTTTGTGTACCCTGCTCCACCTGAAATTCCTGGTCCACTTATTAAAAATCCGAATTTATCATTAAAGGAAGAACACTGATAATTAATAAATCCACCATTATCTGAATATTCCTCAGATCCAAAAATATACCTAAAGGATACTTCTGAGCTCTCTGGAACAAAATCAAATTCTAAAATGGCCGTGTTAAAGTAATTAAAACCTCCTGAAAGAATATCCAAATCATTAATTGTAACCCCACAAGTGCCTGATTTTCTTACTTCGCCTGTAGTACATGAAGTATAATTTCTACTCATTTGGGCAACACTACCAGGATCTACACCAAGTGTCAGAGGAATTTCAGATGTATTACCAGTTGTTAAAACTACTCCCGATGAAAACCCCATTTGAGCTAACGTTGTTGTTACTGTTGAAAAGTATCCCACTTGATATCGGCTTGAAACATTACGAACTCCACTAAAAGTAACATTTGAGATAGTAACTCCACTACCTGTAGGAACCAAAACGCCATCTACTAATTGAGTTGGTGTATAGGTCGTATTAGAAATCGTTATTTGACTGAAGTGAATATGAAATACAAAAACAAAGAATAATAGAAAATAATTTCTTTTCATAATATCATTAAATATTTGGTTGGCATTTTTTTTTGCGTAAATTTATCTTTATGAGCCGTTCTTTATTTTAAATAGGCTACCAAATATGTATTGATTTCAATAATTCATACATTTTTAAATTACAAAACATTATAAATATGCTGTTTACTCTATTTTTTCCTATAATTATTTCTTTTTTAATTGGAGTATTATTACTCTTTAAAAAGCATGATAAAGGATTTTCAAAAATTATTTTAGGGATATTTTTCTTGTTTTTTTCATTTGCATTATTTGCAATTTCATTAAATTTCTTGCTGGATTTTTTAAAATCAATTGAAACCATTTTCAAATATGTAGAAGTCTTTTTCTACAGTGTGATGCTCTCATTACCTGTTTTGGTTTTTCTTTATATTAGATCATTAGTACATCATCATGATGAAGGATTTGGAAAAGACATATGGGTACATTTCTTTATTCCAATTCAAGCCTTACTCTTTAATTTAATACCTCTTATTTTTGACAGTAATGTTGAAGACCTTTCAAAAAAACTAGATTACACCAATTTCTTTTCTTTAAAAGTTACTTTTATCTTAATGAATATTTACTATTTAACAAAAGCTTACAATGTGTTTAAGATAAATTCTAAAAGAATTAAAGAAGAATATTCGTATCAAGCTGGAATCCAATTTAAGTGGCTAAGCTTTTTTGTTTTGGGATATATTGTTTTTATAATTTGCTTTTTCGGGTTAAGCCCAAATGCATCCCCTTTTGTAGTTTATATTCCTTTTTTGATGATTAGCTTATATCTCTATTTTCAGAGATTTAACCAAAACTCCATTGAACTTCAATTAATTGACGAAACTTTTTCAAAAAAAGAAATCCAAAATGGATTACCCGAACTAAAAAGAAAAGAAATTTTAAAAAATTTAGTTGAGTTTGTTGAAAAAAATGAAATTTATCTAAAAAAAGACTTAACCATTCATGACATTTCAAAAGAAATTAATATCAACAGTAGTTATATTTCCAATGTATTAAATCAAGATCTAAAATGTAATTTTGTTACTTTTATCAATACTTACAGAATTAATAAAGCAAAAGATATTTTACTTAGTAAAGAATATTCAAATTATACAATTGAAGCAATAAGTGAATTGGTTGGATTTAATTCAAAGTCTTCCTTTAATAATGCTTTCAAGCAAATATCAGGTATAACACCTTCTAAATTTAAAAAGAAAAACAAAGAGAATTAAGTTGTTATTTTAACAACCTAACTCTCTGTCTATTTGAAATGTAATCATTAATGGCTTTTTTTGTAGTAACCCAATTTCTTCCCTCTTTGTAGGCATCAATTTTTCCTTGACGCGCTAACAAGCTAACATATTCTTGACTGTAAGGAGTATTAGGTTCACTTACAATATTAGCAATTGATTGATATTCATCATCATTATCACTTGGAATAGAAGTTAAATAGATATTAACCGTTCTTTCCAAAGCTTGACACATTAACAACGTTAACTTTTGATAGTTTCCATTATTTGCCTGATTTAAAGCATCGTAATACTTTTTTCTATCATTTTTTAAGATGATCGCAGGCGGAAAACCTCTTCTCATGAGTAGTAGATTCATAGCCAAACGAACCGTTCTTCCATTTCCATCAAAAAAAGGATGAATCCAAACTAATTTGTGATGAAAAATAGTAGCCAACTCAATGTCATTTAATTGCAATGGATTTTCATTTACAAATTGAATTAATTCATCTAACAAATCTGAAACTTTATTAGCATTTGGCGGAATAAAATTTGCTCCCGTGATTCTAACACCAGCATTTCTAATTCTTCCTGCAAAATCATCTTCTATTGTGCGCAAAACCAAACCATGAAGCGATAAAATATCAATACTTCTTAATACATAATCATCATTGATGATTTGATACAAATAATTAATTGCATGCTCGTGATTTTTCGCTTCAAAATGTTCTCGCAATGATTTTCCTTTCACGGTAATTCCATCTTGAAGTACCATTTGTGTTTCTCGAAGTGAAAGTGTATTTCCTTCAATACTATTCGAATTATAAGTCCATTCAATGGAAAGTGATTCTTTAATTTTTGAAATAGCAGAGTATGGAAGCGGTCTATTTTGATTGAGCACAGCGAGTTTATCATACAATCTATCGAATGTTGATTGAAATTCTCCGCGATATGACAAATCTATATTCCACATAACTTCTTTATTTCACCACAAAGGTATTAATATCGGATAGAATAAAAAAATATTTTATCCGATATTAATATTTTTAACAATAAAAATTACATTTAAGAAGATAAATTTTAAAAATTTCTTAAATCCGTGTTCCAAAAAAATAAAGTTAAATTTTGAATTTGTCCCGAACCTTCAGGATTGTACTTGTATTTAAACTATTCGATAATCATTGATTTCAATCGCATTCTGTATTTCTCAAGAATAAGTTGTTTGTAAATAAATCCAAGAAAGATTCCATCTTTTAAAACGGGTAACACTTTACAACCTGATGTATCAAATTTTTCCATGATGGTTTCTAAGGTTTCATCATAGAAAATAATATCTTTTGGTGGTTGCATAACTTCATTTGTTGAAGTGTATTTTACTTTGAATTGCGAGAAAACAATTGGTCGGATTTCGTCTAAAAATATCAAACCTAATAACGTGTTTTTTTCATCCAACACAGGAAAAACATCTGCATCCGATTGTTGGATTTTTTCAACTAATTCTTCCAAATTATCACGAACCGAAATAGGTTTGAAATCGCTTTGAATTAATTTCGCAACATCTATGGAATTCAAAATATTAGCATCACGATTATCAGTAAAAACTTCACCTTTATCAGCCAAATTTTTAATATCGAAGGAATAAGGTTCAAAACGTTTTGAAATAGCAAAACTTACCGAAGAAACAATCATTAACGGAACCATCAAGTTGTAACCTCCCGTAATTTCAGCAATAAGGAAAATCGCAGTTAATGGTGCGTGAAATAATCCGCTCAATATTCCAGCCATTCCTACAAGCGTAAAGTTTCCAATTGGCAACTTAGCGAAACCGATTATATTGAAAAAATAAGCCACACAAAATCCTAAATACGAACCTACAAAAAGTGAAGGTGCAAAATTTCCACCATTTCCACCAGCGCCTAATGTTAAACTTGTAGCATAAACTTTGATTAACATTGTAGCACCAACAAACAATAACAAAATCCATTTTGAATCTTCGAAGCGCTCGAAAACCGTGTTTTGAACTAATCGTTCGGGATTACTGTCTGCTAAAATTTTAATGCTTTCATATCCTTCACCAAATAAAGATGGAAACAAGAAGATTAAGACACCTAAAATTCCAGCTCCAAACAATGCTTTATTGATGATATTAAATTTTAATCCACTGAAATAATGTTCGATTTTTCTGAAAGTTCTAGCATAATTTATCGAAACTAAACCACTTAAAACTCCTAATAAAATATAATAGGGTAAATTGTGATAATCGAAAAATTGTACTTTTTTAAACGAAAACAAGATATCTTCATTCAACATAACCGTTGAAACTAAAGCTCCTGTTGCTGCGCTAATCATAATCGGAATAAAAGCTGTAATACTGATTTCAGCCAAAACTACTTCGATAGCAAACAAAACTCCTGCAATCGGAGCGTTAAAAGCAGCACCAATTCCGGCAGCAACACCGCAGGCTAACAAAAGTGTTCTGTCTTTGTAACTTAAACGATAATTTTGCGCATAATTACTTCCAAAAGCAGCTCCAGTTATAGTAATTGGTGATTCTAAACCGGCACTTCCGCCCATACCAACGGTAAACGAACTCGTGATGATTTGGGCAAACATTTGTTTTCTAGGCATGATTCCGCGCTTTTTGGCAACGGCATACATAATTTGAGAAGTTCCTTTTTCAATTGAACCATCCAAAACCTTTTTAACAATGATTACCGTAATAATAATACCAATTATTGGGAGCGTACTATTACTATAAGGAAGATGGAATACATCATCTAATCTTTGAGCCGATTTATAAACCCAATGCGCAAATGTTTTTAGAATAATTACCGCTAAAGCAGAAGAAATTCCAACTAAAACACACGAAAAATAGATAAACTGTCGCGGTGTTAATAGCGATTTCAAAAGAAAAACAAATCGCTCTAAACGTCGGAAGGTTTTGTGTGTAAACGTTTTTAAGGAAAAAGATTTCTTTCTTGGCATTGTCTTGAAGTATTTTACGAAGGTAAATCTTTAATCTGAAAAATGAAACAAAATTAGAGTAAACGTAAGGCTTCTTTTCTACTTAAAGGTTTCAAATTAGTAGAATTTACATAAGCTTCGACTCCATTTGGATTGAATCTACTATAATCGCGTAAAGCCCAACCGATTGCTTTTTGAATGAAAAATTCGTTGGAATGTTTGTGTTTTTCACATTCCGATATTAAAATTTCAAAATTGGTTTTTTCTTTATAACTCAATTGAAATAAAATAGCACTTCGATTTAACCACATGTTTTCAGAATTTGAAAAACGTTCAATTACTTTTAAAGTTTTCGAAGGAAATTGCAACAAATAACCTCCTAAAATATATTTCGCAATCGTATCAACTGAATCCCACCAAGAATTGGTAATTATCATTTTTTCAATCAATTGAATATCCTCCAAAACAAAATTTTTCTTGAACTCTTTTAGCAATAAATCTATTGCTGTTTGATGAAATTCGCGTTCTTTCATTTGGAATAATTCCCAAGCAATCACTCTAAAGTTAGATTTGACTTCAGCTTTATTTTCTTCGTAATTTGATTTGAAAATTGCTCGTCTTTGCTCGGTTTTAATTCCAAAATAGGTAAAATTATTCTTCATGTAATTTTCCATCGGAATTGCCAATTCTCTATTGGATACTTTTCGAAAATCAGCTTCTAAATCACTACAAAATTTCATTGAGTTCCTTTAATTT
>NZ_JAKLJH010000155.1 GCF_023151265.1 Flavobacterium sp.
TTGCTTCAAAAAGGAATAGATGAGATTGTGAAATATGCAGATAAAGCTGAGGTTTTAGACTTTTCTTCTGCGGAAGATATATTTGGATCTTCAGAATAAAAAAGTCCCGCATTGCGGGACTTTTTTATTAAAAAATAATTTTAAATTATTTTTTAATAACTTCTTCAGCATTTTTAAGTTCTGTTTTTGCAGTTTCTTCAACTTTAGTTACAGTAGAGTCAACTACAGCGGCTGTAGAATCTACTACAGTTTCAACAGTTTCTTCAATTGCAGTAGCTGTAGAATCTACAGTAGCTTCAGCGTTTTCAGTAGCTTCTTTACAAGATACGAACATAGCAGCAACAATTGCTAAACTTAATACAACTTTTTTCATTTTGTTTAATTTTTAAAGGTTAGAATTTTATTTTAATATAGTTTTTAACTCTGATTTTTTTAAGATATCAAAAAAAAGCCCCACATGGTGGAGCTTGATTTTTTTGTTCTAGCAATAATTATTTTGCTGGAGCAGCTTCAGCTGGAGCAGCTTCTGCAGGAGCAGCAGCAGAATCAACAGCAGTAGTATCAGCTACTGGAGCAGCCTCTTCAACTGGAGTTTCAACAACTGTAGAGTCAACAGCTGGAGTTTCCTCAGCAGCATTTTCTTTACAAGAAACGAACATAGCAGCAACAATTGCTAAACTTAAAACAACTTTTTTCATCTTACTAAATTATAAAGGTTAATTATTAATTCGGAGCAAAGATATAAATTTTTTGACATGTCAAAATGTTTTTAGACATTTTTTTTAATTTTTTTTCTCTGGATTCCGAAATGCTTTATTTCAAATGGCGTGCCAAACTTTTTATTTTTAAAAATATTTGTAATTATTTGGCTTTTTGAGACTTAGGATAAACAATCGTCATTTCTTCGATAAGGTTTTTAGCTCCTGCAAATTTATCAATCACAAATAAAATATAACGCGCATCAACCATGATGTTTCTACATATTTCTGGACTGTAATAAATGTCGCTCATTGTACCTTCCCAAACTCTATCAAAGTTTAATCCGATAAGGTTTCCTTTCGCATCTAATGCTGGACTTCCTGAGTTTCCACCAGTAGTGTGATTAGTAGCAATAAACGCTAATGGCATTTTTCCGTTTTTATCCGCGTATCTTCCGTAATCTTTTGCGTTATACAAATCGATTAATTTTTTTGGAACGTCAAATTCGTAATCTCCTGGAATATATTTTTCGATAACTCCATCTAAATAACTAACTGGTTCGTAGATAACTGCATCACTTGGTTTATATCCTTTTACTTTTCCATACGTTACACGTAATGTACTGTTGGCATCAGGGAAAATTCTATCGTTAGGGAAGAATTCCATAATTCCTTTCATGTACGTTCTTTGTAATGCGATGTTTTTTAAATTGATTTCATCAAACTTAGGTGCCACATTTTTTTGGTAACTATCCGCAATCGATTTTACTAATTGATAGCCTTTATCTTGATTTAATTTTTCTAAAACTGATTTAGCATCACCGTTCAATAATTCTTTCAAGCCATTAAAGCTAGTCAATTTTGAAGAACCAAAAACACTTGTTGTTAAAGCTGAAGCATTAACATTGTTTAAACTTTCTGGTAAAAACTGCTTTGGGGATTTCGTAGCATACAAATTGATTAATTGTTCGAAGACTTTTTCGTCAACTTGAGCACTGTAATCTTTGTATAAACCTTCAAATCCTGAAATTAAATTGTTTTTTCTATCGTTGAAAGCTTGTTCGCCTTTAGTATTATACACTTGTTCTAATTGGTACAAACGGTATCCAAAAGATAAAATTTCTGAATTACGTAAAACAACTTCCGTAAAGTAATCTCTTGCAATAGCATACTCTCTAATGTCTTTGTAGTTCTTTTCGAAATCAGCTAAAATTGTTCCGTATTCTGCTTGTTTTCCTGCTTTGTTAACTCTTTCTTGGAATTTCTTTTCGAAATCTTTTTTAACAGCAACCGCATTTGATTTTTTCAAACCTTTAGTTTCACCAATCCATTTTTTCCAATAATTCGCAACTCCAGCATACTTAGACGCGTATTGAATTTTAATCGCATTGTCTTTTCTCATGAAACCATCTTGTACTTTTAAAGCGGCATCACGAATTTCAATTTTAGCTGGATTCAAATCATTTACAATTTGTTCAACGGCGAATGAAGGTAAATACTCCTGAGTTCTTCCTGGATAACCCATTACCATGGTGAAATCGTTTTCCTGAATTCCTTTTGCGGAAACTGGGAAAAAGTGTTTTGGAGTGTAAGGAACGTTGTCTTTTGAATATTCAGCAGGACGATTGTTTTTGTCTGCATAAATTCTAAATAAAGAGAAATCTCCAGTGTGACGAGGCCAAACCCAGTTATCAGTATCCGAACCAAATTTTCCAATTGAACTTGGTGGCGCACCTACTAAACGAACATCTTTAAATGTTTCAGTTACGAATAATAAGTATTGATTTCCATCGTAAAAAGCACGAATCATCGTTTCTTGCCAAGCTTCTCTTGAATAACTTTTATTTAAAGCCGCGATATTTTGTTGGATTTTCTTTTGTTTGTCACTTTCCGAAGGAAGATTTAAAACACCTTCAAAAATTTTTGTAGTTACATCTTCAATTTTGATGATAAACGTTACAGTTAAATCTTTGTTTGGCAATTCTTCTTCCATTTTGTAAGCCCAAAAACCATCCGTTAAATAATCATGTTCAACAGTAGAATGACTTTGAATGTTGTCATAACCACAGTGGTGATTAGTTAATAAAAGCCCTTTTGGAGAAATCATTTCCGCTGTACAACCGCCATCAAAATGGGGAACGGCGTCTTTTAAGCTGGAATTATTTACCGAATAAATATCATCGGCACTAATTTTCATTCCCAAAGCTTTCATTTCTTTTTCGTTGGTTCCTTTCAATAACGAAGGAATCCACATGCCTCCTTGTTGCGCTTGAACTTGGAAAACAACTAAAACAAGTAGTAATTTTAAAAATTTCATAGGTATAATTTTATTTAATGACTTTGTACTTCATTAATTTTCGATTGTGAAGTTCAAAATCGTGTGCAAGATACAATTTTTGTGCGTTTTCGTTGTGCGGTTCGACTTCTAAATACAGTAATTTTAACGATAATTTAGGAACTTCTTGCTGAATAAATTGAATCGCTTCTTTTCCAAAACCTTTTCCGCGAGCGGTTTCTTTGATGAATAATTCATCTACAAAAGCAATTTTTCCGCCATATTCAAAACTGAAAATAAAAGTGAGAATGATGTAACCCACAATTTCATTTTCGGAATAAATTAACCAAGATTTTCCAAGGTGTTCATCAGAAATAAATTCTTGAAATAAAGTTTTAGCCACTTCAACATCCATCGGATAATTGTCAATCGCATAGAAATCTTGCATCATTTGAGTGATGATTGAAATGTCTGAAATTTCTAATGGTTTGAATGTTGTCATTAGTCCAAAATATGATTCATAATCGTTTGCGTAGCTCCTTTATTCATTTGAACAAATGTGCTACAAATGTGCCCTTTTTCTAATCGTTCGTCTTCATTGTGAAGTAACAAATCAAAAGCTTCATTGAGCTGGTTTTGATTCTGAATCGATATGCAACCTTCCATATTGACTAATGCCGTAGCTTCAACAAAATGCGAGAAATTTGGACCAATCACAACCGGAACTCCAAAAGTTGCGGGTTCTAAAATATTGTGAACACCAGGATTTCCAAAACCACCACCCACATAAGCAATATCGGCGTAAGAATAGATTTTGGTTAAAATTCCGATGGTGTCGATGATGAAAACCTGAAAAGTCTCTATTTTGTCATGCTGAACTTGTTTCAGCATCTCATCTTTTTCCGAATATAAAATCGTTTTCTTTTGAATTTGATTTTTGAGATTTGAAATTTGCTCTTGTTTTATATTATGCGGAGCAATAATAAATTTCACATCATCTGTACTCTGATTGATGTAATTCACCAATAAACTTTCATCTTTTGGCCAAGAACTTCCGATGACGATTGTAGTTTTGTTGTCTTTGAATTGTTCGATAAAATCCAATGAATTATTACGTTCTAAAATTGAAACCACACGATCAAAACGCGTATCGCCAGAAACTTTTACATTATTGAAACCAATGCTTTTTAAAAGTGTTTTTGAACTTTCATTCTGTACAAAAAAGTAATCAAATGTTTTTAAGGCGTTTCTATAAAATCCGCCATACCATTTAAAAAACGCTTGATTTTCTCGTAAAATTCCAGAAATCAAATAGGTTTTTATATTTTGGTTTTTTAGTTCGTTTAAATAGTTTGGCCAATATTCGTATTTAATGAAAAATGCCATTTCGGGATGAACTAACTTAATAAATTGTTTCGCATTCGAAATCGTATCTAAAGGCAAATAAATCGTAACATCAGCAACGGTATTGTTTTTTCGAACTTCATAACCCGAAGGCGAAAAAAATGTAACCACAATTTTATGATTTTGAAATTGTTGTTTGATTGCTTCAACTACGGGTAAGCCTTGCTCATATTCGCCTAAAGAAGCTGCATGAAACCAAATCGTTTTATCCGAAGTTTGAATTTTATCAGACAAAGTTTGAAAAACCGATTTTCGTCCATCTACAAAAAGTTTCATTTTCGGACTAAAAAGCGCAATTATTTTCAGCAATTGTGCAGCTATAATTACAATTAAATTATATATTTGATTCATGCCTTTAATTAAGGTCATAAAAGTACAATTGTTTCATCAAATAAAAAAAATATGAAATTATTTTCGATTCAAACAGGAGTTTTTGCAGTGGTGTTTTTTGTGATTAATTTATTAGTAAAAAAATATCTCTTTGAGGATGAAATCAATAATAGATCTTTAATAAGTACACTAATTACAACATTAATTTCTTGTTTGATTCTTTATTTTTTCAACAGAAAAAAAACTACATCAAAAGATAATTAGTAATTTTGCTAACAGAAAATTTCAATTATGAGAAAATTACAAATGGTTGACTTAAAAAGTCAATACGAAAAAATAAAAGAAGAAGTAAATGCTTCTATTCAAGAGGTTTTAGATACGAATACATACATCAACGGACCTTTGGTTCACCAATTTCAGGCAGATTTAGAAAAATATTTGGGTGTAAAACACGTAATTCCATGTGCTAACGGAACCGATGCGTTACAAATTGCCATGATGGGATTAGATTTAAAGCCAGGAGATGAAGTTATTACTGCTGATTTTACATTTGCTGCTACGGTTGAAGTAATTGCGTTATTGCAATTAACTCCAGTTTTAGTAGATGTGGATATGAACAATATGAACATTTCGTTAGACGGAATTCGTAAAGCAATTACGCCAAAAACAAAAGCAATTGTTCCCGTACATTTATTTGGTCGCGCTGCTAATATGGATGCGATTATGGAAATCGCCAAAGAACATAATTTATACGTTATCGAAGATAATGCACAAGCAATTGGAGCTGATTATACTTCAAAAGATGGTTCTAAAAAGAAAGTAGGAACAATTGGACATGTTGCAGCAACATCCTTTTTTCCATCTAAAAATTTAGGTTGTTATGGAGATGGTGGAGCGATTTTTACTAATGATGATGCGTTAGCACACAAAATCAGAGGAATCGTAAACCACGGAATGTACGAAAGATATCATCATGATGTAGTAGGTGTGAATTCTCGTTTAGATAGTATTCAAGCTGGAGTTTTAAAAGCGAAATTACCACATTTGAATGCTTACAACAAAGCACGTCAAGATGCTGCGAGAAAATATAGTTTGGCTTTGGGAGTGAATCCTAATATTTGGGCTCCAACTATTTGTGAATCTTGTGATTGTCACGTATTTCATCAATATGTAATCCGAATTTTAAACGGAAAACGCGATGGTTTATTA
>NZ_JAKLJH010000156.1 GCF_023151265.1 Flavobacterium sp.
TTAATTTTCTTAAAAGAAGGCGAAAACTCTTCGTACTTTTCAGCTTTTAAATTCAGAGCATTAAAGCTAATTTTATTTGAATCTTCTTGCTTTGAAATTTTATCTAAATTAAAATTTTTTTCTTTGTACTTAAAACCCATTTCACTTGGATATTTAATATGAATTGAAGATTTTTCAACACTTTCATAAAAATCGTCAACAGGATACCAAGTTGGTATAAAAGCAGTATTTGAAGTTTCAAGTTCACTTTTGTATATTATTGTAAAAGGATATTCAGTTGGAGTGTAATCTAAAAACAACTTTCTATCATCATTATAAATTGAAAATCCATCTGCTACACTTTGATCTATAAAATCCTTACGCTTAATTTTTTTTAATTCTTTGCCAAATGAATTATAAACAATTGCTTCTATTGTCTTTACTTTAGTAGATTTATTATAAAATTCAATTGCATCAATATTGGTTAGTCCATTTTTATTTAAAACTGTTATTGTTTTAGATTTCTTAATAATCATTTGCCTTCTAGATAGGATTTCAATCTCAATTTTTTGATCTCGAATTACACTATTTGAATTTTCAATCAACTCTTTTGGTATCAATAAAGTTGAAAAACTTATTTCTTGAGAAAAATTAAAAACAGAAGAAAAAAGGAAAAAAAACAATAAAATATTTCTCATATTGGCTATTCTTTATTTTTTGTATCTATTAAAATAGTAACAGGTCCATCATTAACTAAGCCTACTTTCATGTCAGCTCCAAATTGTCCGGTTTGTACTTTTTTGCCTAATTCTATTTCCATTTGTTGTAGGAAAGATTCGTAAAGCGGAATGGCAATTTCAGGTTTTGAGGCTTTAATATAACTTGGACGATTTCCTTTTTTAGTTAATGCATGTAAAGTGAATTGCGAAACTACAATCATTTCGCCATCAATGTCTTTTAACGACAAATTCATTACTTGGTTTTCGTCTTCAAAAATCCTTAAGTTGGCTATTTTTGAGGTTAACCAATTGATATCTTCTTGATTATCGGCGTCTTCAATTCCAACTAAAACTAATACCCCTTGTTGAATTTGAGCTACAATTTCGTTATTTATTATAACTGATGATTGAGAAACTCTTTGGATGACTGTCTTCATTTTTAATACATAAACACCAAAAGTATAAAAATATCAGAAAAGATTTACGGAAATCCGTAAAAAAACAAATTATTTCCTTGTTTCGTCACTTGCTCTTCGTTCAGCATCGTAAATATCAGCACGATATTGTTCTTCGTCGCCTTCTAAAATTTGAGTGTAACTTTTATAGCGTGACCACGAAATTTCGTCATTTTCTAATGCTTTTTTAATGGCGCAATGTGGTTCATCTTTATGCAAACAGTTATTGAATTTACATTGGTCTTTCAAAGCAAAAAATTCAGGAAAATAATCCCCAATTTCTTGTTTTTCCATATCTACAATTCCAAAACCACGAATTCCTGGCGTATCTATAATTTTGGCTCCAAAAGACAAATCGAACATTTCGGCAAACGTTGTGGTGTGCTTTCCTTGTGCATGCGATTCGGAAATTTGTTTGGTTTTTAAATTCAATCCTGGTTCTAAAGTGTTTACCAAAGTTGATTTTCCAACACCTGAATGTCCTGAAAACATTGAAACTCTGTCTTTCATTAACGCTTTTAGTTCGTCAATTCCTTTACCATCTTTAGCTGAAACGCGTAAACATTTGTAACCTATTGATGAATATACATGTTGTAAATATAATTGCTCGTCTAAAGTAGCATCGTCAAACGTATCTATTTTATTGAAGACAATTACGGCTTCAATTCCATAAGCCTCGGCGGTAACTAAAAATCGGTCGATAAAACTTGTGGTTGTTGGCGGATTATTGATGGTTACCAATAAAAAAACCACGTCAATATTGGATGCAATAATATGCATTTGATGCGATAAATTTACCGATTTTCTAACAATGTAATTTTTTCTATCGTGAATCGCTGTGATTACTCCGGTGGTTTCATCAGTGGTATTTTCAATATCATAATCCACAACGTCGCCCACCGCAATAGGATTGGTACTTTTAATACCTTTCATTCTAAATTTACCTTTTATACGGCACTCTAAAAAAGCACCATTTTCAGTTTTAATGGTGTACCAGCTTCCGGTAGATTTATATACGATTCCTGTCATTCAAAGTTAGAAGTTAGAAGTCAGCCTTTCGACAATCTCAGGATGACTAAATAATTATTTCAACAAAGATAGTGTTTCTAGCTAAATTATTTATTAATCACTTTCTCTTGATGTGTAATACTTTCTTGGTGAATGGCTTTAAACAATTGCATTACAAATTCGTTACTCAAACCTTTTTCTTCACCTTCTAAAATCATTTTTCCTAAGATTTCGTTCCAACGTTGATTCTGTAAAATCGCAACGTTTTTTTCTTTCTTAAGCAAACCAATTTTATCCGCTACTTTCATTCGGTTACCCAAAATTTCTAACAGCTTTCCATCAAATTCATCAATTTGCATGCGTAGTTTTGCCATTTTTTGGTTGTATTCGCTTTCATCATCAGACACTTTTCTAACGCGTAAATTGATGAACATTTGTTTTAAAGTTGCTGGCGTAACTTGTTGGGCTGCATCACTCCAGGCATTATCTGGGTCAATATGAGTTTCAATAATTAATCCGTCGTAATTCAAATCTAAAGCTTGTTGCGATACTTCTTGAATCATATCGCGCTTTCCTGTAATGTGCGAAGGATCACAAATCAAAGGCAAATCAGGAAAACGATTTTGTAAATCAATCGCTATTTGCCATTCGGGATTGTTACGGTATTTTGTTTTTTCGTAAGTGGAAAATCCTCTATGAATTACACCTAATTTCTTTATGTTCGCATTATACAATCGCTCTAAACCACCAATCCATAAAGATAAATCAGGATTTACTGGGTTTTTTAATAAAACTATTTTATCAGTTCCTTGCAAAGCATCTGCAATTTCTTGAACTGCAAATGGATTTACTGTTGTTCTAGCGCCAATCCACAACACATCAATATCGTGTTCCAAAGCTAATTTTACGTGAGCTGCCGTAGCAACTTCAGTTGCCATTAACAAACCGGTTTCTGCTTTGGCTTTTTGCAACCATTTCAATCCAATTTCACCTACACCTTCAAATCCACCTGGACGCGTACGCGGTTTCCAAATTCCCGCACGGAAAATAGAAACATCAGAATTCTTTAATTCGTGTGCTATTTTTAAAACTTGATCTTCGGTTTCAGCACTACAAGGTCCTGCTATTACCAGTGGATGATTCAACTGAAAATCATCTAACCAAGTGCGTAATTCTTTTTTATTTTCCATAACCATATTTTCACTGTAAAATTACTACTTATTATTAAATTATTATTGTTTACTCTTTTCATATTCGCCCAAAACCTTGAAATGCGTCGTCATAATTTCCATTACTTTTTTCGCTTTTTCAAAATGCTTGTATTTTTCAAAAACCACATCCACAAAAAACGCATAAGTAAAAGGTGTTTCGATAATTGGAAGCGATTGAATTTTCGTCAGATTCAATTTGCAATTATTCAGCACATTTAAAACTGTTGCCAAAGAACCTGGTGTATCATCTAATTCAAATTTTATGGAAGCTTTATTGATGAGTTCTTTTGGAATTTCTTTGTTCGATGCTTTTAAAACTACAAAACGCGTTTTATTGCTTTTTACGGTATGAATTCCATCAGCGATAATTTCCAAATCATAAATATTAGCCGCAACTGGTCCTGCCAAAGCACCAATTCCTCTTAATTGATTTTCCTGAATTCGTTTAGCCGTAATCGCGGTATCCGAACTTTCTACCAACTTAATATGCGGATATTGACCAAAGAAATTGGCACATTGCAATAAAGCAATTGGATGCGAATGCACTTCTGTAATATCTTCAATTTTTTGACCAGGAAACACCATCAAATTCATGTGAATGTCCAAAAAATATTCGCCAATAATGTGCAAATCATTTGAATCGATAAGAGCATAATTAGGCAAAATGGCTCCTGCAATTGAATTTTCAATCGCCATAACCGCTTTATCGGATTGATTGGCTTTCAAACTATTAACTACATCTCGAAACGAGCTGCATTCATCCAAACCAATCGCATCACCAAAATAACGATGTGCTACTTGATGATGAAACGACCCTTGAATTCCCTGAATTGCGATTTTAATTCCCATAATTTTGAGCAAAAAAAAAATCCCGATTTGCATCGGGATTGTATGTTTATAAAATAAATTTCTTTCATTTATATAATAGCACAACAATCCCTCATCTGTCTCCAGAAGAAATAAAAAGAATTGTTATATAAAAATGTGCTATTGGTAAGCATTGCGCTATTTATTATTTGATTGCGTAAAAGTAATAAAAAAATGAAAACGAAATACTTTTTTAAATAAATTTGAGTTCTTTTAAAAAAAGTTACTTTTGCTAAAATTTACAAGATATGTCGATAGAAGTTCAAAATATTTCAAAAAATTACGGAGACCAAAAAGCATTGGACAACGTTAGTTTTTCTGTAAAAAAAGGAGAAATCGTAGGTTTTTTAGGTCCAAATGGCGCTGGAAAATCCACTTTAATGAAAATTTTGACTACTTATTTAACAGCAGATAGCGGAACTGCAGTTGTAAACGAACACGATGTTACTTCTGCTCAAAAAGAAGTACAAAAATCGGTTGGGTATTTACCAGAACACAATCCGTTGTATTTGGATTTATATGTGAGAGAATATTTGGCTTTTAATGCCGATTTACATAAAGTTGCGAAATCAAGAATTGATGAAGTAATTGCTTTGACAGGATTAACTCCGGAAAGTCATAAAAAAATTGGAGAATTATCAAAAGGATATCGTCAACGTGTTGGATTAGCAACCGCTTTATTACACAATCCAGATGTGATGATTTTGGACGAACCTACGACAGGTTTAGACCCAAATCAATTAGTTGAAATTCGCGATTTGATTAAAAACATTGGAAAAGACAAAACAGTTTTTCTTTCAACACACATCATGCAAGAAGTGGAAGCTATTTGTGATAGAATTATCATCATCGATAAAGGAAAAATTGTTACCGATAAAAAACTAAACAATTTAGTTGCCGAAGAAGCCGAACAAATTATTGAAGTAGAATTTGACAAAAAAGTAGATAAAACTATTTTTACTTCACTTCCTAATTTAAAATCAGCAAAAAATTCGCATGATTTAGTTTGGGAATTAACTTTTACTTCAACTACCGATATGCGTCCAACCTTGTTTGATTTTGCACAAGCCAATCAATTAAGAACGTTACAAATTGTATTGAAGAATAAAAACTTGGAGCAAATTTTTAGAGAAAAAACAGCTAAGAAGAAATAAAAAAATCTCCTTACAACTAAAACTGTAAGGAGATTTTAAAAGTATTGTAATGGTAATTAATTTAAAGTTACCAAATACTTTTGTCTGAGTTTGTCGTAATCATCGTAAACCACAGAAAGTGCGTAACTCGACAAATTTTCATTCAACAACGAATTGTAAATGAAATCTTCTTCCGTAAAACCATATTTGGTAATGGCCTCTTTGATGTATTTTACGGCAACCTCTTTTTTATTTTGATAAAAGTAACAATTGGCTACTTCAATATAAACATCTTTTAAATTTTCACCCTTAGACAATTTAATGTAATTTTCATACTCTTTAATTGCTTCAGAATAATTTTTCTTCTCGGTTAGTGATCTAGCTTTTGTTAAGATAGAATCTAATTCATTTGCGAAGGTTAACTGGGAAATGAATAAAATTACGAATGAATAGATAATTTTTTTCATAGTTCTTGTTTTTTTAATACTATAAATTTACAATTCTTTTTTGAATAAAAAAATATATTTTT
>NZ_JAKLJH010000157.1 GCF_023151265.1 Flavobacterium sp.
ATTGATAACGATAAAGGCAAAATTTCTAAATCGGTAATTGAAAACCTAAATAAAAGCGGTCAGTTTGAAATTGTTTCTTCTTTAGATGGAAAAAACTTAACAGAAGATTCAGCAAAAGAAACTGTTTTTAAAGGAAAATTTCAGTTAGCTATCATTATTCCCGAAAATCTAAGTAAAGATTTGCAATTAAAAGTAAATCAAAACGTAGATAAAATAATTTCAAATTTTGGAATTGGTGATCTTTCAGAAGAGCCAAAAAAAGATTCACTTCCTCAAATAATAAACAAAAAAGAAGTCCGACTTTATTTTGATCCTGCTACTCAAGCTACTTTTAAAAGTAATGTAAAAAGTAGTATTGATAAAATGATTTCTCAAATTGAAACCAAATCCATCTACGCTACTTTTCAAGAGCAATTAGGAGAAGGCGAGGAGCCTATTTTTGAGCAAGAAAGTTTCATTACGTTTAAAGAAATTGTTCCAACAGTTGATAATAAAGAAATTTTACCAAATTCGGTACAACATAATGTTCCAGCTTGGACTTTATTTGCTATCTTTTTTATAATTGTTCCGCTTTCTATTAATATTGTGAAAGAAAAAGGACAAGGAACACAAATTCGATTACTTACTAATCCTGTTCCTTATTCAGTTGTAATTGCTGGAAAAACAATTACGTATTTAGTAATTTGTATGATTCAGTTTTATCTAATGGTTTTAGTTGGAATGTATTTATTTCCGTACTTAAGTTTACCAACATTAGATTTAGATGGAAAATTCTTTTTAATGAGTGTTGTTGCATTATTTTCAGGATTAGCAGCAATTGGATTCGGAATTTTACTTGGAACTATTGCTAAAACTCAAGAACAATCAGCACCTTTTGGAGCAACTTCGGTAGTGATTTTGGCTGCCATTGGTGGTGTTTGGGTTCCTGTATTTGCCATGCCAAAAGTAATGCAAGTTATTTCGCATATTTCACCTATGAATTGGGGATTAAACGCATTTTATGATGTTTTACTACGTAAAGCTGATGCCATAGAAATTCTTCCCGAAATATTTTTACTACTTTTGTTCTTTATAATTACAATTTTTATTGCCATCCAATATGATAAAAAGAAAAGAGCAGTATAACGAGGCTTCTCATTTAAGCGTTTCTAAAGATATTAGAGTTCGATTTAACGAAACAGATCCATTAGGAATTGTTTGGCACGGCTACTATATCACTTATTTTGAAGATGGAAGAGAAGCTTTTGGAAGATTGCACGGTATATCTTATCTAGATGTTCAAAAACACGGTTATACAACACCAATTGTAAAATCGGTATGTGAACATAAGTTGTCATTAAAATATGGCGATGTGGCTCGTATTGAAACTACAATTGTAGATTCTCCTGCGGCAAAAATGATTTTTAGATATGTAATTTACGATAGCAATAACGAAATCGCTTGTACCGGCGAAACCGTTCAAGTGTTTTTAGATAGTGATGGAAATTTAGTTTTAAATGCACCTTCTTTTTATGAAGAATGGAAAAAAAGCGTTGGATTATTAAAATGATAGCAAATAAAACAATTTATATTTCCGATGCTAATTGCGTAACTCCGTTAGGTTTTGATTTAGAAGCCAATTGGAATGCACTTGTAAAAGGGCAATCGGGTATTCAATTTCAAGAGAAATATGGAAATCTTTCTTCTATCTATGCTTCAATTATTGAAGATGAAAAGTTAAATGAAAGTTTTCTAAAAGTTTCTAATGAAAACACGTTTACCAAATTAGAAAAGATGCTCATTTTAGCATTGCACCCAATTATAAATAAAAATAAAGTTACCGAAAAATCAGTTTTAATTCTTTCTACAACAAAAGGAAATATTTCGTTATTAGAAAATCAAGAATTACCAATTGAAGAAGCACATTTAGGAACTTTAGCAAAAAAAATAAATACTTTTTTCGGATTCAAAACAGAACCAATTGTGGTTTCAAATGCTTGTGTTTCTGGAGTTTTAGCGGTTTCTGTTGCTAAACGAATGATTCAATTAGGTGCTTATGAAAACGCATTTGTAATTGCTGGAGATGAAATTTCCGAATTCGTTTTGTCTGGTTTTAATTCCTTTCAAGCGATGAGTAACTTGCCTTGCGCACCTTACGATGAGTCTAGAAATGGTGTAACTCTTGGCGAAGCAGCAGCAGCGGTTTATATTTCTTCCGAAAAACCAACTGAAAATGCTGTGGCAATCATTGGTGATGGAGCTATAAACGATGCCAATCATATTTCTGGACCATCAAGAACAGGGGAAGGGTTGTTTAAAAGTATTGAAAGTGCTTTCAAAGAAGCAAATATCACAAAAGATAAGTTAGATTACATTTCGGCTCACGGAACAGCCACTTTGTATAACGACGAAATGGAAGCAATTGCTTTTTCTCGTTCCCATATTGATACTGTTGCCATAAATAGTTTAAAAGGCTATTACGGACACACGTTAGGCGCTTCTGGATTGTTAGAAATTGTAATCGGATTGCAATCGGTTTATAACGAAGAATTATTAGCATCAAAAGGATTTAAAAACTCTGGAGTTTCTATTCCAATTGCTATTTTAAAAGAAAATAGAAAAAAAGAAATCAAATATTTCTTAAAAACAGCATCAGGCTTTGGCGGATGTAATACAGCTGTATTGTTTGAAAAAATAAATTAAAATTGACGACAAATTATCACATATCAAGCTATTGCAAAATAGAAAATAATACACTTCAACTAAACGGAACAACTGTTTTAGAAATAAACGATGTGTTGTTTCCTGAATTTATTAAAAATGCATCAAAAACAATTGGCTTAGAATATTCAAAATTTTTTAAAATGGATAATTTAAGTAAATTAGCCTTTTTAGGAGCAGAAGCAATCTTAAAAGATAACATCGATTTAGAAAATGAGAACGATATTGCACTAGTATTTGCTAATAAATCTTCAAGTTTAGATACAGATGTAAAATACCAAGATTCAATTTCTGATACCGAAAATTATTTTCCAAGTCCAGCCGTTTTTGTGTATACATTACCTAATATTTGTGTGGGCGAAATTAGTATCAAACATCAATTAAAAACAGAAAATGCTTTTTTTGTGTTTGATGATTTTAAACCCGATTTTATGTCAAATTACGCATCATATTTGTTAGAAAGTGGTAAAACAGAAAAAGTACTTTGCGGTTGGGTAGAATATTATAAAAACGAATACAAAGCTTTTGTTTACTTAGTAGAAAAATCAGGAACAATTGCACACGATAAACAAAATATACAAACATTATACAATCAATAATTATGGAAGCTTTAAAACAAGAATTAAAATCAAAAATCATTGAAGTTTTAAATTTAGAAGATATTGCAATTGAAGATATTAACGATAACGATCCTTTATTTGGCGATGGTTTAGGTTTAGATTCAATTGATGCTTTAGAATTAATTGTACTTTTAGATAAAGAATACGGAATTAGATTAGCTGATCCAAAACAAGGAAAAGCAATTTTCGAATCTATTGAAACTATGGCAGCTTATATTGCTGAAAACAGAACTAAATAATACAATCTAAATGAAAGTTGCAATTACAGGCATGGGAATTATATCTTCAATAGGAAATACTGTTGAAGAGAACTTCCATTCATTAGTTTCTCTAAAAACGGGACTTTCTACAATTTCAAACATTGAAACGATTCATAAAGACATCATTAAAGTGGGAGAAATTAAATTGACTAATGAGCAATTAGCCGAGCAACTTAATTTACCTAGTGATAATAATTATTCTCGTACTGCATTATTAGGCGCTATTGCAGCTAAACAAGCAGTTGAAAACGCAAAAATAAGCGATATGAATACATATAAGTCAGGATTAATTTCAGCAACAAGCGTTGGCGGAATGGATATGACTGAAAAATATTATTACGAATATTTTGAAAACGAAGCTTGCCAAAAATACATAACCAGTCACGATATTGGCGATAATTCTCAAAAAATTGCGAATTGTATCGGATTAAAAGGCATGGTTACTACAATTAGTACAGCTTGTTCTTCAGCGGCAAATGCAATTATGTTAGGCGCAAGATTAATTCAATCTGGCGAATTAGATAGGGTAGTGGTTGGAGGAACAGATGCTCTAGCAAAATTTACCATAAATGGATTTAAAACCCTAATGATTTTATCGGATGACTACAATGCTCCATTTGACAACAACAGAAAAGGATTAAATTTAGGTGAAGCCGCAGCATTTTTAGTTTTAGAATCGGAGACGATTGTGAAAAACGAAAACAAAGAAGTTTTGGCTTACGTTACCGGTTTTGGAAATGCAAACGATGCTTTTCATCAAACTGCCTCTTCAGAAAACGGTGATGGTGCTTTCTTAGCGATGAATAAAGCCTTCAAAATGGCAAAAATTCAACCAAGCGAAATTGATTACATAAACGCCCACGGAACGGCAACACCAAATAACGATTTATCTGAAGGAAGAGCCATTATTAGAATATTTGGAGAAAATGTTCCTGATTTTAGTTCAACAAAACCTTTTACAGGTCATACTTTGGCGGCAGCTGCGGGTATTGAAGCGGTTTATAGTATTTTGGCAATTCAGAACAATATTATTTTTCCAAATTTGAATTTTAAAACAAATATGGAAGAATTCAATTTAACGCCACAACTTACACTTAAAGAAAAAGAGATACATCATGTACTTTCAAATTCTTTCGGATTTGGAGGAAATTGTTCCACTTTAATATTTTCAAAGAACTAATGCAAAAGTGCTACATTAACGGAATGGGATGCGTCTCTTCTCAAGAAACATATGATACTTCTTTCTTAGAATCGGTTGAAATTAATACAACCGAAAACATAGTTTATGCTAAACAACCTTCGTATAAAGAATTAATTCCGCCAGCCGCAGCAAGACGAATGGCAAAAGGAGTTAAAATGGGTTTAGCAGCATCAACAAAAGCATTAAAAGAAGCAAATGTTGAGGTTCCAGATGCTATAATTACTGGAACGGGAATGGGGTGTATTGAAGATTCTGAAAAATTCTTAAAAGCTTTAATTGATAATAACGAAGAATACTTAACACCAACTAATTTTATTCAATCTACGCACAATACGGTTGGAGCACAAATTGCCTTAGGATTAGGTTGTAAAGGTTATAATTTTACCTATGTTAATGGTTCAATTTCTTTCGAATCAGCTTTACTAGATGCGAAATTACAACTTGAAAACGAAGAAGAGAACACGATTTTAGTTGGTGCAGCAGACGAAACTTCTTCGCATACAATGGAGTTGTTTAAACTGGTTAACATCATTAAAAAAGAAAGCGATCAACCTTATTCTGTTTTAGATTCAAATTCTTCAGGTGTTGTTTACAGTGAAGGCGCAACTTTTGTGACTTTAGAAAATGTAAAAAAAGAAAACTCGTATGCCGTTTTGGAAGCATTACAAATTCAAAACGACTTGAATATTGACGAAGTTGAAAATTTCATTAGTAGTTTTTTAGAAAAGAATCATTTAAAAATTCAAGATATTGATGTTGTTGTTTTAGGAAATAACGGAGATATTAATTTTGATACCTATTATACAGTTGTTGGTTCGTTATTTAGCCAAATTCCACAAGTCTATTACAAACATTTATGTGGTGAATTCAACACAGCTTCAGCATTTGGATTTTGGGTTGCAGCATCGATTCTTAAAAATCAAGCAATTCCAAAAGTTGTAAAAATGAACTCTATTGAAAAAGCTACTTTTTCAAAAGTATTACTTTATAATCAGTTTCAAGGAAAAGACCATAGCTTAGTACTTTTATCAAAATGTTAAAACATAAATATTCTGTATTTATATTTTTTGT
>NZ_JAKLJH010000158.1 GCF_023151265.1 Flavobacterium sp.
ATTGAATTTTTTGAGTTGGAACCATCACTTCAAAAGTAATTTCATTAAAACCTTTTATACTTTTTTGCTCTGGATTTATGGTAATATTTAAATCATAGCGTTTAACATCATAGGAAGTTCTTTCAATGCGTAAACCACCTTGTAAAGAGTCGCGACGGGTAAATTGAGCACTAATTTGTTGGATTCCTAATATCGCTAGGATAACTAAAAAACTGTTTTTCATAAGGATAGTTTTCAAAATCTAAATATAAGAGTTTGAATTTAAAAACTTATAATTTAAATAAAATAAAATCGTAATTATAAAGTAAAAAATAAGAGAACTATGTTTTACCAATAAAGGATAATGAATTGTTAAATTTTTTTTAGTCGTATGAAATAGTTATAAATTTGAAGATATTTATTTGAAATGAATCAGTCTACTTTTTTTAACATACTTATAGTTCGAAGTTTCATCACTTTGAATTATTTACATGATGATTCTTTTTTAAAAAGTTCAAAAGTCTTCATTAAATAATCCCTGTCAAGCCCAAGACAGGGAAATTTCTATTTTCTTACTCAAAATAAATAATAATTATTTGCCTTTTTTGATGCTTTTGTGCTGGATTCATACTTGAATTTGGTTGGGTATTTCTTTAGGTTTCATTCAGGCATTTATAAAAAAATAAAAAAATGAATCAAGATATTATATTAACAACAGGAATTTATGATTTAATTAAAGATTTACTAAGAAGAAAAAAAGTGACTCCGTTTGTGGAAGATCAATTAGTAGTGCAATTAAAGCGTGCGAAACAAATTAGACGCAGAGAATTACCAAATAATGTGGTTACCATTGACTGCAGAGTTACTATTAAAGATATCCTAACAAATGAATTGCAAGATTTTACTTTTGTAGCACCATCAAAAGCTAAAAGAAGAAATAATACAGAATCAATTGTTGGTGATGTTGGATTAGCTTTAGTTGGAAATAAAACTGGGGATCAAATAAAATGGGATTTTGGATCTGGTGAGAAAAATTTTGAAATAATTAAAGTAGAAAGATTTTAGAATTAAACTTATAAAATCTTGATTGTAAATTCAATTAAATAAAAAGTGGGTTTCAATTATAAGAAACTCACTTTTTTAAAATGTTGCTTCTTTTGTAATTGTCATTTTTTCTCTCGAAATCGGATGTTCAAAAGTCAAACTTTCTGCATGTAAGCGTAAACGATCAGCTTTTTTTCCATACAAATCATCGCCAATAATTGGAGTTTTTAATCCTAATTCGTGTGAAGCATGCACTCGTAATTGATGCGTTCTTCCTGTAATAGGATAGAAGTAAACCAAAGTTTGATTGTTTCTAACTTCAATTTTTTTCCATTTGGTTTGCGCTGGTTTTCCGTGTTCGTAACAAACCAATTGTCGTGGTCTATCGTCCAAATCTACTCTCAATGGTAAATCGATAAAACCTTCATTTCCTTCTAAAACACCATCTAATAAAGCAACATATCGCTTTTTAATCGTTCTTTTGATGAACTGACTTTGCAGTTTTACATACGTTTCTTCGTCTTTTGCAATCAACATTAAACCTGATGTCGACATGTCTAAACGATGTACAATTAATGGCCCAGTTGCATTTGGATATAATTCTTTGACTCTTTGGTAAACAGAATCTGATATGATTTTTCCAGGAACAGATAGAAATTCTGCGGGTTTATTTATTATTGCTAAAACGTCATCTTCATAAACAATTTCAATGTTTTTTCCTTCCGCTGGATTTTCCTGAAACGGATTTGCTTCCATTTCCAAACCTTGCAACATGTGTGATAACAAAATAGGTTCGCACTTACTTTTACAAGCGGGATAAAATTGTTTGTGTTTACGAATTTCCGATTTTGGCGATTGTCCCCACCAAAATTCAGCCATTGCGATTGGTTTCAAATTATGTTCGAAAGCGTAATGCAATAACTTTGGTGCAGCACATTCACCAGCTCCAGCTGGCGGATTATTATTGAAAATTTCTCCAATGCTTTTTCGTTCACCAAATTGATTTAAAAACGAATATTCTGCAAACAGTTTTTGTTGTAATGCTCCTGATTTTATTCGGCGATCTTCTTTTAACTGATTGATTTCATCTAAAAGCAAATTGACTTCTTTTTGTGCATTTTCAATTTGAAAATTCCAATATTTGGTCATTTTTTTGAGTAAAATGCTCTCTTTTTTGCTTTCTTCCGAAAGTTCTAATTCTAATTGTTCAATTTCAGCTGAAGATAAATTGGTGAATGAAATTCGTTTTTCATCGCGTTCCAACTTTAATCTTTTGATTTTATCTTTCTGATTTTGAATATCGGTTAAAGCTTCAATTTTAGTAACGTCTAATTGATTTTTCTTGTTTTGAAGTTCGTCGGAATTTTCTAAAATTTCGATTTGACGATTGATTGCATTCAAAACTTCTTCTTCTTTTCTGAAAAATCCATCTTCATGCAACATATCAAAAATCGTTGGAACAAAATAGGGAAGGTGATTCACACCAGCCAGTTTTCCAGAAAAAGCCCATAAATAGCCTAATTCTCCTTCTTGATTTTGACAAACTAAAACACCAAACATTTTTCCAATTACTAAACCTTCTTGATTTTCTTTCAAACCGAAATTGTGTTCAAAATCGGTTTGCTTTTCTAAATACGATTGCAATTCAGTTGTAGCAATCCTAGTTAATTCATGCGGTTCATAATAAAAAGGGAACGTGAATTTTTCGGGTAAAGAAATACCTGAAATATTGGTTTTGAAAGGTTGGAAAAGCGATTTTGACATGATGCAAAGATAAAGTAATTGAAATAATATTTATCTTTGTGTAAATCAGTTTACTCATGAATATTGAAACACACAGAAAAAGTATTATTCATCGAATTTTGGATATCCAAAACGAAGATGTTTTGAATAAAATTGACCAACTTTTGAATGATGAAGGATATGTTTATGATGTTAATGGCAAATTACTTTCTGTTGCCGAATATAAGCAAGAAATTGAGGCAATTCTCAAAGTTTCAGAAGAAAATGATGTGTATAATTCCGAAACAATAAGAAATAAGATTTTTAAGAAATGAAATCTGTAGTTTGGTCAAAAGCTTCTTTAGATTCCCTCGAAACAATTCATAATTTTATTTTTCAAAATAGTCCTCAAAACGCAGAAATGGTAATTGAGACTTTGTTAAATTTGGGAGATGATTTAGCAAAATTTCCGCATAAAAATCCAAAAGAACCTTTATTTAATGATGAAATGATTCGGTATTTTCCAAAATGGAATTTTAAAATCGTATATCGGATAGAAGAAAATAGAATTTTGATTATCAATATTTATTCAACGAAGATGAATTGGTATTAAACACGAATTTCACGAATTTTCACGAATTAATTTGTGTCAATTCGTGAAATTCGTGTTATGAATTAGACTTGAATCACCCCTAAATTAAACTGTTTCTCAATAGGTGCGTGGTTGGCTGCTTCAATTCCCATAGAAATCCAATTTCTGGTTTCTAATGGATCAATAATAGCATCTGTCCACAAACGAGAAGCAGCGTAGTATGGTGAAACTTGTTCGTCATATCTTGCTTTGATTTTATCGAATAACTCTTTTTCTTTTACCTCATCGATGACTTCGCCTTTTGCTTTTAAAGATGATGCTTCAATTTGTGCTAATACTTTTGCCGCTTGCGTTCCACCCATAACCGCTAATTCTGCACTTGGCCAAGCGAAGATTAACCTTGGATCATAAGCTTTTCCACACATCGCATAATTCCCAGCACCGTATGAGTTTCCGACAATCACAGTAAATTTTGGTACAACCGAATTCGCCATCGCATTCACCATTTTTGCTCCGTCTTTTATAATTCCTCCGTGTTCTGATTTGGAACCTACCATAAATCCAGTAACATCTTGCACAAAAACTAATGGAATTTTCTTTTGGTTACAATTGGCAATAAAACGTGTCGCTTTATCCGCAGAATCGGAATAAATTGCTCCACCAAACTGCATTTCACCCTTAGCGTTTTTTACAATTTTACGTTGGTTCGCAACAATTCCAACTGCCCAACCATCGATGCGAGCGTAGGCTGTAATTAAGGTTTTTCCGTAATCACCTTTGTATTCGTCAAATTCTGAATTGTCTACCAAACGTTTGATGATTTCATACATATCGTATTGATCAGCTCTCGATTTTGGTAAAATTCCGTAAATATCTTTTGGTTCTAAAGCTGGTTTTTCGGCTTTCACACGATTGTATCCTGCTTTATCGAAATCACCAATTTTACCTACGATACTTTTAATTCTATCTAAAGCATCTTTATCATCTTTCGCTTTATAATCCGTCACGCCTGAAATTTCGCAATGTGTTGTTGCTCCACCAAGAGTTTCGTTATCAATTGTTTCTCCAATTGCGGCTTTTACTAAATAACTTCCAGCTAAGAAAATACTACCGGTTTTATCTACAATCATGGCTTCATCGCTCATAATAGGTAAATAAGCACCACCAGCAACACAACTTCCCATAACAGCGGCAATTTGGGTAATTCCCATACTGCTCATGATGGCATTATTTCTAAAAATACGACCAAAATGTTCTTTGTCTGGAAAAATTTCGTCTTGCATTGGTAAATAAACTCCAGCTGAATCCACTAAATAAATGATTGGCAAACGGTTTTCCATGGCAATTTCTTGCGCGCGAAGATTCTTTTTTCCAGTAATTGGAAACCAAGCACCTGCTTTTACTGTAGCGTCATTAGCTACCACGATGCACTGTTTTCCAGAAATAAATCCGATTTTCACAACAACTCCTCCAGAAGGACAACCGCCATGTTCTTTGTACATACCATCTCCAACAAATGCACCAATTTCAATGCTTTTTGCCTTTTCATCTAAAAGATAATCAATACGTTCACGAGCTGTCATTTTACCTTCAGCGTGTAATTTTTCGATACGTTTTTGTCCGCCACCTAATTTAACTTGGGCAAATCGGTTTTTTAAATCGGAAAGTAAAAGTTTGTTATGATCTTCGTTTTTATTGAAATTAATGTCCATTTGGGTTTTGTTGTTTTATTGGTTGGCTAAAATACAAAATCCATCTGAAAAATAAATTCTTTAGATGGATTTGGAATAAATTTAACTAATGTTAATTTTTATTGTTGTGAATTAGTATCTCGAGCTTGACTATCTCTAGTGTTTTTCTGTACTGTTATGGCTCCAAAAATAGAAAGTAAAAAAGAAAATGCATAAAAACCTTTTTCACTCGGAAGTAAAGTAGCATTCCACAATCCTACAATTAATAAAACAATTGATAATATGGTGGCAAACCAGCAAATTCCGTAATATAAATCGGTTACAGGAATATTTTCTAAGCGGTCTCTAACACTTTTTTGTAAAGAAACCACAGCGAAAAGTCCGAACATTAAAACTGTGAAGTAATATCCTTTTTCGTTTAATAGCATATCAGCTCTGAATAATCCGATTAAATAACCAATCATTCCAGTTCCTAATGCAATCCAAGATGCAGCAATAAACGCCGCAGAAGGTTTTTGATACATAGATTTTTGTTTTATAGTTATTACAATATTACTTTATTTTTTTGAATCGTTTACCATTCTTTTTAAAATTGCCCATTGTCTTAAAGCGTCTTTGGCATCAATTGCAGGATATCCTAGCACTGCCTTTCCGGCTTCCACATCAGCAGCAACACCTGAACCTGCACCAATCATAACGCCATCGCCAATAGTGGTGTGGTCTT